>SVOD01000021.1:21476-23331 GCA_015066575.1 Oscillospiraceae bacterium
TATTCCGGATTCAGCGTTCGGTTTTCAGCGTTTGGTTAGCGGTTCGCAAAAGCGAACTCGCTTTAAATGTATTCCGGATTCAACATTCGGTTTTCAGCGTTTGGATAGCGGTTCGCAAAAGCGAACTCGCTTTAAAGTATTCCGGATTCAGCGTTCGATTTTCGCGTTTGGTTAGCGGTTCGCAAAAGCGAACTCGCTTTTATATTGCGTTGCAAGGCAACGCCACCTCAATTCTGCATTCTGCATTCTAATTTCTGCATTCTGATTTCTGCATTCTGCATTCTGCATTCTGATTTCTGCATTGCGCATAGCTAATATAGCGTAGCCGGCGGCTACGCTATATCATTAAGAATCGTCCTCTTCATCCACCTGCACCTCGGTAAAGTCATCCTGTACCTGCGGGCGGGCAACCGGCAAATCAAACTCTTGCTTTTGCGTAGCCTCCTGCTCCTCGTTGAGGGTGACGCTGTCGAGCCTGTCCATCGCGTAGCGGTTAAACTCATCGTGCGCGACTTTCTTGGCTTTTTCCTCTCTGCTGGTCATATCCAGGTCAGGGGTAAAGTTCTTATTTTCCAGTTCATCGTTGAGGTTCTCTCTGAAGTTTGCCTCTAAGCGCGCAAAGTAGTTTTTCTTCACGCGGCTTCTAAGCGACTCGGAAACGAACGCCAACGCCAAAGAGAAGATAAACAAAATCACAGCGGCAAAAATATAACTTCTTAAGCCGTTTTGAATATAATTCTGCATCGCATCGTAGAGGTATGCCGGAATAATCTGCACACCGCTGCCGATTTGCTGCCAGATGCAGTAGCCGGCAATGATAACGAGCATAAAACCGGCGCCGCCCAAGCCGTAGGCAAACATACGAATGGTTTTGTGAATGACCTTAAAGCGGTAAATCGCAATCATAAAGAACAGCAGCGCGACCACCAAAATGAGCGAAACCACACAGGTGATAACGGCAATCGGTTTTGCCGTGCCCTTGAGTTGTGCATACGAGTCGATGTAGGAAATGGAAATGTTGGATTGATAAATCTCCATCATTTGGTCGATAAAGCGCCGGATATCCTTTTTCATGCCGCTATCCACCGTAAAGCCCTGCTCTTGAAGGGACTTGGTGATTTGCTCAAGGGATGTCTGCTCGAGAGCATCCGTATCCATATCAAAGTTTTTGCCTTGTGCAACCGCATCGATATATGCCTTAATATCCTCGGAAATTTTTTCTCTTGTAAAGATGGTGTAAAACACATCTTCATCAATCATGCTCGGGATAGCAATCGTTTGGCAGGACTCCACGATATTTTGGCGAATATCCTTATAAAAATCCTTGCCGGCAAGTGCGTTTTTGACAGCGGAAGTGTTTAAATAGCCTGTAATGGTGGAAACGGATGCCGCCATCAAAAAGATTAAAATGGTGAGTATAAACGCACAAATGTGGTGAATGATTCTGCGCACACTGATGGTGGGCATATATTTGTAGTAGGGGTTATTTCTCTTTTTCTTTGCCATTACAAATCCACCTCCACACTAATGACGGTGGGACCCGCTACTTTATCACAATACACAAACAGGCGCTGCTCGTTGACCGATGCCAGCGGTTGGAAGGGATAGCAGGTGTAAAGCACCAACTGCTCTGTTTCGGAGAAATAGTCCACCGCCGAAGCATCATCGGCATCGAGCACTTTTGTTTCTCTGACAGCATATTCAAAAATGCCGTAGGTGGTGGTGACGGTAATCCTGTCACCCTCCTTGGCATTCTCCAAGCCCTTAAAATAGGTCGTGTTGTGTGCCGACATCAAGATAGAAGAGCCGTAGCCCGGCAGCGAGGAGCCGGTATAGGTGCCGGCACCGGAGCGCA
>SVOD01000022.1 GCA_015066575.1 Oscillospiraceae bacterium
TGGAGCGGATGACGGGGCTCGAACCCGCTACCTCCACCTTGGCAAGGTGGCGCTCTACCAGATGAGCTACATCCGCATATAATGGTGCCTCCGGCCGGAATCGAACCAGCGACACGCGGATTTTCAGTCCGCTGCTCTACCAACTGAGCTACAGAGGCAAAAATATGGCGACCCGGATCGGGCTCGAACCGACGACCTCCAGCGTGACAGGCTGGCGTTCTAACCAGCTGAACTACCGGGCCATATTTCGTGGTGGGAACAACAGGGTTCGAACCTGTGACCCCCTGCTTGTAAGGCAGGTGCTCTCCCAGCTGAGCTATGCTCCCCCATGTCCCTGTCGCTTATATTGGTGATCAGCGACGGATATTAATATACACTATTTAAGGCTGTTTGTCAACACCTTTTTTGATATTTTTTCATTTTTTTAGGTTTTACTGCCTTTATAGAATATAGTTTATATTAATTACAAAACAAATTGCATCAACCTATTGGCACTGCTTGAGTAATCGCTCAAAATCCGCCTTGTCAAAATAGTATTTTTTATCACAATATTGGCAGTTAATTTCTTCTCTTTTGCCCTCCTGCGCCAATTCCTCCAATGTCTTTTTGCCGGTGGAAATCAGGGCGCGCTCAATGCGCTCGCGCGAGCAATTACAGCGGTAGGTGCAATCGCTCTCATCCAGAACATCTACCTCTCTGCCCTTGAGCACAAAGCGGCAAATTTCTTCCGGCGACATCCCGCGCGCAATCATGGAACTGACATTTTCCAAATTTTTTACCGCTTCTTCCACAAAAACGATATCCTCCTCCATCGCCGAGGGCAGCAGTTGAATGATAAACCCGCCTGCCGCTTTACAGCTCAAATCGGGATTTACTAAAACACCTAATGCACAAACGGTCGGGATTTGCTCACTGACAGCAAAGTAAGAAGTTATATCTTCGGCAATCTCGCCGCTGACCAGCGGCACTTGCCCGACATAAGGTTCTTTAAGCCCTAAATCTTTCACCACATAGAGGTTACCGCTTTTACCGACTGCACCGCCAACATCGAGTTTTCCCTGCTTGTTAAGCGGCAACTCTACAACCGGGTTTTCAATATAGCCGCGCACATTGCCATGCGCATCGCTGACAGCAACAACTGTGCCGGCAGGTCCGCCGCCTTTAAGCTGTAAGGAAATGCTTTCGTCTTCCCCTTTGAGAGACTGTCCCATTAAGGAACAGGCAGTCAACAGCCTGCCGAGCGCTGCTGTGGTCACCGCAGAAGTTTGATGAATTTGCTCCGCTCTTGCCACAATATCGGTCGTATCCGCTGCCATCATCACAATGGCGCCTTCTTGTGTAATACAACGAATTACTTTTGACATATATCTCCCTTCGTGAGTACAAATATCTTTCTCTGGCTTGTTTTGCCGGGACTTTGTTTGCTCAAATCATCAAAAATACCGCACAGTGAAAAACCCGCTTGCTCTGCGGCGCTTTTTAACTGCTCATCGCTGTAATAATACTCTTTGACAAACTCGCTTTCGCGGCTGTAGACTTCGCCCTGCGATACAAAGAAATCCAGGTACATATTGACACTGTTATCTTCGCACAACTCATTTTGCCAAGCCAAAAAGCAGTCCTCATTTTCAAACAGAAATGCCTGATTGCCTAAAACATTTGTGTGTTTATAAAGCGTATTGACATCAAAGATAAACACGCCGCCCGGCTCGGTAAACAGAGAAACCTTTTCGAAAGCCTGCTTTACCTTCTCGATGCTATCCAAATGATTGAGAGAGTCCAGCGCGCAAATGGTGGCAGTCACCGTACCGAATAAATCCAGTGCTGTCATATCCTGGTTTAAAAACATCGCGGCAGACTGCTTTTCAATTTTCTTTTCAAGCGCCGCATCGAGCATTTCTTCACTGCTGTCAACGCCGATAACATCGTAGCCAAGCGCTTCCATGGCAAAGCTCAAAGAGCCGGTACCGCAGGCAAGGTCCAGCAAAATCCCTTTGCCGCAGCCGTATCGGGCTATCAGGCTGTCAAAATACGCAGCACGGCGCTCATAATCTACATTGGTGGTAAATTCATCATAGAAACCGGCAAATTGCTCATACATCACAGTGCCTCTGTTACTTCAATAATCTTTTGTTTGACTTCTTCCACTCCCTGCCCCGACAGCGCGGAAAAGAGAATGGCATCGGCATCGAAATTGCTTAATTCCTCGCCGATTTCTTCCATCCGTTGCAGGGTTTGGGTTTTATTGAGCTTGTCACACTTCGTGAACACAATCACAAAAGGAATGTGCTTTTGCGTTAAGTACTCAAGCATTTGTATATCTTCGCCGCTCGCCTTGCGCCGAAAATCAATGAGTTGAAACACCAGCACAATATCGCGCTCGGAGGCAAAAAAAGCTTCAATCATTTCGCCCCAGCGCTTAATTTCGCTTGCCGAGCGCTTGGCATATCCGTAACCCGGCAAATCAACAAAATTGACACTGTCACAACCGAAGTAATTAATTGTAATTGTTTTACCCGGCACCGAGGAAACCCGCGCCAGATTCTTGCGGTTAAAAACCTTATTGATAAGCGAAGATTTCCCTACATTGGAGCGCCCCGAAAACACAATTTCGGGCAGTTCACTGTCTTTGAGCTGCGCCGCCGTGCCATAGGAATATTTATACTCAATACTGTTAAAATTAATCATTGCCTTATCTCGGTTCTCTTACCGGTCTTTGCGGGAATGACCGGTGTTTTCTTTTCTTCTTTCATCGGAATATCGGCAAATGCCTGCTCAAATACTTCGTAGAGACTTTCCACACTGACAAATTCCAGATTGGCTTTGACAATGTCATCCACGTCATCCAAATCCGGCACATTGTCGGCAGGAATCAATACTTTGCGCACCCCGGCAAGGTACGCACCCATTGCCTTTTCTCGCAAACCGCCAATCGGCAGCACTCTGCCCTTTAAGCTGATTTCACCGGTCATGGCAATATCGCGCTTCACAGGCGCATTGGAGAGTGCGGATAGCACTGCTGTCGCAATCGCGATGCCGGCGCTCGGACCATCCTTCGGGGTTGCACCTGCGGGAAAATGGATGTGAATATCTTTCGTTTTATAAAAATCCTTTTCAATAGCATACTGCCCGCTGATACTGCGAATAAAACTGACAGCCGCCGAGCAGGATTCTTTCATCACATCACCCAGAGACCCGGTAAATTCCACTTTACCGCTACCCTCCAGGACATTCACTTCCACGCGCAGGATTTTACCGCCCACACTCGTCCACGCAAGCCCGTTGACAATACCGACGCTGTCGGTTGTGAGCAGCTGCTCTTTCTTATACTTCGGAGTGCCGAGATAAGATTGAATGTTTTTCAAAGTAAAAGATACTCTGCTCTTACCGTTTTCCACAATCTCGGCAGCCGCTTTGCGCATGAGTGTGCCGATAGTGCGCTCCAATTCGCGCACACCCGCTTCAGAGGTGTAGTGGTCAATGAGCATTTTTATGACATCATCACTGATATGTACCTGCTTTGCACTTAAACCGTGGCGCGCCAATTCCTTCTTAACCAAATGCTTTTTGGCAATTTGAAATTTTTCCTCTTGCGTGTAGGATGAAAGTTCTATCACTTCCATTCGGTCATAGAGCGGTTCCGGAATAGATGAAGCATCGTTGGCAGTGGTGATAAAGAACACTTTAGACAAATCGTAAGGAATGTCGATAAAATTGTCCATAAATGCGTTATTTTGCTCGCTGTCGAGCACTTCGAGCATAGCGGACGAAGGGTCACCTTTATAATCCGACCCGAGCTTATCAATTTCATCAAAGAGCATCAGCGGATTGGAAGTTCCCGCTGTTTTTATCGCGGAAATAATTTTACCCTGCATCGCGCCGATATATGTGCGGCGGTGTCCCCTGATTTCCGCTTCATCATGCACACCGCCGAGCGAAATGCGCACATATTTTCTGCCCATGGCTTCCGCCAAGGACTTGGCAATACTTGTTTTGCCCACGCCGGGAGGACCGACAAGGCAGATGATTTGCCCGCTGATATCGGGTTTAATTTGTCTGACTGCAATCAATTCGAGCACACGGTCTTTGACTTTTTGGATGCCATAGTGGTCTCTGTCGAGCACCTTGCGCGCTTTTTTGATATTCAAATTATCTTTAGAATAGGTGTTCCACGGCAGTGAAAGCACCGTATCCAAATAGTTGCGCACGACATAAGCATCCTGCGAGGAAGATGCCATTTTGGCAAGTTTTTGCGCTTCTTTAACCAGTTTGCTTTCGATATCCTCTGCGAAGCCGATTGCTTTTATTTTTTGCAGATACTCTTCAAGCTCGCTTCCGGGGTCTTCCCCTTCACCCAATTCATCGGAAATGGCTCTGAGCTGTTCGCGCAGGTAATACTCCTTTTGATTTTGGTCGATATTTTCCTGCACCATATCTTTTATCTTTTGCTCGATAAGGTTAAGATTTGTTTCCTCCTCCAGAATCACCAACAGGCGTTCCAAGCGCTTAACCGGATTAATTATTTCCAGAATTTCCTGGTGCTTTTCCCAGGAAAACGGTGCATTAATGGCAATCACATCGGCTAATTCATCCGCCTTTTCGGCAGAGAGAATATCCATCACGATATTGGAAGAGAGCTTGGAAATCGTTGCCGCATAGGCTTCAAAAGCAGCTTTTCCCTGCCGCACAACTGCCGCTTCATACTCATTTGAAAAACCGCTCACGCGCATTTCTTCAATCGGTGTAACCTGTGCTGTTATACACTTGCCGCCGACGGCAAAAGAGCCAAGCATTGCACGGCACATACCCTCGACCACAACGCGCTCCAAATCGGAATTCGGCAGCTTCATCACCTGCTTGACAGAGGCAATCACACCGATGGAATACAAATCATCCACGGTAGGATTCTTTACTTTAATATCTTTTTGGCAGACCACAAAGATTTCTCTGCCGTTTTTCATTGCTCTCTCGAGTGCAGCCTTGGAAACACCGCGACTGACATCAAAGTGCAATATCATTTTCGGGTACAGTACCAGCCCGCGTAAAGGAAGTACCGGTAAAATTTTCATTGTATCGTTCACTCTATTCACCACTTTTCGGGGTTTATTTCAGTTTAAAAAGCGGCGGGCGCTTGATTGGCCCGCCGCCGGTAATTTTTTGCTTTTTGCGCCACAAACGCGATGAAAACGCATTTAACGAACAGACTACGCATATCTGCCGCCGGAGCGTTTCCTGCGCGGCGCCGGCTTTTTAAGCACCACGGGCTCCCTGTCGGCGTTCTTAATAAACTGCGCTTGTGCTTTGCCTAAAATGTAATCCTTTGTAATAATAACCTTCTCAATTTCATAATCCGAAGGCATATCGTACATAATCGGCATTAACACTTCTTCCATAACGGTGCGCAATCCTCTCGCGCCGGTGTTTGCCTGCAAGGTTTTTCTGGCAATCTCCACTAAAGCCTCGTGCTCAAATTCCAACTCCACTTTATCCAGCGAGAAGAGCTTTGTATATTGCTTAATTAAAGAATTCTTCGGTTCTTCAAGAATTCTGACAAGGCTTTCTTCATCCAGCTGTTCCAAAGAAGTAATCACGGGAATTCTGCCGACAAGTTCCGGGATTAAACCGTATTTGACTAAATCGGCATTGATAACCTTAGCGTATGCCTCGGTTTTATCCATCTCTTTTTTCTCTTTGACATCGGCACCAAAGCCCATTGCAGAGCCGCTGCAACGCTTTTCGACGACTTTTTGAATCCCGTCAAACGCACCACCGCAAATAAAGAGGATATTGGACGTGTCAATTTGAATAAACTCCTGCTGCGGGTGTTTTCTGCCGCCGTTGGGTGGAACATTCGCGGTTGTGCCTTCCAAAATTTTCAGTAGCGCCTGCTGTACGCCTTCGCCGCTGACATCTCTGGTGATAGAGCGGTTTTCACTCTTTCTGGCAATTTTATCAATTTCATCGATATAAATGATGCCATGCTCGGCTTTTTCCACATTGAAATCCGCTGCTTGAATCAACCTTAAGAGGATATTTTCCACATCCTCACCCACATAACCGGCTTCTGTCAAGGTGGTCGCATCGGAAATAGCAAAGGGCACATTGAGAATTTTCGCCAAGGTCTGCGCAAGCATGGTTTTACCTACGCCGGTTGGCCCGAGCAAAAGCACATTGCTCTTTTGGATTTCCACATCATCGCCATCGCCGCCAAAATACACTCTTTTGTAGTGATTATAGACAGCAACGCTTAAAGCGATTTTTGCTTTTTCCTGCCCGATGACAAAATCATCTAACTGCGCTTTTATTTCCTGCGGCTTGGGAAGTACAAGACTTTCACTGTCTTTTGCACTCTTTCTCTGCCTGCTATGCGCATCTTCTTCGATGATTTGATTGCACAGCTCAATACACTCATTGCAAATGAAAACACCTTCACCGGCAATCAGTTTTTCAACCTGCGCCTGCGTCTTACCGCAAAAAGAACATCTTTCGATTTGATTAGCCATCTTTACCTCTTTGCAATCACTTTATCCACAATGCCGTATTCCATTGCTTCATTTGCAGACATGAAATTATCTCTTTCGGTATCCTTCTCAATCTCTTCCAACGGCTTTCCGGTATTTTCGGAAAGAATACGGTTCAAATTCTCGCGCGTTTTCTTAATATGGTCGGCAGCCAAAATAATTTCGGTTGCCTGCCCTTTTGCGCCGCCGAGCGGCTGATGAATCATAATTTCCGCATTCGGCAAAGCATAGCGCTTACCCTTTGCACCGGCTGCAAGCAGGAATGCGCCCATACTCGCTGCCATGCCCATACAAATAGTGGAAACATCGCACTTAATATACTGCATGGTATCGTAGATTGCCAAGCCCGCAGACACGGAACCGCCGGGGCTGTTGATATACAGACTAATATCCTTTTCGGGGTCCTGGCTTTCCAAATACAGAAGCTGAGCAATCACCAAAGAAGCGGTTGCATCGTTAACTTCATCGGAAAGCACAATAATTCTGTCGTTAAGCAAGCGCGAAAAAATATCATAAGAGCGCTCGCCGTTGCCTGTCTGTTCAACTACATAAGGTACTAATGCCATAATAACACCTCTAAAAATTTATCGTAACTAAATTATAGGTCAAATGCTCAAAATTATTCTGCAATCGACGGTCAATTATCTACCCCTCTGTCGGCTGTACCGACATCTCCCCTATTGAGGGGCGACGAGAAGAAGGCAAATTGAACATCAAATGAACCCGGATAATATCTGACAATTCTCATCAAGTGCGAATGTGTCGCCATTTAATTCCGAATTCCGCATTCCGAATTCCGCATTTGCACAGCTTATGCTTTACAGTTCTCTTTGACCAAATTCATTGCCTTCTCGGCAGCCAAGTCAGCCTTGACATCATCCACCGGAATGGCAGCCTTAATCACATCAAGCTCTACTTTATAAGCATCGGCATACTTTTGCATCTCGGCATCAATTTCTTCTTCGGTGACCTCAATGCCTTCCAGCTCGGCGATTTTATCTAAGCACAGTCTGATTTTGACTTGTCTCTCGGACTGCGGCTTGAGACTCTCTCTAAGTGCGGAAGCATCGCCGCCGGTGTACTTAACATAGGTCTCAAGGTTTAAGCCCTGCATTTGCAGGTTTTGCTCAAACTGCTTCAAGTTTTCATCGATACGCGCTTCAATCATCTGCTCCGGAATCTCAGCTGTCATTCCCTCAATGAGCGCATCAATGACTGCGTTTTCGAAATCGTTTTCCGCTTCCTTTTGTTTGTTTTCTTTAATCTTTCTCTTTTCGTCTGCCTTCAACTCATCCAAGGTATCAAACTCGGAGACATCCTTTGCAAACTCGTCATCCAGTTCGGGAAGCACTTTGACTTTGACTTCGTGCAGTTTCACTTTAAAAGTAGCTTCTTTACCGGCAAGGTTCTCTGCGCCGTAATCTTCGGGGAAAGTGACAACGACATCAAACTCATCGCCTGCCTTATGACCGATGATTTGGTCTTCAAAACCGGGGATGAACTGACCGGAACCGAGGGTTAAATCAAAATTGTCTGCCTGACCGCCGTCAAACGCCTCGCCATCTACAAAGCCTTCAAAAGCGATATCGCAAATATCGCCTTCAGCTGCCTCTTTATCTTCGACAGCTTCGATGGTAGAGTTTCTCTCTTGAAGTTTTGCAATCTCTTCGTTAATTTCTTTTTCGGTAACGCGCACTGCCTTCTTCTTGGCTTTAATGCCCTTGTACTCGCCTACTTCCACTTCGGGCTCGACAACGACTTTCATCACAAGTTCCAGGCCTTCTTTACCGATTTTTTTAACATCTAAATCATACGGAGCAGCAACGGCTTTTCTCTCGAGAGAATCTAAAGCCTCTCCCACGATTTCGGGATAAACAATATCGAGTGCATCTTCATAAAATACACTTTCACCGTACACTCTTTCCACCATTTTCCGGGTAGCCTTACCTTTGCGGAAACCGGGGATAGTGATTTTTTTCTTTGCTTTATTGTAAGCCTTTTGACAAGCCGCCTCAAACTTTTCGGCATCGGCACTGACAGTGATTTCCAGCACATTTGCCTCAACCTGGTTTACTGCGTCTAAACTCATTTTCATATCCTCCATAGATAATTAATATTATACGAGTGGCATTATAACATATAATTATAATATAATCAAGATTTTTTTATTATTAAAATGTTGGGCAAAAAAATAAAGCATTCACATAACAATGCTTTATTTTTCTATCAAATACGGGCAGAATTCCAATCTGTCTGCCGCAATAAGTTTAAAGTGAATCCCGTACTTCTCGCCTTCAAACGCGCTCTGTGCCGCTTTACCGTGCATATGCCCGTAGTAGCAGCGCTGAATACCGTTTTGCACCAGGCAGTCCAATATTTCCTTGCATTCTTCGAGCAGTGAAAGCGGCGGGTAATGCAAAAATACCACAGGTTCTTTGCCGCTGAGTTTCGCGACATCAATACTGCGTTGCAGCCTGCCGACCTCGCGCAGGAGCACCTTTTTATCGGCACTCTTCTCGGCATCAAAAAACCAGCTTCTCGTACCGCAAACTGCAATATTTTCCACTTCAAAGGCATTATTAAAGAGAAAATCAATAGAATTTAGGGAATGTTCTTCTTTTTGGCGCTTGTTTTTACTCATGGTATCCCACCACAAGTCGTGGTTACCTTTGAGTAAAATTTTTCTGCCGGGTAAGCGGTCAATCCACTGTAAATCCGGAATTGCCTCACTGTAATTGATGCCCCAGGAAATATCACCCGGAATGATGATCGTGTCGCCCTCACCCACCAGCTTTTTCCAGTTTTTTTCGAGTCTTTGAACATAATCATCCCAGCCGAAAAAAATATCCATCGGCTTGTCTGCACCAAATGATAAATGCAAATCCGCAATCGCATAAACTGACATAATTCCCTCGAATAATCACTAATTATTTACCAACACTATTTATGAAAGGAGTGTTAAATATGCACGAATGTATTAAATGTAATGTCACAAATTGTGAATACCACGCTAAAGAAAACTACTGCTGCGCTTCGGAAATCGAAGTCGGACCTCACTACGCAAACAGCAGTAATGATACGATTTGTTCCACTTTTAAAGCAGATAAAAACGCGTAACATTATGGCAATCGGGCGGTTTACCGCCCGATTTTTTTTTACGCTTAAATTATTTATAATGAATTATAAATCTCTAAAAATAAAACAAATTCGGATTTTGTCCAACTATTATAATCAAGTGCGAATGTGTCGCCCTCAATTCGTCATTCCTCACTCCTAATTCCTAATTGCTCGCGCAGCGCGCAAAATTGAGCGAAGCGGAACGGGTGCGGGTGTTCCCGCCTGCCACTTTTCACTCTTCACTATTCACTCTTCACGGCGAATGTAATGAGCTAAATGCCAAGCATATCCAACACCACATCGGTCATATCGCTGCGCTCAACCACTTTATCAAAGCGCACCGGCTTGTTCTTAATGGCAGCCAGCGGTGCGGGAATCGGCACATCGGTGATGGTGTTAAGCTGCTGCATAAGTGCAAAACCATCTTCTCCGCTGTCTTTTTGTGAAGCAACCGCTTCCAACACTGCGGGACAGAATTTATACGGAGATGCGGTAGACGCAATCACAGCCGGCGTGTTGTCCGCTGTTTTCCGTAAGTAATTGTAATAGACCGTTACCGCCACTGCCGTGTGCGTATCACACAAATAATTAAAGCGCTTGTAAATATCGCCAATGGTGGCTTTTGTCGCATCATCATCGCAAAAACCGCCCTCAAAAATGCCTCTGATTTTTTCATAAACCGCCTTATTCACCGTATAGTTGCCGTCTTCAAACAGCCCTTCCATACAGTCATTGACAAAGGCATCGTTATCACCGCTCAGGTGATAAAGCAATCTTTCCAAATTGCTCGAAACCAAGATGTCCATTGAGGGTGAAATCGTTGTGTAAAAATCTCTATCCTTATTATAGAAACCGCTTTCAATAAACTCGGTCAAGACATTGTTGGCATTGGAAGCGCAGATTAGTTTTTTAATCGGCACACCCATTTCGCGCGCATAATACGCCGCCAAAATATTGCCGAAATTGCCGGTAGGTACAACAATGTTAATTTTATCACCCAACTCAATTTTCCCCTGATTGAGTAAATCGCAATAAGTCGAGAAATAGTACACAATCTGCGGCACCAATCTGCCCCAGTTAATGGAGTTAGCGGAGGAAAACATCATGTTGTTCTCTGCTAATTTTGCTTTGAGCGCATCACTGGTGAAAATTTCTTTGACACTCGTTTGCGCATCGTCAAAGTTACCTTTGATGGCACAAACTGCTACATTATCGCCTTCTTGAGTACACATCTGCAACTTTTGCATGGCACTCACACCGTCATTCGGGTAAAAGACAAGCACATTGGTGTTTTCCACATCTTTAAAGCCTTCGAGAGCCGCTTTACCGGTATCACCGGAGGTGGCAACCAAAATGACAATCTGTTTGCCGTCCGCCGTTTTTTTGGCAGATGTGGTCAGCAGATACGGCAACAGCTGCAGTGCCATATCTTTAAAAGCACAGGTCGGACCGTGCCACAATTCCAAAATACTCACACCGTTTTCAAGTGTCACGGTCGGCGCAACTTCTTTTGCGCTGAACTTACCTGCCGCATACGCACCGCCAACGCAGTAATCCAACTCTTCTTCGCTGAAATCCGTCAGATAAAGTGAGAGAATTTTCTTTGCTCTGCCGATATAATCAAGCTCTGAAAGCTCCTTGATAAAATCGCGGCTGATGCTCGGAATTTCACAGGGCACATACAAGCCGCCCTCTTTGGAAATACCATTCGTAATAGCTTGTGCCGCCGTAACCTTTACCGATGAATCTCTGGTACTGGTGTAATACATATAATCCGCCTTTCTAAACGCGAAATGCATCTATGATATAGTTTATTTTATATACCTTATAGTTTTCCGCTTCGGGAAAATACACTTCTGCCACATCAAAACGAATCGGGCAATCGAGCTGCTGCCGCGCAGCAAAGAATGCCGCAGTCAATGCCAGTTTGCGCTGCTTTTCGTGGCCTACAAATTCCGCGGGCTGCGCAATGCTGTAGCCGCTTCTGGCTTTGACTTCCGTAATGACAAGTGTTTTTTTATCAACGCTGATAATATCCGCTTCGCCGAAACGGCAGCGAAAGTTTGTTGCTACAATATCGTAGCCTTTTTCTCTTAAATAGCGGGCGGCATAGATTTCGCCCCACTCTCCTGTCGGATTCATTTTTCTAAAATTTTCTTAAGAAATGACCTTCTGTGAATATCGCTGACACCGTATTTCTCAATCATTTCGTAGTGTAGCTTTGTGCCGTAGCCTTTATGCTTCTCAAATTGATATTGAGGGTACTGCTGTGCCAATTCCAGCATATATCTGTCCCTTGTTACTTTCGCAAGAATAGATGCCGCCGCAATATTGGCGCTCTTCCCGTCACCCTTAATAATACACCTCTCGGCAATCGATAAGCCGGGTGTTTTGTTGCCGTCAATGAGCGCAATGTCGGGCTGCACCTTCTGTAACTTTTCTACCGCGCGGCGCATAGCCAAAAAGGTAGCTTGTAAAATATTGATTTCATCAATCTCTTTTTCGCTTGCAAAGGCAATACCATAGTCAAGCGCCTGTTGCTTGATAACATCGTAAAGCGCGTCGCGCTTTTTTTCGCTGAGTTTTTTGGAATCGTTGACACCTTCAAGCACCATGCCTTTAGGTAATACGACACAAGCGGCGCACACGGGACCCGCCAGCGGACCTCTGCCCGCTTCGTCAATACCGCATACCACCTCAAAGCCTTCGGCTAAAGCTTCTTCTTCATAAGCAAGCCAATTCATGTAAAATCCTCCGGCATCTCAAAGGTGAATTTCCCGAGTTTTCCTTTTCTGAATTCATCAAGCAGAGTCACACTTGCTCGCTCGGTATCGACTTCGCCGCCGCTGATAAGCATACCGCGCTTTCTGCCGATAGCTTCGAGGATTTCCCAAGAATCCAACCCTTCTGTACTTTCTAATTTATAGCGCTCGCACAGCCGCGGCGCATAGTAATCTTTAATGTAGTCAATCAAGCGAAGCGCCATTGTTTCACTGTCGAGAACATCACTTTTCACGGCGCCGGTAAAAGCAAGCTTGTCGCCGACCGCTTTATCCTCAAACTTCGGCCACAAAACACCGGGTGTGTCCAACAGTTCCACGCCCTTGCCGATGACAAACCACTGGTTAGCGCGCGTGACTCCCGGCATATCGGCAACTTTCGCCTTGCCGTTCTTTGCCATTCTATTGATAAATGAGGATTTACCGACATTCGGAATGCCGACTACCATTAAGCGCAGCGATTTTCCCGCCATGCCTTTTTGACAATTCCTTTCAATGACAGGTGCAAGCACTTTTTTGACTAAAGGTAAATAGGCATTCAGCCCCTTACCGATTCTGCAATCCACGGCAAGCGCATAAATGCCTTGTTGATGGTAATATGATATCCATTTGGCAGTGGCATTTTCATCCGCATAATCCGCCTTGTTAAGCAGAATAATGCGCGGTTTGCCGCTGATGATGCTGTCAATCTCCGGATTTTTGGAAGACTCGGGCAGCCTGGCATCGCGGATTTCCGTTACGGCATCGACAAGTTTGAGCGCTTCGCCGATTTGGCGGCGCGTCTTCGCCATATGCCCCGGAAACCACTGCACGGTAGTTTTTATAGAATCAGCCATACTTAACCTATTTTGAATTTACCAAAGGGCAACAGGCGGAAGTTAGCCTCACCGATAATATAGCGCACATCAATGTCGCCAATACCGGAATCGCGGCAGTCCCAAGATTCATTACGGTTATCGCCCATGCAGAATACGCAACCGGCTTTCACCGTGTGCGGGAACTGCACATCAAAGCTTCTGAAGGTGGGCGCGGCAATGTAATCTTCCTGCAGCACTTCACCATCGACTTTTACTTCGCCGGTATCAAAATTGATATCGACTACCTGCCCCTCGGTGGCAATAACGCGCTTGATAAGCGGTTCATTTGCCGCTGTCGGCTGTGTGATGACAACAATATCGCCCTGTTTAGGTTGGTATTTCACATTTGAAAGCACCAGCCAATCGCCGTTTTGCAAAGTCGGTTCCATGGATTGCCCGACCACGCCGGAAATACGGAAGCAGAAAGTAAAAATAATAAAGATAATTACCAATGCCTGCACAACGATTTCCACAATATCCAAAGCGCCTGCAATAAAGTTGCTCTTTTTGCTTTTTTCAGCCATCACAATTCTCCTAATTCAATAATTGTAGCAAAAACGGGATGCAGCGTCTCCACTGCAAAGCAGTCAAGACCCCCGGCATCCCCTCTTTGTTACACAAAGTGCTGTTAAAACCGCATTTATTTTAACCAGCACACTTCGCATTAAAGCGCCTGCTTAACTTTAGCAGCCTTACCGACTCTATCGCGCAGGTAGTACAGCTTGCTGCGGCGCACTTTACCGCGGCGCACTACTTTAATGCTTTCCACGTTCGGTGAATGGAGCGGGAACACTCTTTCAACACCGACACCGTAAGAGATACGGCGCACTGTGAATGTTTCGGAAACACCGCTGCCCTTCTTGGCAATCACGGTTCCTTCAAATGCCTGCAATCTGGACCTGGAACCTTCGGTAATTCTCACGTCAATACGAATCGTATCACCGATGTTAAACGCAGGTACTTCCTTTTTGCAGGAATCCGCTGACATCATTTTCAAAGCATCCATCGTTATTTCCTCCCATAATTCAGGCGTTCGTGCATCAATAAAGCTATTGCTGCAGAGGACTCGCCTTTTTAGTGCCTGAGGCACTAACCGCACCGAACCGCGTTCGGCGGAAACATAATGCATGCCGGTTTTGGCAATGCGTTCCAAAACTCAGCCTGTATATATTAACATATGCTTTTAGAATAATCAAGCATTTTTTTGTAAACACGCATTTTATTTAAAATAGCGATACATTTCATTGACAACGCAGCACTTGGTAATGCTGCGCGCTTCATAATCAAGCCCCGCCGCTTTTTCCATCGCAGCGGCAAATAAAAAGACATTGAGCGTATTGTTTTGGGAGGCTGTCGCAAGCAACTTCAAAAGCAATTCCCCTTCTGCTTCTTCTAAAGCATAGGTAATCACATTGGGCAGCACATCCACATCTTCTTCCACTTTTTTTCTGCCGTGCTTGACTTTTTTGCTCACAAAAAGCGCCTCGCCACCGAGTACCGCCGCGATTTGCGCGGCAGCTCGCGGAACATCGGCAAGCTCATAGCGCAGCTCATAGACCGCAGCATAGATTTCCTGCGGCTTCATTTTCGGCTCATGCACGCGCAAAATTTCTATTCCTTCCGGTAATACCGCATTGAGCTTTGCCTTGAGCTCGCTGTTGGAAAGATTGTCATCCAACAAGCGAATATCCAAGCTTTCGCAGAAACTCTCAATTCCTAAAGGCAGGCTTTGCGCATAGCGAAAATAGGGTTTCGGATTGTAGCCTTCCGTAAACCAAATCGGAATGTGCGCGCGGCGCACCGCACGAAAAAAGACGCGGTTCAAATCCAGATGGGAGATGTATTTGGCGTTACCGCACTTGGTGTAATCAAGCCTTACTTCGCGCATGGCACACACCTCCCGACAGCTTGTCCGCCCCGCAGGCGGCACATTTTTGGCGGCAATGCGGGCTGGTAATGCTCTCATGCGCCTTTTTGTTTTCGCTGATTAAATAGTCCTTGCGAATACTGTAATCAATGTGGTCCCAAGGTAACACCTCATCAAAAGGAATTTTGCGGTTGGCAAAGAATTTCGGGTCTACCCCGCAGCTTTCAAATGCCTTTTGCCAGCCTTCAAAATTGAAATGTTCATCCCAGGAATCAAACTTACAACCGTTTTGATACGCCTGTAATATCACCTTGCAAAGCTTGCGTGAACCCTTTGCAAGCACCGCTTCAATCAGCGTGTCGGTGCTGTTATTGTAAGAAATGGAAACGCGCTTGGATTTGTTGGCAGAGAGCAGAACTTCTTTTTTGCGCTCTAAAGTTTCGCTGTCGTCTGCCGCCTCCCATTGAAACGGCGTAAAGGGCTTCGGAATAAATGACGCGCAGCTCACATTGATGCTTACATTGCGCCCCTTCGGTCTGTCCGGAATTTGGTAAAAGAGTTCCGCCACCTTATCGGCAAGCGCTGAAATGCCCGCCACATCTTCCTCTGTTTCCGTGGGTAAGCCCATCATAAAATAGAGCTTGACCAGTGTCCACCCGCCCATAAATGCCTTGCGGCAGGTGTTCATCAGTTCTTCCTCTGTCACATTTTTATTGATCGCATCGCGCAGGCGCTGTGTTCCCGCTTCCGGCGCAAAGGTTAAACCGCTACGGCGCACTTTTGCCAGCTTTTCGGCAAGGCTTTCCGAAAAATTATCCACACGCAGTGACGGTAGCGACAGATTGACTTTTTCCGCCTCGCAATCGTCAATCAATTCGCCGAGTAAGGTTTCAATTTCCGAATAATCACTTGTGCTTAAAGAACATAGAGAAAGCTCTTCATAGCCCGTGTTTTCGCACAAAGTGTTTGACTGCTTGCGCACCGTTTCGCAAGATTTTTCGCGAATCGGGCGATAAATGAATCCCGCCTGACAGAAGCGACAGCCGCGGATGCAGCCGCGAAACACTTCCGCCGTCGCCCTATCGTGCACCGCCTGCACAAACGGCACCACAAAGGTTTCGGGAAAATACATCTTGTCTAAATCCGCCACAACGCGTTTTTTAACGGTTGCGGGCACAAAGTCGTATTTCGGGACAACCGCTTTCACCGTATTATCCTCGTGATACTCCACTTCATAAAACGAAGGAATATATACGCCCTCAATTTGGGAGACTTCCTTCAAAAAATCGGCTCTGCTGCCGGCGTTTTGCTTGCAACGGCGATAACACTCCACCACTTCCGGCAGCAACTCTTCGCCTTCACCCAAACAAATGACATCCGCAAAATCCGCAATCGGTTCCGGATTACAGACACACGGACCGCCCATAATCACAATATTTTGCAGCCCTTCTCTGTCTTTACTCAACAGCGGCACACCGGCTAAAGAGAGCATATTGAGCACATTGGTATAGCACATTTCATATTGCAGAGTAAAGCCGATAAAATCAAATTCTTTGAGCGCATCTCCGCTCTCCAGGGCAAACAGTTCAATTCCCTGTGCACGCATAATATCTTCCATGTCAATATCCGGCGCAAAACAGCGCTCGCACCACACGCCCTGCATTTCATTGAGCAGACCGTAGAGGATTTTCATTCCGAGATGCGACATGCCAATTTCGTACTTATCCGGAAAACAGAAAGCAAAGCGCACATCGGTTTGCGCTTTGTCTTTTATAACACTGTTCGGCTCACCGCCGGTATAGCGGGCGGGTTTTTGCACAAACGGTAATATTTTTTCAAGTTGTTTGCTTCTCATCTTCACTCCCGAGTTCCATCAAAGATACTTTTATTATATATGATTAGCAACACTTTTTCAATTGCTTTGTGTACGAGCGGTAAATGTTTGTATGAGCAAAAACAGCGAAAAGAAGCACAAGGAAGGATTTAATCTTACTTTAAAAGACATTATCATACCAAGTGCAAATAATAAAACGCAGCAGAAGCAAGACACCGTTTTTCCCGTATTTAAAGCAAATCTTTCGCATTTATACCGGCTTAAAAACAACTGCAGTGCCTGTCCGCCATCCAGTCCCGTAATCGGTAAAAGATTAAAAAAAGCCAGTGCAGCATTGATGAAAAAAAGTTGCAAAAAAATGCTTTTTTCACTAAAAAAGCAATGCAAAATGATACTGATAACTGCCAAAAACAGATTGGCAAAACAGCCGGCAAAAATAATACACATTTGTCTGCTGAACGCTAACGCTTTTCTCTCTTTTTTGATGAGAATACCAAACGGCTCAAGCTCGACACTATCTATGTGCACACCGCATAAATACATCGCAAAAAGGTGCGCGCATTCATGTGCGCACACCATGATAAAAGCGGCAAGAAATAAGCCGCTGTCAAACAGGACAAGACAACTGAGTAAAATGCAGAATAAAAAGGAAATCTCGACGCGCACCTGACCAATAGAAAAACACATCAGTCTATTATGTATGCCGGATTGCAGTAAATTCCGTTAATTACAATCGCAAAATGCAGGTGCGGACCTGTCGACCAGCCGGTAGACCCGACCAGTGCAACGGTTTCGCCCGCATCCACCTTATCGCCTACCGCGGCATATAACCGAGAACAGTGCGCATAGAAGGTTTGAATGCCGTTGCCGTGATTAATTTTAAGATATTTACCGTACACATCATCTTCCCCCGCTTCCTCTACGATACCGTAATAAGCGGCGCTGACTTCGTCCCCGCTATCGGCGGCAATATCAATACCGGTATGGAAACTCAGTTTTCCGCTGACCGGATTGATTCTGTAGCCGAAGGGAGAGGAAATTTTCCCCTGTGCCGGGCGGCAAATATCTTCCGAAATGACATATTTTGAAGCGGTACAGTTATCGGGATAAAGATTACCGTTGACATCCTCATCCTTACCGCCGGCTTGTTCGGTTGATTGCCGCTGATTATTCTCATCGATAAAGAAGGCTTTGATTTTGCTCCAGGCTTTTTTGACACCTTCATTTGCCTGCTCGTTTTCGGCAACATCCACATATTTTTTGGCAACCATATCATAATCTTTCGGAGAAACTTTTTTCACGGCATAAAGTATTGCCAATAATATGCTCACCACTACGGCCTGTACGAACAGAACTTTAAGCAGTGAAAATCTGTGTTTCTTAACATTTTGCATAAACTTTCTCCTTAAATTTTATTTATTTTTGCGACTGTAATATTTATATTTCTGTTGCTGTATAATTATTAATATGATATAATTTAGCTGAGATATTATGGATAGTTTTTGGAGGTATTGCCATGAAAAACATCAAAATTATGTTTGCAATCATCCTCACCATGGCTCTTTTGGTGAGTACCCTTCCGCTCTCTTTTGCAAAAAACGACAGTGTGGAAGACATCGTGAATGCAGACTATGAAAACTATTTGGCAACCGGTGCCGATGCACAAAATCTGACCGAAGGGGAAGATTATGTGGCAGGTGAAATTCTTTTCAATTACGCACCCGGTGAAAACAATGCCTATTCCCTTTCCTCTATTGAAGACGGCTTCGGCTTGGAGATTTTGGAAACCATTGACCAAAGCGCTCTGATTGCCAATGCACAAACTTCCTCCGAAGGCGGCGAAGCCCAAACACTTTACCGCGCTGCGTTTGATAGTACCAAAGCAAGCGTATTTGAGCTGTGCAAGGCAATGAATGAACTGCCCACCGTTACGGATTGCGAACCTAATTATACTTATGCTCCCGACAGTTTCGTTATGCCTACGGAAATCAGCAGTTCCTCTTCCTACAGCAATATGCAGAAGTGGTATTTTGACAATATGAATATCCCTTCCGCCTGGCAAACCTACTCCAACCTCGGCGAAGGCACTTTGGTGTGCGTAATTGACAACGGGTTGAATTTTGAACACAACGAGATTAAGAATAAGCTGTGGGACGACGGTAACGGCAATCACGGCTACAACGCCGAGTTTAATAACCACGATATTTACGGTAAGCTTGCCGAAGGCCCCGCCCACGGCTCGCACTGTGCCGGCATTATCGGTATGGAATCCTCCAACGGTGGCTTGGTCGGTGTTGCACCTAAAGCGACAATTATGATGTGCAATGCCGTCACTTCTTCGACCGGTTATTTTACCAACGCCAACCTGATTAAGAGTCTGGAGTACGCGGTTGCCAACGGCGCCGATGTTATCAGCATGAGCCTTGGCGGCTACGCTTTCAGCTTCAATATGGAAAAAGCGCTTGCCAGAGCTTCTTACAGCGCTGTTATTCTTTGCGCAGCAGGTAACGAAGGGCTCAATGCCGCAACCTGCCTGCACTATCCCTCGGCTTCCGGCGCGGTTATCGGTGTTATGGCGCTCGGTTCGGGCTCCTACACCAATCGCCTTTCGAGCTACTCTAACTACGACTTGACCGGCAGATACTACCAGGTAGCTGCCCCCGGTACCGATATTTACTCGATTTCCGCACTGAGCAATACCACTTACAGACAAATGAGCGGCACCTCGATGGCAACACCGTTTATGGCAGGTATCGCCGCGCTCTATGTTTCCGAGCATCCGAACCTTTCCCCGACACAAGTGAGAAACTCCATTATTCGCGATGCCGGTGAAATGGTGCAAGGCTATATGTCCGATGCTCTGAGCTACTCATTTGAAAAAGCCACGGCTATGACCATGCTCGGGCAAACTTGCGAGCCGGCAACCCAAGCTACTTTCAATGACCGCATTGTATATGCAAAAGTCAAAGAAGCCTTGGCAATCGATAACCCCTCCACACTGACCAATTATGATTTAGAAAGTATCACTCATTTAGATTTAAGCAATACCTCGTTTAAGAATTATTCCGAATTGGCAAAATTCCCGGCACTGACCTATCTTAATTTGGCAGGCACCAACATGAGTGATGTCGACGCCAAGGCGATGGTGCAATATCTGCCGGATACCCTGCAAATACTGGATGTTTCCGATAATGCGTTAACAAATCTTGACTTCTTAACAAGATACAGCGGTTACTTAACCCGCTTGACAGCCCACAACAATGCGATTAAAAATATCAGTGGCGTTTCCGGCTTTACCATGCTAACCGAAATCGACCTTGCCTCCAACCAAATCAAAGATATTTCAGCTGTGAGCACACTCACCGGCTTAAAATACTTCTATGCCCCCGGCAATTTAATTGAAGATGCTACACCGGTTATTTCCGTTAAAAGTTTGGAAGAAGTTTACTTCGGCAATTACAACCCGAATTTTACCGATATGTTTGGTGAGCTTTACTTCCTTTCCGGCAGTAAGGGCAATCGCATCACCTCTTTAGAGCCCTTTATGCAGTTAAATAAATATAATAATCGTATGCACTACATTAATTTAAGCTACAACTATGTGAATCGTGATAATCAGTATCACTACCGCGCAGCCAAACTTATTCAATTACTCGATGAAATCGGCAATTATTATGATTTCAAATCCATATTTGCCGAGAATGTGAAATACAAATTGGTTCTCTCTCCCTTTGCCAACGGCGACACCGTAGTGGCGGAAGATATTAAATTTGAAAATGACAAGAATTATATGACCCTTTCCGTCGATGGCGAAGCGCAAAAAATCCCCTTCAGCATTGTTCCCGCCGAAGCGGATTTCAAAGCGGGCGTCAACTTCCGCATCAAAGACAGTTCTGTGGCATATGTCAATGACGAAGGCTTTGTATACCCGCTCAGCGCCGGTTCCACCTATGTCACGCTGACGCTCGAAAGCGGCAAAGTCAGAACTTTCTATGTCAATGTTAAGAGCACCTATGTGCTTGGCGCTTCTATCCTGAATCCGCGCACTAATTATACTGCCGGTACCAACTACAGCGCACTGGTTTATACCGCGCCTTGCACCGCCATTCGCCTGGTTGACCAAAACGGCAGCAATTTCGGCGAATACACCTCCGCCGGTAAGTATTGCACCGCACTGACAGATGCCCACGGCAACAACTACCAAAAGTGGATTGTGCCGCTAAGTGCCGAGACGGCGGGTAACTACAACATCACTGTGAAAACCAAAGCAAGCGAAAGCAGCCAGTTTGCCACTGCCACAGGCAGTTTTGCCTTTCCGGTCGAGGAAGCCTTCGGCTATGAAGTTTATGGTAGCATCTACGCCTACAACTCCCGCTTTGATACAACGGTGAGTTTGTTGATGGAAGACGAAACTCCGCTGCAGACCATCACCCTGCAAGGCAATGCCGCAAACAGCGGCGAATACCGCTTCTCGAATGTAGCGGCAGGTACCTACACCATCAAGATTGAGCGTGACGGCTATGTGCCCTATTTCATTCGCCATATTACCGTAGAGGGTGACACCTTTGTGGATGATAATACCGACACAACTGCCGATATTACGGCTTGTGCCGGCGACTTCAACGGTGACAATGTCATTGACTTTGCCGATACTTCCATTCTTTTAGCAAGCGGCAACTATGCTGCCACCGCCGCAGGCGCACAAAACATTCTGTGCGATATTGATGCTGATGAAATGGTTACCGTTGCCGACCTGTCCATTGTTTTGGCAAATATGGCAGACTAATTTAACGATACGACGGTGAGCAAAACCGTTTTTCATTCACAGATGTGCCCTGATACTCTTTAAGAATACATACAATGCACCTGTATTACACTGCACGTTTACCCCGTAACAATACAGAAAGAGGTAAATTATGAATATTCAAAAATTCAGCAAAAAAGCGCTGGCGCTGCTCTTGGCAGTGCTGCTGTGTACCGCTTACCTGGCACCGGCAGTCGGGCAAAGTTATGCCGCAGCACACCCTGCTTCCGTGAATGCCGGCAAATCGGATGCTCAAGTCATGGCAGATGACTTGGAGCAATTCTCCAAGCGCTCGGGCTATGATTACCACGAGGCAAAAGAAGGAGACTATGCACCAAATGAGTTGATTTTGGAAATCACCTCTTCCCCTTCCAATGCTGCCGCCAGCATCAGTTCCTTTGAAGATGAGTTTGATTTAAAGGTGGAAAGAGTGCTTGGCACCACCGAATTTGAAGATGAAGGTGAAGCACAGGTTTCCTCTATTGATGGAGGCGAAAGCATTCTCACCACCTACTTTATGAGTACCGAAGAGGATGATATTATCGCTTTGTGTGATGCGCTCAATGCGCGCGATGAAGTGTTTAATGCACAGCCTAACTTTAAATACGAAATCTGCGATGAAACCGAAGCGGCAGACCTAAGCCAACCCGCCGAGCAGCCGGAAGAAGAAACCTCTACTCCGCAAAACGAAGCAGATAACCCCACTCGGGAAACACAACAGGAACCTGTCGCACAGGAACCGACTGCTCCGCAAGAGCTCGCCGCCACCAAAGTCGATGAAAATTCTATTGCAAGCTATACCGACCCGGCAGCCTTCAGCACCACCGACTATATAAATAATTTAAAATGGTGGTTTGACTATTGTGAAGTTTCCTCTGCCTGGTCCACCTACGGCGATACCACCACCGGTTACGGCTTGGGGAAAGGCATCAACGTGGCGGTTATCGACACCGGCTGTAACACCGCGCAAGAAGATATTCGCGACAATCTCTGGACCGGTTCCTCCGGGCAATGCGGATACTACGCATATGAAGGCACCAATATTCGAAAAGACCAGGCAAATATGGATGCCAACGGTCACGGCTCTCACTGCTGCGGCACAATTGCCATGAGCGGCGACAATCTGGTCGGCGGTATCGGCGTGGCGCCCAAATGCTCACTGATGGTGATGAAAGCCGACCGCAACACCGGTGCAGGCTCTTTCTATGACTCCGAGATTATCACCAGCTTAAATAAAGCTAAAGAATATGGCGCCGATATCATCAGTATGAGTTTGGGCGGTTACAACTTCTCCTACTCTACTTACCGCACCTATCAAAATGTTTCCTCCTCCTGTTTAATTGTTTGTGCTGCCGGTAACGAAGGTTTTGATACCAGTGAAAAGCTCCACTTCCCCTCCGCCGCATCCTGCGTGATGGGGGTTATGGCGCTGGGTAACAACAGCAACAAATCAAAACTTGCCACTTTTACCAATTATGATACGAGCGGTATTTTCTACAAAGTCGTTGCTC
>SVOD01000139.1 GCA_015066575.1 Oscillospiraceae bacterium
GCGGTGCTCAGAGCCATGCATTTCTACGGTGAAAACGAAAAAGTGGAGGCGGCTGCCGCAGCGCTCAAAAATAATGATTTTGAAGCCTTTTTGGAGCAAATCAATGCTTCGGGCAGGTCGTCATACATGTATAATCAAAATGTTTACAGCGCGAAGGCGCCGGAGCAGCAGGGCGTAGCGCTCGGTATTAATATTGCCGAACGCGTGCTCGGTAAAAGAGGTGCTTTCCGCGTGCACGGCGGCGGCTTTGCCGGCACCATGCAGGCGTTTGTGCCGCTGGATTTGGTAGAAGAATATAAGCAGGCAATGGAAGCGGTGTTTGGTGAAAACAGTTGTTGGGTGCTTTCCATTCGCCCGTGCGGCCCGATAAAAGTTATTTAACTTTGGCAAGATACTATAAAATGGGGGAATCACAATGCTCTTGGAAGTAGGATTTGATATGATACGGCGCGGTGTGTTTGAAAGCCCGGCAGGTACATGGGATTGGTCAAACACATTGGTGGTCACTTTAGCAGGCTTTTTCATTGTCTTTTTAGTGCTGCTGTTATTGATTATTGTCTTTACCGTTTTCGGTAAAATCATGAAAAAAGTCAATGAAAAAGAGGCAGCAAAAAAAGCGACGGAAGAACCGTCTTCACCTGCACCTGCCGTGAGCGGCGAGGTGGATGAAGAAACCGCTGCCGTGATTGTTGCCGCCATTACCGAAGCGCGCGGCGGCAAAGCGGTCGTGATTAAGGATATAAAGGAGGCGAGCAAATAATGGCACAATTTATTGATGCGCTTTCAAAGCTCGCGTCCGAATCCGGCTTTGTGAGCTTTTTCACAGGTTCTTGGCAAAACCTGGTTATGATTGTTGTCGCCTGTGTATTGCTGTGGCTTGGCATTAAAAAAGGCTTCGAGCCTTTGTTGATGGTGCCGATTGCTTTCGGCATGCTGTTGGCAAATCTGCCCGGCGCAAACCTGGCGGTACACTATCATAATATTCCGGAATTTATTCAACTCATAAAAGGAGAATTGATTGTAGACGGTGTGAAATTGGAAGCCGGTCTTTTGGATTGGCTTTACCTCGGTGTTAAAGCCGGGATTTACCCGCCGCTGATTTTCCTGGGTATCGGTGCGATGACCGATTTCAGCCCGCTGATTGCGCGCCCCTCCAGTTTTATTTTGGGTGCGGCGGCGCAGCTCGGTATTTTCGGTGCCTTCTTAATGGCGATGTTCTTGGGCTTTGACCCGCAGGCAGCCGGTTCCATCGGCATTATCGGCGGTGCAGACGGTCCTACGGCGATTTTGACCACTTCCATTCTCAAACCGGAATTGCTCGGTCCGATTGCCGTGGCAGCGTACTCCTATATGGCGCTGGTGCCGATTATTCAACCGCCGATTATGAAACTCTTAACCACCAAAAAAGAGCGCGCGGTTGTGATGGAAACCCTGCGCCCCGTGAGCAAAAAAGAAAAGATTTTGTTCCCGATTATGGTGACCATCGTTGTTTCTTTGGTGCTTCCTTCGGCAGGCGTGCTGGTCGGTTGCTTAATGCTCGGCAATCTGCTCAAGGAATCCGGTGTGACGGAGCGACTTTCGAAAATGGCGCAAAATGAGTTATGTAATATTGTTACCATTATGCTTGGTTTGAGTGTGGGTGCGACCACCAATGGTCAAACCTTCTTAACCGGCAACACTTTGAAAATTGTGCTTTTAGGTTTGATTGCCTTTGGCGTCGGCACTGCGGGCGGCGTGCTCTTCGGTAAACTGATGTATGTCGTTACCAAGGGCAAGGTCAATCCGCTTATCGGTTCTGCCGGCGTTTCCGCCGTACCGATGGCGGCGCGTGTCAGCCAAAAAGTCGGGCAACAGGAAAATCCTTCCAACTTCCTTCTGATGCACGCGATGGGACCGAATGTATCCGGCGTTATCGGCTCGGCAGTCGCCGCAGGCGTATTGTTGGCAATGATTCCGCACTAAATCAGCACTCGTTCGTGCTTTTTATAAGTGAAACTAAATGATAATAAAATGAAAGAGCGATTGATTACAATCGCTCTTTTACTGAAACGGAGTTAACTTTGATTACCGATTTTTTAGAACTGAGAAAGAAAATAATAGAAAAAGAGTTTGCCTCTCTCAATCCCGAGCAGCGCAAAGCAGTCTTGCAGACCGATGGCGCCGTGCTTATTTTGGCAGGTGCCGGTTCGGGCAAAACGACAGTGCTTGTCAACCGCATTGCCAACCTGATTAAATATGGCAGCGCCTACCACAGCGACTTCGTGCCGGGGTATATCAACGAAGAGCATATTGCTTTTTTGAATGATTATTTAGCCGGAAAAACCCGCGACCACCAAAAAGCATCCTCGCTTTTGAGTGTGGATGCGGCAAAGCCCTGAGAAGTGATTGCCATCACATTTACCAACAAGGCGGCAAACGAGATGAAAACGCGCCTGGAATACCACCTGGGCGAGCAGGCAAATGAAATTTGGGCATCTACCTTCCACGCCGCCTGTACGCGCATTTTGCGCCGCTTCGGGGAAAGAATCGGCTTTTCGCGTTCCTTTACCATTTATGATACATCAGACAGTGAAAAGGCGATGAAACAGGTGCAAAAGCAGCTGGGGATTGATGATAAAATGCTCTCGCACAAACTGTTGCTCGGCGAGATTTCCAAGGCAAAGGACTCTTTGATTTCACCTAAGGAATATGCCGAAAATGCGGCGCACGATTTTCGCTTAAAGAAGATTGCCGAAGCGTATACCGCTTACCAAAACCTGCTTTTAAAGAGCGATGCGATGGATTTTGACGACATTATTTTTAACACCGTAAAACTCTTTCGGGAGCATGCAGATGTGCTCGAGCACTATCAGCGGCAGTTTAAATATGTGCTTGTTGATGAGTATCAGGATACCAACCACGCGCAGTATGTGCTCACTTCGCTGCTTGCGGGCGGCTACGGCAATATCTGTGTGGTAGGGGATGACGACCAGTCTATCTACCGCTTTCGCGGGGCGACTGTCAGAAACATTTTGGAATTTGAGGACGAGTGGGAAGATGCACTCGTCATTCGCCTCGAGCAAAACTATCGCTCCAAAGAAAACATTCTCAATGCGGCAAACTGTGTGATTAAACACAACAAAAAGCGCAAGGGAAAAACGCTGTGGAGCGAGCGCGGGGCGGGCGAAAAAATTTGCCTGTATACCGCGTATTCCGAAAACGATGAGGCGGCTTTTATTGCCGATAAAATCTTTGATGATGTGGCGGCGGGGATGAAATACGGCGACCACGCCGTGCTGTACCGCGCCTCGGCACTGTCCGCACCCGTGGAGCGTGCGCTCGGCAGAAGCGGTATTGCCTACAAAGTGCTCAGCGGGCATCGCTTCTATGACCGCCAGGAAGTCAAGGATGCGATGGCATACCTGAATTTGGTCGCCAATCACGATGATGATATTCGCCTGATGCGCATTATCAATGTGCCCAAGCGCGGCATCGGTGAGACCACCGTGCGCTACGCCTATGAAATTGCGCAGGGCTTGGGAATGAGCATTTTTGAAGTGCTTAAAGAGGCGGAGAATTACGAAAAACTTTACCGTTCCGCCGCAAAACTCAAAAACTTCTGCGCCATGATTGAGCGCATTGATGAATACCGGGAAAACGCGTCTCTTGCGGATTTGTTTGATATTGTAATGCGCGAAACGAACTACCGCGACAGTCTGTTTGCCGATGAAGACAGCGAGGAGCGCATCCAGAATTTAGACCAATTAAAATCTGAAATTATGGAGTACACATCCGAAGCGGAAGAGCCGACATTAGAAGGCTTTTTGCAGGAGGTGGCGCTCAGCTCCGACCAGGATGAGCTGACGAATGAAGATGACTATGTGCCGCTGATGACCATGCACGCTTCCAAAGGCTTGGAATTTCCGGTGGTATTTATTATCGGGATGGAGGAAGGCGTCTTCCCGTCGCGCCAGGTGATGTTTGACCCCGGCGAGGTGGAAGAGGAGCGCCGCCTGGCATATGTGGGTATTACCCGCGCCAAAGATACACTATACTTAACCAAAAGCGAGAGTCGTATGCTCTACGGCGCGACCAATCGCAACAGACCTTCGCGCTTTTTGGATGAAATTCCCGATGAATATATCGAGGCGGCAGGTGTTGTAAAAGACACCGGGTACGGCAGCTCCGTTTCGTTCGGCGGCGGATTCGGCAGCAGCGCTGCCAAAAAGCGCCCGTCCCCCTTTGCGGCACCGCAGAGCCCGGCAGGGGATACCGATTTTCATGCAGGTGATAAGGTGCAGCACAAGACCTTCGGCGAGGGTATGATTCTTTCCGCCGAACCGATGGGCAGCGATGTGTTGCTGGAAATCGCCTTCGATAAAGTCGGCACTAAAAAACTCATGGCAAAGTTTGCGCGATTAAAAAAGATGTAGCCGCCGGCTACATCTTTTTTACAAATAAGGATTTGCGGAGCCCCTTGCGGGCTCCCAAATCCTTATTTGAAGCCTATTAGCAGTTAGCCTATTGGCATATTAGCGAATGGGCGGGACACCCGCACCCGATTATATTGTATCTACGCCGCTTGCGGCAAATATCGGGGCACCCCGAAAAGTATTTCGTAGAAAACTTTTTGGGGAAGAGGAGAAACAAATGAAACAACACTAAAGGATTTGCTTGCAAATTCTTTCTGTTGTGAAATTTGTTTGGACGAGGGTAAGGGCGGAGCCCTTCCTTAATTCAACATTCAACATTCTTAATTCATAATTGCTGTTCATAGAACAGCTCGACAAATCCTTATTTGTCGAAAAAACTGACAGAGAATTAATTCTCTGTCAGTTTTTTATAAATCTCGCTCTTTTTTACTTTCGTTTCCTTCGCTGCCTGTTTGGCAGCTTCGTTGATGCTCATGCCGCTTTCTACATATTCCGCGGCGATAGTCAGTGCATCCGCAAGTGTATAGGTTTCTTCACCGGCAGGCTTGCCTTCTATGACAAGCACAATCTCACCTTTGAGCCCGCCCTCGGCATATGCGGCAGCGGCGCTTTCCAAATCCGTGCGAATGACCTCCTCGTGAATTTTGGTGATTTCTCTGACAATGGCAAGGCGCCGGTTACCCAGAGCTTTATATAAATCCTGTAAGGTGCGCGCCAGCTTGTGCGGGGCTTCGTAAAAGATAAGCGTGCGCTCCTCCTCTTTGATACTGTCTAAATGTGCCGCGCGGCTTTTGTTGCTCACACTCAAAAAACCTTCAAAGCAGAATCTGCCGGTCGGCAG
>SVOD01000140.1 GCA_015066575.1 Oscillospiraceae bacterium
GTGTAGCTCAGTTGGTAGAGCAGCTGATTTGTAATCAGCAGGTCGGGGGTTCGAGTCCGTCCACCAGCTCCAATTTCACTAAAAAAACTACATATGGGAGAGTTCCCGAGTGGCCAAAGGGAACAGACTGTAAATCTGTCGGTTGTTACCTTCGGTGGTTCGAATCCACCCTCTCCCACCAGTAAGTGTGTTCATAACGGATTTGTTATGAACACACTTATTTTTTTGTGGCGTGAAGTGTTCTTAAGCGCTGAGGTATTCCACCGTAACGCCTTGTCTTGTGTCCGCGATATAGGGTTCCTGTTCAATTTCTTCGGGAAGTTCCAGTGTTCCGATAAAGCGGTAATAAATTACGATTCTTTGTGTGTAGGTTTTTGAAGTTCCCTCTTTTTCATACACATCAATATGGTCAATCAGTTCGCGAAGCAGGGGAGCGGTCAAAGTTTGCATTTCCATAAACTTTCGGATAGATTTAATAAAATCTGCCTTGTTTTGTTTCATCTCATCAATCTTTGAGAGCCGCTCGCTATACTCCTTGATTTTTGCCTTGTTATCAAACTGCTCCTTTTCATATTTGCGGGATAATTGCATGAACATTTCATCACTTAATTTGCCGATGACATTATCTTCATAAATTTTAGCCAACAAATCGGTGAGAGTTGCATTTCGGGCAATGGTTTTAGCCAATGTCTTTTCCAAATGCTTTTGTTCGGAGAGCATATCCGAATTGACCTTTTGAGCAAGGATTTGAGCAAAGCTGTCTTCATAACACTCCAAGTATTTTGCGAGCCTGCGCAACTCCATCATCACAATCTGTTCCACTGCATCGGCACGCACATAGTGTCTGGTTTGGCAATCACCGCGCGTGTCTTTAAAGTAGTTGGAACAACTGAAGTAGTGAATATCTTTGTTCCTTGGATTGGTGTGGTACCACAGTTTTTTGCCGCAATCGGCACAATAAAGAAAATCTGTAAATATACTCTTTTCGCCGTTTTCCTTTTTGGGAGCACGGCGCTTTGTTTTTGCAATCAGGGTTTGTACAAGTTCAAAGGTTTTGCGTTCAATAATGGGTTCATGAACATCTTTGAAAATTGCCCAGTTTTCTTTCGAGTGTTCTATGCGCTTTTTGTTTTTGTATGAAATTGTGTGGGATTTGAAATTAATGACATCACCGCAATACTCTTGCTGTGTAAGCATCTTTTCTATGGTGCTGTATCTCCAACGGTAGGGGTTTGCCTGTGCGGGTGTGCCGCCTCTGCGAATGCCCTTTTGTTGCCAGTACACCATAGGAATAGGCACCTCTCGTTCTTGCAGTGTCTTTGCAATTACTTCATTACTTTTGCCTTCCAATGCCATTTGAAAAACCTGTCGCACAATACTTGCCGCTTCCGGATCAATCACCCACTTTTTCGGGTTTTCGGGGGATTTGATATATCCGTAGGGCGGTTGAGAAAGCGGCTCACCGGAATAGCCGCGAATGCGGTAGGAAGCACGCAACTTTTTGCTGATGTCCTTTGCATACCATTCGTTAATGATATTTTTGAAAGGAGCGATTTCATTTTCTCCCTCATCACTATCTACATTATCGTTGATAGCAATAAAGCGAACATCATTATTCGGGAAGAAGGTGTCGGTGTAATAGCCGACAGTATCGTACCTTCTGCCTAAACGGGATAAATCTTTGACAATGACGACAGTAATATAGCCAAGTTCAATATCCTCCACCATTTTCTGAAAACCGGGGCGGTTGAAATTGGTGCCGGTATAACCATCGTCAATATAGTAGCGCGTGCTGTCAAAGCCGTTTTCATTTGCGAATTGTTTGAGCATTTTCTTTTGATTGGAAATGCTGTTGCTTTCGCCCTCTGCACCGTCATCTCTTGAAAGACGGCAGTAGAGAGCTGCGATGCCCAATTTAGGGCTTGTTTTTGTCGACTGCAATAGTGTCCTCCTTTCTGACAGCCGAGCACACATTTTCGCTTGTGATTGTATCATCTTTTGGAACCAAGTACAATTGTGCGGGATTGTTTTCGATGTATTTCTTTACACATGAGTTTAGAGTTACTTTGCAATCCTTTCTATCTTTAAATACGGAAGAAACAACATAGACAGAGCCGTTTACCCGATACTTGCGGGTGCCGTTTTTGAAACGGATGCTCATTAGCGGTCTCCTATGCCACGCTGTTTAAGCAAGTATCGGTGATAATGCTCCAGCGCTTTCACAATATATTCTTCCGTTTGCTTGGCTGTGTACTTTTGCGGCACCAAAGAGCGAATGCGCGCGGTCGGTATTTTGACTGTCTCTCGTTGATTGGGTTTTTCTTGTGACATCAATTTTTCCATATGCGTTTTTGTAAGGCATTCGTTATTAAACGCCTTGTGCATATGGTAGGCTTGGGAGTAAGACGGCGTGCAGTTATCTCGCTCAATAATGTCAAGCAGTGTGTACTGCGATGCATCATCCAAAAAGGATAATTCCACACCGACGGAAAAGGCAATTTTGCCTTCGTCCATTAAATCAAGCAGTTCGGGAATGAGTTCGGTTAAGCGGATATAGCGCTTAATTGTATCTTTACTTGTTCCGGCTTGTTCGGCGATAATCTCGGTCGATAACTTCGGTGCAATTTGCACCGAAGATAAATCAGTTCGTTTTCCTTGATGTTTGAGAGCATCGTATTTCAGTTTATACGCAAACGCCTTTTCACTCGGTAGCAGATGCTCTCGGTGCAGGTTGCTGTCCACAAGCATGATTGCTGCTTCATCACGGTTTAAAGCATAAATAACGGCAGGGACTTCGGTAAGCCCTGCCTTTTGTGCTGCACGAAATCTGCGGTGTCCCGAAATGATTTCGTATTCATCTGTTTTGCCTTCGATTGGTCGCACAATCAGCGGCGACAAAATGCCGTGCTGCTGTACGCTTTGGATCAATTCGTTCATTTCCTCGTTATCGAGCACCTTGTAAGGGTGCTCCTCAAACGGGTGAATTTTCTTAATAGGTATTGTATTCATCGTTCATAATTCCTTTCTTTTGTTTGTTTTGTATGGTGTTTTTGGTGTGCTCTGTTCGGGTCTTCATAGCGCACATAAAATTTGCCGTTTTCCAAATCAAATTCCTCTTTTAGAATTTTTCGGAGCCGCGGCACTTTTTTGGCAATGCCGGCAATTAACTTTTCCTGCTTTCGCAAAGGTGCAAGTTGTTTGGATATTTCCTTACACTGCTCTTTGAGTTCCGACTCTCTTTCGGGTGTTTTGGCACGGCGAATTTGATTGCGCAGTTTTTGGCGTTCCTTTTCATACGCTTCAATTTGTTTTCGCACCTGCTCACTAAAAGCAGTTAAGTCCGTTATCGTTTCAATTTGGTTATCGCGCAAGAAATGGTATTGCGCCAGCGTTTGGTCGAGCTTTGCCAACTCGGCGCGCATAGCGGGTGAAACAGGGAGCAGTTTCAGGTTGTCATATTCAAGTTCCGAACTCATTTGCAAAATTTGAATGACGATTTCAAAGAGTAAGGTAATTAAGTTGCCGTCACTTTTATAATACCGATACACCTGCGGATAGTACGGTCTGCGCACTTTCGGCGGACTGTTATAGAAAACAATAATGTTTTCATTTTCTCTGTTTTGATTAACGCGTTTGGTAATACCCTCTACGGTATAGTTTTTATTCAAGCGGTCAATCCTTATCGGTCGCTGCCAGCCGGGTCCGATGAGGGCGATGTGTGCGCCTTTGTACCCGTGAGGCGCACGGTAGCCGAGAGTGTACATATACCGCTGAAAGTCTTGAAAATCCGTTACATACTCCAGCGCATCTTCAATATCCTTGCGCAGCATTTCTCTGTGAGAAAGCTGACCGCTTTGTTTAAGCCAATAGTCTTTCTTTTGACCGCCGTAAAACGGTGCGTTCTCCAACACGGATTTTCCAAGTTCTCGGCAAATGGCATCGGACACTTTGCGCAACTCCATGTGGTCACCGATTTTGTTGCGGTATTTCTTGCCGTCTTTGAAAGATGTGGCATTAATCACAAAATGGTTGTGCAGATTATCGGTATTAAGGTGTGTGGTAACAAGTACCTGAAACCTGTCACCCCACATTCTTCTCGCCGTTTCTTTCCCGATTTCGTGTGCTTCTTCGGGCGTAACTTCTCCCGCTTCAAAACTCTGATAACCGTGATAGGCAATAACCTTGCCGCTTTCATGAAACTTTCGCTTCACCGCATACATTTCTTCATAGGCGCGGTGTTTGGAACAGTTGATACCGGAAACATACATCTGTTCATCGGTTTTACTGCTGTTTTCGGCATAGGTAATAGCGGCACGCAGGTCATCATCTAAATATTTTGCCTCGGTGGTTTTGTCGGGATTTTTCGCATACGCCAACACTTCTCTTAGTCTGCCCTTTACGGGCCAGAAACCGGTGGTTGCCATTCCTGCACCGCCTCCTTTTCCGAAGTGATATAGGTGCTTTCCATTTCCTCCAATAGTGAGAGTGCTTTTTCATTCACCTGCGACGAGAAGGGCTTTTCACACAAGGCGTCAACCTTTTCGCAGAAATGATAAAAGGCATCCGGCGGCACCGCTTTCGGTGCATAGCCCAATGCCCTTTGACGAATATATTCGCTTTGTTTCAAGCCGCACAGTGCGGCATTCTTTTTGATGCGACGCTTTTCGGCGGCAGTGACTGTAAGGTACAGTCCAACTTGTTTACTTTTCAATTATCTCTCCTTTCAATAAATTAAGCCGACAGCAATTCTCTGTTGGCTCGCATATAACGGTTAACCGTTATATTGTCAATATGTGTTTTTCAAAGGGTCTTAGGGGAAGTATTCCCCTAAAGTGATTGCCGCTTTTGATGGAGGCAATCGGCAAAAATGATATATTTTTGCCCTGCTTGCTACGGTATGAGACTCGTCGTCACATGTTCCATATCACTCATTTTCATGTGAACATAAAAAACTCATTCATTCCACTGCTCCTCCTCTCCAAATGAAGTCGCCTGACTTCATTTGGGTTGTTGGAGGAGTTTTAAACTCTCGTTTCTCTGCCTCATACCTGTTCTTTTGTCATATTCAACCCTGTTGATACTGCTCTACTGTGGCTTTTACTCCCGAACACACTTTCATTTTTGTATGACGGCACTTTGCCGTCAATCCGAAAAATCTTTACAATATTTGCTGTCATCGTGCCGTCAATCGAACATCTTAAGGTCATCCAAAATGTTTTGCTCGGTTTCTTCCTGCTGTTTTGCGGTTAGT
>SVOD01000023.1 GCA_015066575.1 Oscillospiraceae bacterium
CTGGGGCATCACACCGTCATCCGCCGCGACCACGATAACGGCAATATCCGTCGCCTTGGCGCCTCTGGCTCTCATCGCGGTAAATGCCGCGTGACCGGGCGTGTCGAGGAAGGTGATGTTTCTGCCGTGTACATTGGTTCTGTATGCACCGATATTCTGCGTAATACCGCCGGCTTCGCCTGCGGTGACATCGGTGTTGCGAATCGCATCCAAAATAGAGGTTTTACCGTGGTCAACGTGTCCCATGACGACCACAACCGGGTCGCGCGGCACTAAGTTGGCATCTTCATCCTCGGTGTCATCAATAATCTGCTCTTCAATGGTAACAACCACTTCTTTCTTGACCTTAACATGGAGTTCTTCCGCCACAATGGAGGCGGTGTCAAAGTCAATGACATCGTTTTGTGCCGCCATTACGCCGAGCGTCATTAATTTTTTGATGACTTCCACAGCGGTAATCTTCATTTTCAGTGCCAAATCGGCAACCGTAATTTCTTCGGGCACGGTGATTTCGAGTTTCTTTTTCTTTCTCTCCAACTCCAGTCGCCTCATGCGCTGCGCTTCGGTTTCTTTTTTACCGGACTGGCGGTGAATACCCTGCCTGCCCTTATACTTTTTATCGGATTTTTTCTTTAACTTCTGCTTGGTTGAGGAGGTACGGTCATTAACATGGCGGGAGGAGCCGAGTTCTTCAAACCTTTCATCGTACTTGGAAAGGTCGACATTCGTAGAGCGCGTATCTACGGTACGCAATTCGCCCTTTGTTTTGGCTTTATACTGTGTCTCTTTCTTTTCTCTTTTCTTGAACGGCTGGGGATCGGACGGCTTGTGTACGACAGGCTTGTCGCTTTCGGGCGCTTTTTTGCCTTTCTTGCTTTTCTTTGCCTTGCTTGCAGCGGGTTCTTTCTTTTCTTCCGCTTTCCTGTCGGCTGCTTCTGCCGGTGCTTCCGCCTTGTCGGCAGCCTTCTTAGCCTTCTTTGCAGCAGGCTTTTCGGCACCCTCTTCGGCAGGCTTTGCGGTTTTAAAGTAATCGTTAAAATCCTTTACCGCGTGCGCCGCCGTGAGCCTGTCAAAAATATAGTCGAGTTCTGCCTCGGTGAGTACCGAAACACTCTTTTTGGGCTCATCGGAAATCTCGCCCACGAGCGCAATAATTTTTTTGCTCTCGAGCGCGAAATCCTTACTGATTTCATTAATTTTGTGTTTTACATTAGCCATTCGTATCAGCCTCCTCCATGATGTTTTTCATTGCCGCGGCAAACGAAGCATCGTTTACACTCACAACCCCAACTTTGTGCGGCAACGCGCGGCCTATATCCGCCATCGTTTCTTCCGTTCTTATCACCGTAGCTTTGCTTTTTTGAAATGTGACTTCTCTTTTAACTTCTCGCTCCAGGCGCGCCGAGGCATCGGCGGCAAGCAACACAAGCTCTGCCCTGTGCTTGCCGACAGCTTCGAGCACCGCATCGTGCCCGAGCGCCAACCTGCCCGCTTTTTTGGCAAGCCCCAAAAGCGATAATAACTTGCTGTTCACTGCTCCATCGCCTGCCTTAAACTATCGTAGATTTGGGCGGGAATTTCCGCCGAAAGGCTTCTGGCAATGCGCTTAGACTTGATTGCTTTTTCCAGGCAAGCGGGATTGTTGCAAATATATGCACCTCTGCCGTTGGCTTTTCCTGTTTTGTCCAGAAAAATTTCACCGTCTTTGGTTTTGACCACCCGTATGAGTTCGCGCTTATCCTTACTGACATTGCAGCCCAGGCACAAGCGCTCGGGTATTTTCTTTTGCTTCACCGGTTCACCTGCTTTTTTCGTTTTTATTCTTCGTCTGCCGCCTGAGCAGCTTCCTCTGCTTCTGTTTCTTCTGCCGCAACTTCTGCTGCGGCTTCGCCTTCTTCTGCCGCCTCTTCGGCTTGGGCTTCTTGCGCCTGTGCCTCGGCAGCCTCTTGAGCGGCAATCTCCGCTTCGAGCGCTGCGGCCTTTTCGTTTTCTATCTCTTCATAGAACACCGATTCGGGCTTGATGTCGATTTTCCAGCCGGTCAGTTTTGCCGCCAGGCGGGCATTTTGCCCCTTGTTACCGATAGCGAGCGAAAGCTGATTATCCGGCACGGCGGCGCGGCACTCCTTGGCACCGCTTGCGGCAACAAGCACTTCGGTAACCTGTGCGGGTGCCAGAGCGGCGCTGATGTACTCGCAGGGGTCCTCGCTATATTCAATAATATCAATTTTTTCACCGCCGAGCACATCGACAATCGTGTTGACTCTCGCACCCTTCGGGCCGATGCAGGCGCCGACAGCGTCAATATCTTCATCCGCTGCATAAACGGCAATCTTGGTGCGGCTGCCCGCTTCGCGGGAAACGCTCTTAATCTCCACCTCACCCTCAAAAATTTCGGGCACTTCTCTTTCAAAGAGCCTTCTGACAAAACCGGGGTGGGTGCGGGAAATCATTACCTTGGAGCCTCTCTCATCATCACGCACATCCACAATGTAAACCAAAATGTGCTGCCCCTCGTAGAAGCTTTCGCCGGGTACCTGCTCTTTCTTGGGCAGAACGGCATCGCCGCCGGCAATCTCCAAAGAAACATTGCCCTTAATCGGGTCGATTCTTGACACCTTCGCGCTGACAATTTCCTGCTTCTTGGAGCGGAACTCCTCAATCTGGCGGCTTCTCTCCGCCTCACGGATGCCCTGGCGAATCACATGCTTTGCAGTCTGCGCCGCAATTCTGCCGTATTCGGAGAGCTCAATCGGTTTATTGACAAAAGAACCGACCTTGGCTTTTTTATCTATTTTCTTGGCATCTTCCGGAAGAATTTGAGCGCCGGGCTCGGTGATTTCATCCACCACTTCCAACTCAGCCCAAATTTTAATAGTGTGCTTTTCCGGGTCAATACTGCACTTAACGACTTCTCTTTCTTTGTTGTTGCCGCCGTAGTTTTTGCGCATGGCAGCTGCCAAAGCTGCTTCAATCTTTGTGAAAAGATAGTCTGTAGAAATGTTCTTTTCTGCCGCAAGTGCGTTGACTGCTTCAAAAAATTCGCTGTTCATCACTCTATTCCTCCAAAATCATCCAGCCGCACGAAGGCTGTGTCTTTTTTATTTACAACTAAGATGCTGTCATCTGCCTGTGTGATGGTAATCTCACCATCTTCAAAAGCGGTGAGGACACCGGCAAATTCGCGCTGCCCGTCAATCGGGCGAATGGTTTTTACGCTAACGGGTTGCCCCAGCATTTTTTCAAAGTGCTGCGGTTTGGTCAACTCCCGCTCCACACCGGGGGAACTGACTTCCAAAATATAGGCGTGCGGGATAAAGTCGCCTTCATCGAGCGGTTTGTCGAGTGCATGGCTCATCTCCACACAATCCTCAATACCGACGCCGCCCTCTTTGTCTATAAAGACACGCAAGTACCAGTCGCTGCCCTCTTTTTGGTAACGAATGTCCCAAATATGCAGCCCGCGTTCTTTTGCTAAGGGTGCGGCAATCTCGCAAACGCGCTCCACCGTATTCGGTTTTTTGTTTGCTGCCATTGTTTTCTCCTTGCGCAATGCATAACTGCAAAGCGGGTTCTCTTTCTCTACAAGCCCGAGAGAGTAAACATCAATCGTAACCGATTTCCATTATCGCCTAAAACTTCAAGCCATGTTACAAAGAGCAGATTTTTGCTTAGACAAGGAATTTGCGCAAACGGCATACTTTGTGTATTCTTTTGTGCAAATTCTGCCGTATCAGTGAAAAGATGCCTTTGTAACCGATTGATGCTTTGCTCTTGAGGGCTTGAAAATTGGAGAGCAGGTTACAACCTACTCTCCATGTTTAACTTACTATCGAACATTGCTATTGTAGCACAGCGCCTTTTCCTTGTCAAGTATTATTTTATATTATATAGCAATCGGCGGTCAGTATCATGTCTGTTGCCTGTTTTTCTGTCGGCTAAAATCAAAAAGCCGGCATATGCCTACTTTTTGATTTTCTTCCAATACTCCACTGCCGCCTGCTCCATCTTATTGTCGCAAGGTTGGTAATAAACGGCATCCTTGAGCACATCGGGCAAATACTGCTGCTGCACCCAGTGGTTGGGGAAGGCGTGGGGGTAGAGGTAATTCTGCCCTTTGGGCACATCGCCCTCACCGTCATAATGTTTGTTTTGCAATTGGCGCGGTATGGGCCCGATGTTACCGGCGCGAATATCGGCAAGCGCCGCGTCAATCGCCATCGCGCCGGCGTTACTTTTCGGGCTTGTGGCAACCAAAATCACCGCGTCTGCCAGCGGAATGCGCGCTTCGGGCAAGCCCACCTGCAAAGCAGTATCGACCGCGGCCTTGACAATCGGAATAATTTGCGGGTACGCCAGCCCCACATCTTCACTCGCGCACACCGCCAACCGGCGGCAGGCGCCGGGCAAATCGCCCGCTTCAAGCAGCCGCGCCAGGTAATGGAGCGCCGCCTGCGGGTCGGAGCCGCGCATGCTCTTTTGGTAGGCGGAAAGGATGTCGTAATGCTCGTCGCCGTCTTTATCATAGCGCATAGCGGACTTTTGGGCTAACGCCCGCGCGGTTTCTAAGGTGATTTCGCATTTACCCGCGATTTTTGCGCTTGCCAAAAAACAGTTTTCCGCCGCGTTGAGCGCTTTGCGCACATCGCCGCCGCAGCCCCTGGCAATCGTTTCGATAACGGATTTCTCACACTGCACCTCGGTGCCGCTTTCTTCGCCGAGAACGGCAAAGCCGCGGTGAATCACCGGCTCCACATCGGCAGCACTCAGCGGCTTAAATTCAAACACCGTGGCGCGCGAAAGAATGGCGGAATACACATAGAAATACGGGTTTTCGGTGGTGGAAGCAATGAGCGTAATCGTGCCGTTTTCCATATATTGCAGCAGCGACTGTTGCTGGCGCTTGTTAAAATATTGAATTTCATCTAAATACAGCAGTACCCCGTCGGGCGCAAGCATGGTATCCAACTCGTCGACAATCTCTTTAATGTCTTTGGTCGAAGCCATGGTGCCGTTTAATTTGTGCAGGCGCTTATTGGTTTTTGCCGCAATAATCTCGGCAACCGTGGTTTTGCCGATGCCCGAAGGTCCGTAAAAAATCATATTGGGAATATTGCCGCCTTCAATAATATTGCGCAGGGGCATATTTTCCCCCAAAATGTGCTGTTGCCCGCACACCTGCGCAAGCTCTGTAGGGCGTATTCTGTCTGCTAACGGTCGCATAGGTTCTCCCTTCGGTCGGTACTTAGAATTTGCAGAGTCCTGCGGCTCCCAAATCCTTATTTGTAATGCGGAATTCGGAATGCGGAATGCGGAATTAGTGGTGGCAAGGCTACGCCTTGCATTTTAAAGATTTCTCGCAATCTCGAAATAATAAATCATTAGCTGTTACAAGGTTTTTTTACTTGTGAGTAAAGACTACATTTTCACAATAGAGCGAAGCGGAACAAGTGCGAATGTGTCGCCCTTTAATTCCGAATTCCGAACTCCGAATTCCGCATTGCTGTTCATAGAACAGCGCGACAAATCCTTATTTGATGTTCTTCTTACAAATCTCATTTAAGTCGCACTCCTCGCACTTGGCTTTGCGAGCGGTACACAGCGCTCTGCCGTGGAGCACAATGCGGTGGCAAAAATCGGAAGCCTCGCTCTCGTCAATGAGTTTGCGCAGCTGCATTTCAATCTTCAGTGCCGGGTTGCTCTCGCCTCCTTTGACGGAACACAAGCCCATGCGCTGTGAAATGCGAATCATATGCGTGTCGACTACATACCCGTCTTTACCATACACATCACCGCAAATGAGGTTGGCGGTTTTTCTGCCTACACCCGGGAGTTTGACCAATTCCTCAACTGTGTCGGGCAGCTCGCCGCCGTATTCATTCTTAACAGTTTGGCACAGCGCCAAAATGTTTTTGGATTTAGAGTTATAAAAGCCGCAGGAGTGAATGTATCTGCCGATTTCTTCCGCATCCGCTTCACAGAAAGCATCCAAATCCGGAAAGCGCTCAAAGAGCGCCGGCGTAACTTTATTGACCCGCTCATCCGTACACTGGGCGGAGAGCACCACCGCAATAATCAACTGCAGCGGGTCGCTGTATTGCAAAGAGCACAGCGCATCCGGGTACATCTCTTTTATTTTTTCCACAATCAGGGCGGCGCGTTCTTTCTTTGTCATATCTTGTTCTCTCTTTTCAGTTCGTTTATCTTCATAATCAGCGCAATGCTTTTACCGTCTTTAATCGTGCCGTCCATCACCATCCGAACAGCATCCTCGAGTTTGATTTTGAGCACCTCTACAAATTCATCGGCATCTAAATGCTGCGCGCCGAACTGCAATCCCTTTGCCGCGTAGAGATAAATCTTTTCGTTGCAGTAGCCGCAGGTCGGGTAAAATACACCGAGGTCTATCATTTCGCGCGCCGTGGCGCCGGTTTCTTCCTGCAGCTCCCGCCTGCCCGCCGCCTCGGTATCGGCTTGCTCACCGGCTTCCAACTTGCCTGCCGGCAGTTCCAAAATCACTTCTTCATAAGAATAGCGAAATTGGCGAATAAAAATCAGTTCGCCGGCATCTGTCAGCGGTGCCACACAAACGCCGCCGTGGTGGTCAATAATATCTCTGGTCGCCATTTCGCCGTTCGGGCAAAGCACCCGGTCAATGCGAAAGGATAAAATATTGCCCTTGTGCGTTTCCAAATTTTCAACAAATGTTTCTTTTAAGTCCATACCTGTCCCCTTAACAAATGGTTAAAAATGTCGCTTTTTGCCGTTACATTTAATTGTATCATACTTTGCAGTGCTTTTCCATATAATTTAACAGATTTGGCTAAACGGCAAAATTCCGACGCCGTCTTGCCTGAAACGGAGGAATGAAAAATGTTTATGTCTGCTTTGTGGGACACAATTTTTGAGCTGAGTGACAATTATGAAAATGCCCGGATTTTTTTGATAGACAACCATATCCCCGCGCTACGCTTCGGCAATGCGGACAAGCCGGTCGTTTTCGCCGCCGGCTTCGGCGCCGCCGAGTGGCAAAGTTCGGTGCTGCTTTTAAAGTATTTTGAAGTGCTTTTACATGATGCGGCATACGGTAAGAGTATGGCGGGCATTGCTGTTCGCAAGGCGTTTAAAAAGCGCTCGGTTGTCATTGTTCCCTGCGTGTCTCCGCCGAAAATGGTCTGCGAGGAGGAGCCTCTGCAAATCGGCGATTTGTCCGGTTTTGCCAAGTATCTGTCATTTCATCAAGCCTCTATGCTCTTGTGCGTGAGCGGCAACGAGGGGACCATCTTTTCCCCGCCAAGCAATGCGCTGCTGCCTGCGGATACCGAAACGGTCGGCAAAATCATCTGTGCCTGCTCCAAATTGCCTGCCGCGAAAGCAAGCGATTTGCTTGCCGCCAAATTCTGCCACTGGGTCAGCCGCCGCGCGCAAACACCCGCTTTTGTCATTTCCCCGCGCGAAAGCGCCGCTTCCGCCTTGGAGCGCTCCTACCGCTCGCTGGAAGAAACTTTTGCGGTATCCGCTCTCTTGTGATATCTTTTACCTGCCTGACGAAGTTGCCCTCGCTCATGAGGGCGATTCTACTGTAAAAATAACTTGATATTCCTGCTTTTTGTGTTATACTATATCTATTCTTATAAGAAATGGGGCAGAAATATGAAAAGACATATCGAAACCAATTGCGTACAGGGCACATATGAACCGAAAAACGGTGAACCGCGCGTGATTCCGATTATTCAAAGCACTACTTTTAAGTATGAATCAAGTGTAGAGATGGGCGAGCTGTTCGATTTGAAAAAGGAAGGCTATTTCTACTCGCGACTGCAAAACCCCACCTGCGACCTCGTGGCGGCTAAAATTGCCAAACTTGAAGGCGGCGTAGGCGGTGTGCTCACCGGAAGCGGACAAGCTGCCAGCTTTTATTCCATTTTCAATATTGCCCGCGCGGGAGACCACATTGTGAGCTCCTCCGCTATTTACGGCGGCACCTTCAACCTGTTTAATGTAACCATGCGTAAGCTCGGTTTTGATTTTACCTTTATTTCTCCGCACGCAAGCAAAGAGGAGCTGCGCGCCGCTATCCGCCCGAACACCAAGGCAATTTTCGGTGAAACCGTTTCCAACCCGAGCCTCGATATCCTCGATATTTCCGCGTTTGCCGAAGTCGCGCACGAAAACGGCATTCCGCTCATTATTGATAACACCTTTGCCACCCCGATTATGTGCCGCCCGATTGAATTCGGTGCCGACATTGTTATCCACTCCACCACCAAGTATATGGAAGGCCATGCAAGCACCATCGGCGGCGTGGTTGTCGACAGCGGCAATTTTGACTGGACGCAAAACGATAAATTTCCCGAATTAACCCAACCGGATGAAAGTTACCACGGTGTGGTGTATTCCGATACCGGCAGGGGCGCCTATACGCTTAAGCTGGTTGCGCAACTGCAAAGAGATTTAGGCTCGGTGCAGTCCCCGCAAAACGCTTTTCTGCTCAACCTGGGGCTGGAAACACTGCACTTAAGAATGCCGCGCCACTGCGAAAACGCCAAAAAAGTAGCCGAATATTTAAAACAAAGTGATAAGGTTACCTGGGTGAAATGTGCTATGCTGGAGGATGATGCGCAATATGCCCTCGCCCAAAAATATATGCCCGACGGCACCTGCGGTGTGGTTTCCTTCGGCGTGAAGGGCGGCAGAGAGGCAGCCGTTAAATTTATGGACTCTCTTAAGCTTGCCGCGATTGTTACCCATGTGGCAGATGCGCGCACCTGTTGCCTGCATCCTGCTTCCACCACCCACCGCCAGCTGACGGACAAGCAGTTGGAAGAATGCGGCGTCAGCCCCGACTTGATTCGCTTTAGTGTGGGCATTGAAAATGCCGACGACATTATAGCCGATATCAAACAAGCATTAGGCGACGAATAAGTTTTGCCTTTCTGTATTTTAAACGGGTATGGGCAGCGCCCATCCTCAAGCTGACTGCCGACTGCCGGCTGCTGACTGCCACATGCCGAGAGCACAGCAATCCACCTAAATCCGATTGATATACGCAGTGCGTATACATCATAATGAGGTAAATAATGCCGATTACCATTCCCGATAATTTACCTGCTGTCAAGCAGATGGAAAAAGAAAATATTTTTGTGATGACCACACAGCGAGCGACTACCCAGGAAATCCGCCCGCTGAAAATCCTGTTGCTCAATTTGATGCCGACTAAGGTGGAAACCGAAACCCAGCTTGTCAGGCTCTTGGGCAACTCCCCTTTGCAAGTGGAAATGGAACTGCTGCAAACCGCCTCGCACACGGCAACCCATGTGCCGGAGCAGCATATGATTGATTTCTACAAAACGTTTGAGCAAATCCGCGAGAATAAATATGACGGTATGATTATCACCGGCGCACCGGTAGAGCGCCTGCCGTTTGAAGAAGTGGAGTATTGGGATGAGCTGTGCGAAATTATGGAGTGGACAAAATCCCACGTTACGAGCACACTGCATATCTGCTGGGGAGCGCAAGCGGCGCTATACTACCACTACGGGATTGAAAAGCAGGAATTTTCCGAAAAGCTCTTCGGTGTATTTAAGCACAAGGTAGAGCACAAGCGCTCTATTTTGTTCCGCGGATTTGACGATGTGTTTGATGTGCCGCACTCGCGCTATACCACCTTCCGCAGAGAAGATGTGGAAGCGATTCCCACGCTTAAAATTCTTGCCTCGAGCGAGGAAGCGGGCGTATTTTGCGTTTCCACCAAGCGCGGCAGGCAGATTTTTGTAACCGGCCACTCGGAATACGATGCCGATACGCTCAAAAACGAATACCTGCGCGACAAAAAAGCAGGTCTGGATACCAAACTTCCCAAAAATTTCTTCCCGGCAGATAACCCTGCCAACAAGCCGGTAGTCAGCTGGCGCTCTTGTGCCAACCTCTTTTACTCCAACTGGCTTAACTACTTTGTGTACCAGGCAACGCCGTATGACTTATCGGAGATTAAAGAATTAAAGCGACATAGATTCAGATAAAACTAAAAAAACCAATAACATAACGGGCTATCTCCTTTGAGATAGCCCGTTTCATTTACATTTATCTGTTATTTATTTTCTCTTAGTTTTTTGAAAAACGATTGCAGCAAGGCGCGGCTTTCTTCTTCCATCACACCCGCTATGACTTCCGGCTTGTGATTGTACGGCAGCTCAAATAAATTTATCACACTGCCGGCGCTGCCTGCTTTCGGGTCCCTTGCGCCGTAAATCAGCCTTTTCATGCGCGCGTTGATAATCGCGCCCGTACACATCGGGCAGGGCTCTAAAGTGACATACAAATCGCACTTGTGTAAGCGCCAGCCGCCCAACGCCTTGCAGGCGCTGTCAATCGCTTCGAGCTCCGCGTGATAGAGCGCATTTTTACCGCATTCGCGGCGGTTTCTGCCGCTGCCGACAATTTCACCTTCACACACTACCACTGCGCCGACCGGCACTTCGCCCTCCGCTGCCGCCTGTGCCGCCAATTCCAATGCGGCTCTCATAAATCTTTCTTCCATACTATTTGCTGATATACTGCAGTGTCAGCAGCCCGATGATGATAAAACTGATAATGGTCGGTGCGTTGATGAAAAAGGCAACAAATTTTTGCCCCTTGGTTAAGAGAGTCGCCTCTTCCCCGGCAATATTGCCCTCGCTCTTTTTAAAGAAGGTTTTATCCGTTAAGAGCAGCACCACAAAGCAGATAATACCCGCCAACGCTACGGCACCGATTATGATGTAATACAGCAAATTGAAATATGCCTCTTTCATGCTGCCTTGTAAATAACTCATCACCACACTAAAGCCGTTATTAAAAAAGTGCAAAATCACACCAATCCACAGGCTGTCGCACTTAATGGCAAGAAACGCAAAGCACGCGCCCACCATAAAGGCAAACGGCGCTTGAATCAAATTGCCGTGCATTACGCCGAAAATGACACTCGAGGAAATAATGGCAAACGCCATACCGTACTTGCGCGCCGGCTGCAATATCACGCCGCGAATGGCAAATTCCTCGAGCAACGCCGGCATCACAGCCGTGCTCACCAGTGAAATGAACATCGCAAAGACTGTTTGCGGCTTTGCGAGCGCATCGCTCTGTTGTGAAAGCTCAACCCCGAAGGATTCAAAAAGCGTAATGATTAAATTGACAATGATATTCGCGCCGATACAGACGGTAAGACCAATAGGGATGCAAAGCAGCGCTCGCTTGGGGTTCATCTTTTTAAACGGAAAAAAGTTCACTTCTTTGTCTTTGAGGCGAATGAGAAACGACACAATTAAAAACGGCAAAAACATATAAAAGAATGAAGCCACAATGTAAAATGCGCCGCTAAAGACCGCGTCCTTGCGGTAAAGTTCATAAATACCGGGAATGGTCAGCACCATAGAAGCAACGGTATTAAACGCCAAAAACAAAATGACCGAAAGCCCCGACATATTGCCGAGGTAGCGCAGGTTTTTTTTGGCTTTTTCCACCTTCAAGCGCTTTTCATATTCCTGTTGCGCCAAGGCGGGGTTGTAATAATACGGATTTCCGGGTTGAATCGGGTATCCGTTCGGGTAATATGCCTGCGGGTAAGGTGTATACGGTACGGCAGGCTGCGTGGGTACGGCAGGCTGCTGCACCGGCTGTGTGAAAGGCTGTACGCGTGCGGCGGGTTGCTGCCCCGCCTGCACAGGCACTGCGGGCTGCTGTGTCGGGTGCGGCGGCGCCGCATAGGGCTGCCCTGCGGGCATTTGCCCGTAAGCCGCAGGATAAGATTGGTTTTGATAATTTTGTGCCATAATATCTCCACAAGAAATCTTTTCTTCTATTATTTTTATGAAACAGTGATAGTATTATACTACGAATTTACCGCTTTTTCAATATTGCTTCCCGCTGCCACTCATAAAATACGATTTTACGCCCGACATCACTATAACGGCAGGCAAGCTGATTTCATCATAAAAGCAGTTCCCCCGCGGGAACTGCTTTTTTGAATGATTTTTACCGCCGCTATTAGAAATGCACGGAATTGACAAAGGCTTCAAACGCACTTTGCGATTGCTCGGAGCGTTTGACACCCCAACCGTCGACAACACCGTTGTTATAAATCTTATACACATCGCTGCCGTGCTGCGTGAAATACTCAAACGGCTTATCTGCGTCTTGCGCTTTGCGCACCGTGTACTTGATGCCGCCAATTTCCTGTTCTTCATACTCGTGGTCTTTGCTGAGTTTTTGGTCTACGGTAGCATTCTTATAAACTCTAATCAAAAAGCGATAATCCAAGTTCTTTTCATCCGCACCGTAGTGCCAACTCTGCGCCTTTTCTACCACGGTACCATCCGGCTTTTCCGTAACGGCAATGGTGGTGCTGCAAATATTTCCGGCACTCTTGGCATCATATTGAATGCCGTACATATCTTCATCGTTTTCCTGTGTGGTGGTCGCATCCGTAAAACTGATTCCCTGCATCAGGCTTTCAAACTTTGCTTTGTCCTCTTTATCGCCGAAGGAGTAGCCGATGCCGTAAATCACATCACCTTCTTTACAAAGCGCCACGAACGCCTTGCCCTGATGAATGACTTGAAACGCTTTACCCGCATATGTGACATTTTCCGCTTTATCCAATGCGTTCTGCGGAACAGAGTCGGTCAGTTCCTTGCCAACCGTATAGCCTATCATCACCGACGAATTGTCGGCAAAACTGTAGTTAAAACTTTTCTCTGTCACCTTACCGGCGGCGCTTTTTCCAACATGGCGCTCTACCGTGGCATAGCCTTCGGGGGGTGTAAAGTGCAGGTTCATCGCATCCGTATCCTCGGCAGCGCTTACAGCCTTGGGGGCTTCGGTCACTGTTTGCTTTTCCTGCTCTTGCTTACTTTCTTTCTTACCGCCGCAAGCCGTGCAGGAAATGACCAACAGCGCGGTAAGCATTAATACCAAAATTCTTTTCATTGATTTTTCATCTCCTTTTGCCTAATCAATAAAGTTTTCGTGATTATAGTATACCATATTTCCCTTTGGATTTTCAACACACTATTCATCTTCTGTTGTCTGTTGCTTGCTTATAAGAAAAAACCACAGGAATGATTTCCTGTGGTCTTTATCTTATAAGCTTTCGAGCGTTTCCATCATATACTCGGCAAACTCGGCACAGGTCGCGCCGCCGTCTCTGCCGGTGATGACCACCTTGCGCTCGGTTTCGTTGCAAATCGAAAGCGCCTTGCTCAGTTTATCTGCCTTATCGGTGTAGCCGATATGCCTTAAGAGCATTTCGCTCGCCTTAATCATGGAAGAAGGGTTCGCATACTTGGCTCTGCCGGTTTCGAGCATGCGCGGTGCGGAACCGTGGATAGCTTCAAACATCGCATATTTGTCGCCCGCGTTAGCACTGCCGGCGGTGCCGACACCGCCTTGAATTTGCGCGGCTTCATCGGTGATAATGTCACCGTAAAGGTTGGGCAGTACAAAGACCTGGAAGCGGCTTCTGGAAGCTTTATCGACCAATTTTGCCGTCATAATATCAATGTACCAGTCCTCGGCCTCAATGCCGGGGTAATCCTTTGCCACTTCGTGGCAAATAGCGGTAAACTTGCCGTCGGTCTTTTTCATAATGTTGGCTTTCGTGACAATCGCGACATAATCTTTGCCGTTATTTTTGGCATATTCAAAGGCGGCTCTGGCAATTCTCTCGGTGCCAAGGTCCGTCGTGCACTTAAAGTCAACTGCCAAGGTGCCGGGAATTTCCACGCCTCTGGAGCCGAGCACATACTCGCCCTCGGTGTTTTCTCTGAAGAAAATCCAATCAATGTTCTCTTCGGGAACGCTCACAGGGCGAATGTTGGCATATAAATCGAGCTCGCGGCGCATTGCCACATTGGCGCTCTCCAATGTGCCGCCGTGCGGTGTGGTGGTCGGGCCTTTCAAAATGACATGGCACTTCTTGATTTCGGCAAGTACATCTTCGGGAATTGCCTTGTGCTGCGCCATACGGTTTTCAATGGTCAAGCCTTCAATGGTTCTGATTTCCACCTTGCCGGCTGCCACTTCTTCTTTTAAAAGAAATTCGAGCACTCTTGCCGCTTCGGCGGAAATAATCGGGCCGATGCCGTCGCCGCCGACCACACCGATAATAATCTTATCGAGATTTGCGTAATCGGTAATTTCGCGGTTCTCCGCCATGTACTTACACCTGGCTGTTTGTTCTTCTAAAATGGTTCTAAACTGTTCTACACAATTTTCAATATACTGATTACTCATTTTTATTTCCTTCCTTCATAGTTTGGAGTGTGAAGAGTGGAGAGTGGAGTTGTGGTGGCAGTGCATCGAGCTGCATTTTAATGTGCCGCTTGCGGCACCACCGCTAATTCCGCATTCCGAACTCCGCATTCCGAATTCTTCAATTCACAAAGGTTATTCACCCTTTGTGAATTGAAGCAATCCGCCTGCTTTTAAAATTGCCTTCTGCCTGTCGGTATAGAAGCATTTGAGTTTGTAAGTTTTTCTTGTTTTCTTGTCTTTTAATATAATGGTTCCGCTGTCCATGCCTGCAAACACATCTTCGAGCACCAATTTGCTGCCTTGACCGATAAAACTGTAATCCGCTTCATTTTCAAAGACCAGCGGCATAATGCCCGCATTGATGAGATTGGCAGCGTGAATTCTCGCAAAACTCTTGGCAATGACCGCCCTCACGCCCAGATACAGCGGCACAAGCGCGGCGTGCTCTCTCGAAGAGCCCTGTCCGTAGTTACTGCCGCCGATAATGATGCTCTGCCCGGCTTTTTTGGCTCTCTCGGGGAAAGTGGTATCGCACACACCGAAACAGAATTGTGACAGGTACGGAATGTTGGAGCGGTAGGGCAAAATTTTTGCGCCTGCCGGCATAATATGGTCGGTGGTGATATTATCGCCCACCTTGAGTACACATTCCGCCTCAATCGTATCCGTTACCGGGTTGGCATTCGGGAAAGGCTTAATGTTCGGCCCTCTAAGCACCTCCAAAGTCTTTGCTTCTTCCAAGCCGGCGGGCTCAATAATTGCCGAGTCGTCAATAAAGAACTTGCGCGGCATACTCACGCTGAGTTTCTTACCGAAGGTAGTCGGGTCGGTGATGTGGCCTGTCAACGCCGATGCCACCGCGGTTTCGGGAGATACTAAATACACCTGTCCGTCCGCCGTGCCGCTTCTGCCCTCAAAGTTACGGTTGAAGGTTCGCAGTGATACGCCGGCGCTGTTCGGGCTAAAGCCCATACCGATGCACGGACCGCAGGCGCACTCCAAAAGCCTTGCGCCGGAAGCCAAAATATCACCCAACGCGCCGCAATCGGAAAGCATTCTGAGCACCTGCTTGGAACCGGGAGAAATGGAAAGGCTCACATCGGGCGAAATGGTTTTGCCCTTGAGCATTGCCGCCACTTTGAGCATATCCAACAGCGAAGAGTTGGTGCACGAACCGATACATACCTGGTCACACTTGACATCGCTTAAACTTTCCACCGTCACCACATTGTCGGGGCTGTGCGGGCAGGCAATTAAAGGTTTGAGTGTAGAGAGATTGATATCGATTATTTTATCATACACCGCATCTTCATCGCTCTTGAGCTCTACCCAATCCTCGCCTCTGCCCTCGGCTTCGAGGAATTTCTTTGTAATTTCATCCGAGGGGAAAATCGAGGTAGTTGCCCCAAGTTCGGTCCCCATATTGGTAATGGTCGCTCTCTCGGGCACGGAAAGGGTTTTGATGCCTTCGCCGCCCCACTCGATAATGGCGCCTACACCGCCTTTTACCGAAAGTTGCCTTAAAATCTCGAGACTGACATCTTTCGCACTCACAAACGGACGCAATTTGCCGGTGAGGTTGACTTTATACATTTTGGGCATGGTAATGTAATAGGCGCCGCCGCCCATGGCAACCGCCACATCGAGCCCGCCGGCACCCATCGCCAGCATACCGATACCGCCGCCGGTCGGCGTATGGCTGTCGGAACCGATAAGGGTTTTACCCGGAATACCGAAGCGCTCCAAATGCACCTGGTGACAAATGCCGTTACCCGGGCGCGAAAAATAAATACCGTGTTTCTTGGCAACCGAACCGATATAGCGGTGGTCATCCGCATTCATAAACCCGCACTGCAGGGTGTTGTGGTCGATATACGCCACACTGCGCTCGGTTTTAACGCGCGGAATGCCGATGGTTTCAAACTCTAAATACGCCATCGTACCGGTCGCATCCTGGGTAAGGGTTTGGTCAATTCTCAAGGCGATTTCTTCGCCGACCTTCATCTGCCCTTCCACAAGGTGCGCTTTGATGATTTTTTGTGCAATTGTTAATCCCATATCTCAATCCTCCAGCAATCTTTGCTTTGCTTTATTTGCATGCTCCGTGCCGAGTGCTTCGGCAAGCGCTTCATTATGTGCTTTTATCGCTTCGAGTATTCTTAGGTGTTCCTCTCCGCTCTTGACCGCCCGCGGCTTACTTGCTACCGATAAAGCGCGGTAGCGCGCCATTTTGCGGTGCAATTCCGTGAGCGTTTTTCCGTAAACTCTCGAGCCGCAGTGCTTATAAATCGTGTAGTGAAACTCGGAGTCCATCTGGCTGATTTTCTCACTGTCATTTTCGGAAATATAGAACTGCTGCATTTTAATAATGTCTTCCAATTCTTTTATGCCCTCTTGCGTGATATTACGCGCGGCAAGCGCCATTGCCCTGCCCTCTATTGCTACTCTGACATTGACAATATCTATAATATCCTGCTTGGAAAACCCGAGCACCACGATTTTTTTGCCGGTGCTTTCAACCAGGTCCTCCTGCTCGAGCATCGCAACCGCTTCCCTAATCGGGGTGCGGCTGACACCGTATTTTGCCGAAAGCCCCAACTCGGTCAGCTCGGTACCGCTCGGGATTTCTTCGGTAATAATCGCCTGCTCCATGATTTTAAAAACCTGGTGCGAAAGCGAAAAGCTTTTATCCAAGGTGCCTGCACCTCCATTCTCTGTTTTCTGTCATCTGTGCCTGATTTCAAAAACGCTTAGCACTCTTGAAATCTTCCGGGCGCGAGTTCCTCAATTTTATCGGTAATCTCTCTTACCGCCAGCATGGTCACACGCCCGCCTTCATACATTTCATCGACCCACTCTTTGAGCGCAATGACCAATTCATCATTTTTGGCAACCTGCTCATCGCCCTTGAGTTCATAATGGTCGTTAATCCAATACGCAATCCCCGCCAAACCGGAGGTTTTGGAAATGAGCACACTCGCGGCTCTGCCGAGAATTTTTTCGGTATTGAAAATATTATAAATTTCTTCGTCCTTCAAAAGACCGTCCGCGTGAATACCGGCGCGCGTAACATTAAAATCTCTGCCGATAAAGGGGGCGGAGGTCGGGATATTGTAACCGATTTCATGCTTAAAGTAATCGGCAATATCCGTAATCACTTCGGGGCGCATACCGTCAAACGAGCCGCGCAAAGAGGCGTACTCAATCACCATCGCCTCCAGCGGCACATTGCCGGTTCTCTCACCGATGCCAAGCAGCGAACAGTTGACGGCGCAAGCGCCGTAGAGCCACGCCGCGGTGGCGTTGGAAACCGCTTTATAAAAATCGTTGTGCCCGTGCCACTCCAACATTTCACTCGGCACACCGGTGTAATGCTGTAAGCCGTAAATAATGCCCGGTACACTGCGCGGCAGCGCTGTTCCCGTAAAGGGTACGCCATAGCCCATCGTGTCGCATGCGCGAATTTTGACTGGGATTCCCGCTTCGTTCGACAATTCCTGCAACGCGGTCACAAAGGGCAGCACAAAACCGTAAAAGTCCGCTCTGGTAATATCTTCCAGGTGGCAGCGCGGCACCAAACCGGCATCAAACGCATCTTTGACTGTGCCCAAGTACATATCAAGCGCTTCGCGCCGTGTTTTGCCTAGCTTCTTAAAAATGTGGTAATCCGAGCAGGAAACCAAAATGCCGGTTTCCTTGATTTCCAAATCTTTTACCAGCTGAAAATCCTTTTTGCTTGCCCGAATCCAAGTGGTAATTTCCGGAAAACGCAGGTTCTTTTCGCGGCACAGTTCAATCGCCTTGCGGTCCTTTTGGCTGTAAACAAAAAATTCCGTTTGCCGAATTCTGCCGTAGGGACCGCCCAGCTTGCTCATGAGCTCATACATGTCGGCAATTTGCTCGGCTGTATAGGGATTGACCGACTGCTGCCCGTCGCGGAACGAGGTGTCCGTAATCCATATTTCCTCCGGCATGCTTAACGGCACACGACGGTGGTTGAAGGCAATTTTCGGCACTTCATCATAATTAAACACATCGCGGTATAAATGCGGCTCTTTGACATCATCAAGCACAAATTTATTCGATGTCTGCTCTAATAAATTCGTTTTTGGAGATAATTCAACCATTTTTTCACCTCCGATAAGGGTTGTGTGCAGCTGCAAAACGCGCTTGTGCCGGTATGGTTTGCCGTAAGCGCTCCTTCGCAGGCTTTATATTGTATAATTGTATACAATAATGCAAAAAAAGTCAATGAAAAGGTAAGTTCATGTAACGAAGATTAGCCCTCAAATCGCATCTTTTTTGCCATAATTACATAAAACGCCGCTTAGGCGAATGAAAATACAACGCAAGAACCAACCTCGCCATAAATATTTTCATTAATTACATATAAATGATGAATTGCAATCTTTGAGCGAATATGCTACACTCAAAAAGAGGTGACGCATATGGAAGATGCAAAAATACATATTTATCACGGCAACGGAAAAGGCAAAACCACTGCAGCCGTCGGCTTGGCAATTCGCATGCTCGGCGCAGGCAAAAAGGTATGTTTCTGTCAATTTTTAAAAGACGGTGCCAGCAGTGAAATAAAACCTTTAAAAAGTTTTAAAAATTGCAAAGTGATGTACTACGGCGAGCCGCTCAAATTTATTCAAATGATGAGCGAAAAAGAAAAAAAGACCTGTAAAATGATTGAAACCCAACTCTTTGCCAGAGCCTGCGATACCGAGAGCGATCTGCTGGTGCTCGATGAAGTGCTGGACTTAATCGATTACGGTATTTTGGATGAGCAACTGCTCTTTTACTACCTCGACAACCGCGAAGATACCGAGGTAGTGCTCACCGGCAGAAACCCTTCGCAAAAGCTCAGAAGGCGCGCCGACTACATTACCGAGATGCGCTGTATCAAGCACCCCTTTGATGAGGGCTGCGTTGCCCGCGAAGGTGTGGAGTTTTAGTCAAAACCGACTTAATAAAATTCAAACCGACTTGAAAAATTTCAAGTCGGTTTTTTATTCGTTATGCTCATACAAATGGAATTCACTGTAGAGTGCCTTGCGCTCTGCCGCGGTTTCTATCGTTTGCTTTGTATCCGGGTGGCGCTTGCCGGTCAACACATTTTTTGCATATTCCGCCACTACCGCCGCTTTGGATTTACCCTCTAAAGCGGCTTTTTGGGCAAGTGTTTTGCGCACCTGTCGCCATGCGGAAGTGTTTTTGACCGTGCCTTCTCCTCTGTCTGCAATATATTTTATCTGCCCCTTACGGTCAATGTCTTTTTTGCCGAAATTACCGGAGGCGATGATATCGCTTATCAGCTTTTCTAAAAAAGCATTGTCGGCACTGCCCTGCCACGCCCTTTCGGGCGCGCCCAGATAGCGGTTCGCGCAAAGGCTCAGTTGCTGTGCAAAGCGCCATAAGCCGCAGGCTTTTAACCTCTCTTCAAACAATTCGCAAAAAGCCTCGTCACTCAAAGAGGCTTCAAATACCGCCCAGTCACACAAATGCCGCAAGCCGACGCCCTCTTTGGTCATATGGGCAATCGTGTGCAACAACAAAATCATACCGTGGTGAAAGGTGTCGGGAATCTTCACCTTGCCCTGCCCGATATCGGCAACAACAGCGCTTTCAATCAAATCGTCCATTATCTGTCGCGTGATTTGCTGCCCGAGGGCGTTGTGCGGCACATCACCGATGCGGCGGTGCAACTCCAGCACAACGCCGCCCTTTTGATAACCCGCATGCCGCCCTTCATTCTCAACGCACTCAAAACCCGCTTGCTGCAGCACGCTTTGACAGCGCTCAAAATCGGCAGGGTGCACATAGAAATCCACATCGCCCGCATTGCGCAGCTCCGGCTGCGGGTAATAGAGCGATGAAGCCAGCCCCTTAAAAGTTACATACGGAATGTTTTCTTTTTGCATTAGGCGATGCAACGCGGCATGGGCATAATTGAGGCTGACGGTAGTTGCTAAACTGTGGCGCGCCAGTTTTTCGGATTTACCGAGCAGCGCTTCATCCGCCACATACGCTTTGGAAACAGAAAACACCAACGGGAATACCTTGTGCACATTGGCTTCCCGATACAGCGCCTTCCAATCGGAACAGGCACTATTAACTTCTTTTTCAAACAGCGCTTTGGAAAGCAGTTTCAAAAGTTCTGTTTGGGTTTGATGTAACTGTTGCATATTATTGTTCGAGTTGTTTTAAGCGTTCATTTTCTTCTTTGAGCCTGCCTGCTTTCGTCAAGCCGCGCAAACACCGGTATACAATCAAAAAAGGTATGGCAATGATTGTTTTGTATGCGCGCGGAAAATCGCGCTTGTAGGTTTGCATATCAAACAATCTTTTAAACCAATATTTGGTTCTGCTTTTGGCGGAAAAATCGGTTTGCCCGATTAGTTTTTTCATATGGTTTTTTGCGGCTTGCTCGCGCGTGCCGTATGCGCCCGAAGCAAAGTAGAACGCCAGCACCTCTTCCTGCTCGGCGGTAAACTGCTCGTTTTCGCTTCCAAAGGCTCTTTGCGCCAACTGCCGCATTTGCTTTTCAAAGGTTGCCGCCTCTATTGTTTCCAATTGCGCTTCTATATACGCAAAATCCAAACTCTGTGATTTTTTAAAGTTATACATATAGATATCCAGCAAATTACGGATACCTACACCGTTATCGCGATAATGGCGGTAGGTGTGCGAGACCATAAAAACATAAAAATCTTCATCGGAAAAGTGATAACCATATGCATTATTTTCATCTTTAAGTAACCTGCTTTTCACGTCTTTATAGTAGTTATAAAACACCGGGTTGTTGGTGTGGTAAAGCGCGCGGTGCATTTCAAAATTGAAGCAGGGCTCTTTTTCATATTCCATCACATGCCCGGAGTCGCTTTGTTTTCTCTCATAGCCTTCGGCAAGCATAAACTGCTCCACCTGCTCGGCAAAATTTTGATCAAACAGAATGTCGTTATCGGCAAACTCGCGCAGTTCCGGTTTCGGGTAATACTCCTTAAGCACAATCCCCTTTAACGGCATATACCAAATGCCGTTTTCTTCCAAAAAACCGAGGATTTTGGCGCGCTCGGCGGCAAAATTCATATCGCGGTACAGCGCTTTCATCTGCTCCTGCTGCCAACGCGCAAATTGTTCGGGATTCTCTTTGAGGTGCTCGGTCAAAACGCAGGAAACGAGCGCCGTGATTTTATGCTCTTTACAAAGCGCGTAAAGAGCATCCAAGTCCATCGCCGTTATTCTGTTTTTCTCTGCCTTTTTCCCGTTTGCCGCACAGGCAAGCAGGTACAGCACATCATGATAAAGAATATTCATGCTTCATTGCCTTTTTTATTCGCCCTGTTGTCATCGAAAAATCAGAATTTAGAAATCAAAAATCAAAACGATTGTTCCCTTGCACTTCTAATGAATAAGCGCATACGGCTTCATTCTGCATTCTGATTTCTGAATTTTCCATTTTTAAAAGTCTCGCTCGTTAAATGTCATATAGTCCAATAGCATATACCCTAATATACCTAAAACACAGCCCAATGTGTTGTGAATGATATCATCGGTTTCGACAAAGCCCAATTTGAACACAAACTGTACCAATTCAATGAGCAAACTTAATGCCGCGCTCATCGGGATAATCGGCCATTTTTTGTAATTTATCTTTTTTGTATCAATCAAACAATACAAAAAGCCTATCGGGTAGAAAAATGCCACATTCATAATCACTTCGCGAATTTTATCTTTATTGCCTTCCGCTATCATTTTATAAGAGCGAAACGGTATGATGCTCACACCGAACGAAGCGGAATCAATATCTCTGTTGAGTATCGCAGAGTAAATGACCATGGCAAGGTAAACAAAGAATGCCGTTATGGCAATGATTTGAAAGGTCTTTTTGTTGCGCTTCATAAAGTGCTTCATCAGCAAAAAGCCGAGCGAAATGACAAAAATCATAATCGCCAATGTAACATAATCCCACGAGTACATATAAAACGCTTTGTGAGCAAAATGCAATATTGTATTAAATATCTTTTTTACTATAAAAGTAAAGTCAGCCAATTATATTCTCCTTTTTTACGCTTTTGATAAAAGGGATAAAAAACTTTTTCTTCTCATCCCGACGATTATAGCCTTTAGCGATTGCCGTACATTTTCTCGTAATAATTTTGGTATTCGCCCGAAATGATGTTTTCCCACCAGGGCTTGTTATCCAAATACCACCCAATGGTCTTTTTAATGCCGTCTTCAAACTTGGTTTCCGGCAGCCACCCGAGTTCATTGTGAATCTTGGTCGGGTCAATGGCATAGCGCATATCGTGCCCCTTGCGGTCGGTAACATAGGTGATTAAATCTTCACTCTTGCCGAGCTCTTTGCAAATGAGTTTGACAATATCAATATTGCGCATCTCATTGTGCCCGCCGATGTTGTAAACCTCGCCGACTCTGCCTTTGTGAATAATCAAATCAATTGCCTTGCAATGGTCCTCCACATAGAGCCAATCGCGCACATTTAAGCCCTCCCCGTATACCGGCAACGGCTTGTCCGCCAAGGCATTGGCAATCATCAAAGGAATGAGCTTTTCCGGAAAATGATAAGGACCGTAGTTATTGGAACAGCGGCTGATGCTTACCGGCAAGCCGTAAGTGCGGTAGTACGCCAGCACCAGCAAATCCGCACCCGCTTTGGAGGAGGAATACGGAGAAGAGGTGTGAATCGGCGTTTCTTCGGTAAAGAGCAAATCCGGTCGGTCAAGCGGCAAGTCGCCGTAAACTTCATCGGTGGAAACCTGGTGGTAGCGCGTAATACCGTATTTGCGGCAGGCATCCATCAACACCTGT
>SVOD01000024.1 GCA_015066575.1 Oscillospiraceae bacterium
TATTCCCGATGACATCAATGATAACGATGCCTATGAAGGGGTATATATCAACCGCGTGACCATGGGGCTCTATCCCCCGGGCTCTACCTTCAAGGTGATTACCGCTGCTGCGGCGATTGACAATGTGGACGGGATTATGAAGGAAACGTTTTACTGTGACGGCGCGTACCATACATCCTATGGCGACATTAAATGTATGGGCGAGCACGGCGATGTGCAGTTGGACGAAGCGCTCGCCAAGAGCTGTAACGCCGCTTTTGCCGAGATTGCCAATGAGGTCGGCGGGAAAGCCTTGGAAAAAACCGCCGAAAGCTTCGGCTACAACCACACGGTTTCTTTGGGAAAATTAGGGGTTTATACCTCTCAAATTCACACCGCCAAAGATGATGAGCTGGAGCTCGGCTGGGCGGGCATCGGTCAGTCGACCACGCTGGTCACCCCTCTTTTGCAGACGCGCATCATGGGTGCGATTGCAGGCGGCGGCGAGCCCATGGAGCCTTACCTGGTGCAAAAGGTGACCACCGCTTCCGGGTTTACGAAGGAGCTTGCCATTCCCAAGACCGGCTCGAGAGCCGTCAGCGAAGAAACGGCGGCAGAGCTCAAGAGCCTTCTGCGCAACAATTTTAAAGTGCAGTACGGTGATTGGAACTTTAACGAAGGGCTCAATCCCTGCGGCAAATCGGGTACGGCAGAAACAGAACCCGACAAAGAACCGCACGCCTGGTTCGCGGGCTTCTTGGATAATGACGAGTACCCTTATGCGTTTTCGGTCATTGTCGAGGAAGGCGGTTCCGGTTCGGAGGTGGCGTTACCCGTAGCGGCACAGGTGGTCAATGCGTTAGTCAGTGAATAATGTAGGGCGAGACATTATGCATTTATATTAAAAATAAAACATTAGGGAGTAAAATTATGATTGGCATTATCGGAGCAATGGCAAGTGAAGTTGACGGCTTGAAAGCGGCAATGACAGAGCTGGAAGTGAGCGATTTTGCCGGTGTGGAGTTTTACAAAGGCAAGTTATTCGGCACAGAGGTTGTCGTGGCACAAAGCGGTGTGGGCAAGGTCAATGCCGCGCTGTGCGCACAGAATATGATATATCTCTTTTCCCCGCGCGTCATCATCAATACCGGCTGTGCCGCCGGTGTGGGCGATGGCTTGCATATCGGGGATATGGTGCTTGCCGCTACTGCGGTGCAGCACGATTTGGACTACGGCACCCTCGGTTGGGAGCGCGGACATCTTGAGCGCGTGGACGCAGTGCATATTCCTGCCGATAACGCCGCTACCGAAACAATAGCCGCGATTGCACAGAGCCTCGGGTATCACACCAAAATCGGCGTGGTGGCAACCGGTGACCAATTTCTCTGCGACCCGGTGCGCAAGCAGGATATTAAAGACTATTTTGGCGCCGATGCCGTGGAAATGGAGGGCGGCGCGATTGCACACGCCTGCTATTTGAACAAAGTGCCGTTTGTTATTTTGCGCTCTGTTTCCGATAACGGTGATGAGCAGGCAAATGAAAGCTTTGAGCAGTTTGTGGAGCATGTCAATCAGAAAAACATGAAGATATTAAAGGCATTTTTAGAAGGGGAACAATGATTACAAGAGTGATGAACAAGGACCGCGAGGCGGTCGGTATTTATTTGCGCAGTGCTTTGGTCAATTCCATCGGGATATGTTCCAAAATCAAACAATACGGTTTGGAGAGCGAGGAACTCTATGTATATGCCGATTTTTGGGCGGACGGCGAAATTAAATATGTTTTCAGCGTTGCCGACGGTGAGGTGACAATCTTTTCCGTTTCCAACGAAGTGGATGTCATGGATATATACATCTACCTGCGCGATAACTATATCGGCTATGCTTCGGTAACAGGCGAAGAGAAAAAGGTGCGCGATTTTATGCGCCATACCCTATTCAGAACGCAAAAGGAGCTGGGTGTCTTTTTGGCGAACACACGCTCCTTCCGCGAGCCGGAGTTTGAGGAAAATGCGGCGGTACCGGCGCATGTGTCGGATGCACAAGACATTCTGGCAATGTGTCAGAGCAAAAAGCCCGCTGTCAAACAGCACACCAAAGAGAGCATCATTGATTCCATTAAGGAATACGGCGCCTATATCGTGCGCGATGCGGCGGGCGATATCACCGCCCAGGCAATTGTCGAAGAAAAGGCGGGCAGAATGGTGGAAATCGGCATTTACACCATTAACCGCGAGGCCGGGGATGTGCATGCACATATGGCGGCGGGGGCACTCGCCGGCGCGATTCTTAAAAAGAAATACGCCTGCTGTTGCCGCACGGCGGTTATCGGCGAAAAACAGATATTAAAATCCATGGGTTTCCAGCACGTGGGTACAGATTTATATTTATCGAGGTAGGCATGGACAATTTACGATTAGCACAGTTACTTTTTCCGGATATTGACAAAACACCGGCAGACTACGAGGCGCTTTATCCGCCTCGCGAATTACCCGATGGTGCGCGCGTGACCCGCTTTGCGCCGAGCCCGACAGGTTTTTTGCATTTGGGCGGGCTCTTTGCGGCAATGGTGGCATCCAGAACTGCACAGGCGAGTAAAGGCGTTTTTTATTTAAGAATTGAAGATACCGACAAGAAGCGCGAGGTCGCAGGCGGTATCGGCGGCATCATTGCGGGGCTTGCACAGTTTGGTATTGTGCCGGATGAGGGCAGAGTCAGCGAAACGGAAGATAAGGGCGATTACGGTCCCTACCGTCAGAGTGAGCGCAAGCAGATTTACCAAAGCTTTGCCAAGCACCTGGTCGAAGAGGGTTTGGCGTACCCCTGCTTTTGTACCGAAGAAGATTTGAGCGCAATGCGAGAAGCGCAGGAAAACGAACCCGTTAAGGGCTACTACGGCAAGTGGGCGACCTGCCGCAACCTGACGTTGGAAGAGATAGAAGCAGCGCTGGCAGCCGGTAAACCCTGGACACTGCGCCTGCGTTCACAGGGCGACTGTGAAAAGAAAATTATTATCGATGACTTTATTCGCGGCAAGATTGAGATGCCTGCCAATGTGCAGGACATTGTGCTGCTCAAGCAGGACGGTATTCCCACCTACCACTTTGCGCACTGTGTGGATGACCACTTGATGCACAGCACCCATATTGTGCGCGGGGATGAGTGGATTGCTTCTGTCCCCATCCATATCGAGCTGTTTAAAGCCTGCGGCTTTAAAGTGCCCAAATATGCGCACATTGCGCCGATTATGAAAGAGGAGCGCGACGAGAGCGGCAATGTTTGCGGCAAGCGCAAGCTTTCCAAGCGCAAAGACCCCGAAGCCTCCGTGACCTACTACGCGCAGGCGGGTTACCCTGCCGAGAGCGTCAACGAGTATTTGCTTACCCTTGCCAACTCCAATTTTGAAGATTGGCGCCGCGCCAATCCCGCGGCAGCGCTCGAGCAGTTTCCGTTTAATTTAAAGAAAATGAGTGCTTCCGGCGCCCTGTTTGACTTGGCAAAGCTCAATGATGTGTCCAAAAATGTCATCAGCCGCTTCTCTGCCGAAAAGGTCTGTGCGGATGTGCTTGCATGGGCAAAGGGCTATGACAGCGCGCTGTATGAATTACTCGCGGCGGATACGGACTTTGCGACAAAGATGTTCGCCATTGACCGCGGCGGCAAAAAGCCGCGCAAGGATTTGGCAAAGTGGGAAGAAGTCAAGGACTACTATGCTTATTTCTACCGTCCGCTGTATCAAAACGACTTTGCACTGCCCGAAAACATCTCCAAAGAAGATGCGGCGGCAATCGTGCGCGCCTACAAAGGCGTATACAGCGCGGCAGACGATAAAGACGCGTGGTTTGCAAACATCAAAGACTTATGCGAACCGCTGGGCTTTACTCCCAATGTTAAGGAGTATAAACAAAATCCGGAAGCCTTTAAAGGGCATGTGGGTGATGTGTCCGGCATCATTCGCCTGGCGGCAACCGGCAGAAGAAACACTCCCGATTTATACGCCATTCTCGCGCTCTTAGGAGAAGAGGAAGTCGGCAGGCGTTTCGATGAGTGGATAGAGAAAATGAACTGAGGCGGAGGAATTATGAGCGAAAAAACACAGGACATGTTGGAGAATGAAGCAGCGAAATCCAATTTCATTCACGATTTTATTGATGAAGATTTAAATGAGGGTGTGTACGACCATGTGCAGACCCGTTTCCCGCCGGAACCCAACGGCTATTTGCACATCGGCCACGCAAAAGCGATATGCATTAATTTCGGTGTCAAAAACAAGTACAAGGGCATTTGCAACCTGCGCTTTGACGACACGAACCCTACCAAAGAGGACACCGAGTATGTCGAGGCGATTGAAGAAGATATCAAGTGGCTCGGCTTTGATTACGACAATGTTTTCTTCGCTTCGGATTATTTTGAGTTTTTGCATGAATGTGCCGTCAAACTCATTGAAGCGGGGAAAGCCTACGTGTGCGAGCTGACACCCGAGCAGCAAAAAGAATACAGAGGCACCTTTGACATTCCGGGAAAAAACAGCCCCTACCGCGATAGAAGTGTGGAAGAAAACCTGCGCTTATTTGAAGAAATGACCGCGGGCAAGCACCCCGAAGGGTCGATGGTACTGCGCGCCAAAATTGATATGGCAAGCCCCAATATGAATATGCGCGACCCGATTATCTATCGCATTATGTATGCGACGCATCACCGCACCGGCGACAAGTGGTGCGTGTACCCGATGTATGACTTTGCGCACCCGCTTTCCGACTACAAAGAGGGCGTCACCCACTCACTATGTTCGCTTGAGTTTGAAAACCATCGCCCGCTCTATGATTGGTTCCAGCGCGAGCTGGGCTTTGAGAAGCCCTCGCGGCAGATTGAGTTTGCCCGCTTGAACCTCAACTATACGCTCACCAGCAAGCGCAAATGCCTGCGCTTGGTCAAAGAAGGCGTGGTAGACGGTTGGGATGACCCGCGCATGGCAACCATCTGTGGGATGCGCCGCCGCGGCTATCCGGCAGCGGCAATTCGCAATTTCTGCGACATGATAGGTGTTTCCAAAGCCTATAGTGTGGTAGATTTTGCGATGCTCGAAAGCTGTGTGAGAGATGAACTTAACGAAACCGCACCGCGCGCGATGGCGGTCATCAATCCTTTGAAATTAGTGATTGATAATTATCCGGAAGGGCAGAGCGAGGAAATCGAAATCGAAAATCACCCCAATCATCCCGAAATGGGAACCCGAAAGGTGCATTTTTCGCGCGAGCTCTATATTGAAAAGGAAGACTTTATGGAAGACCCGCCGCGCAAGTATTTCCGCCTCTATCCCGGTAATGAGGTGCGCTTCAAGAGTGCGTACTTCCTCAAGTGCGTGGGCTTTGATAAGGATGAAAGCGGCGAAGTGACCTGTGTGCACTGCACCTATGACCCGCTCTCAAAGGGCGGCAACTCGCCCGACGGCAGGAAAGTCAGGGGCACGGTGCATTGGGTAAGCGCCGAGGACTGTGTGCCGGCGCAAATTCGCATGTATGACAGGCTCTTTAAAGCTGAAAATCCGTCGGATGAAAGCGGCGGCGACTTTGAAAGAAATCTCAATGAAGAGAGCCTGAAAATCATTGACGGTTGTTTGCTCGAAGGCGGGCTCAAAGATATTCAGCCGCTCGACACTTTCCAATTTATGCGCCAGGGATATTACTGTGTGGACAAGCACTCCACTGCAGACCACCTGATTATTAACCGCACGGTGCAACTGAATTCTTCCTGGGGGAAACAGAAATGAAACTGACCAATAAAGTAACCAATGTTTTTTTCTCGGTCATTGCCATTATCAGCCTGTTTATGCCGATTGTCGGCTACTCCACGCTGTTGACGGGCGAGAGCTACAGCCTGGTAGACCTGATTAAATTTGTGCGCGAGATTGACCCGAATGCCGATACAAGTTTGTTGAGTAACCTCGGCGAATACGGGTATCGCGGGATTGCCATTGCGGTCGTCGTGTTTTTCGCGCTGATGTTAGTGTGTTTGCTGGTGACAACAGTGCTCGGATTTATCGATGTGCCGTATCTGGCAAGAACCGCCTGTGCGGGGCTCGGCTTTGCTTCCTACCTGACCGCTGCGCTGCTGTTCTTAAAAATCGGCAATGCCTTTGTTGCGGGCACGATTCCTACTTCGGCGATTACGTCTCTGGTGGCGACGGAAGATGCGAATATTTTAACAAGCCTGCTGACCTCTTTTGTTTCCATTACCAAAATGGGTCTTGCGGCAGGCGCATATGTGGGCATCACTTGCCTCGGTATTCTGTTTTTAGTCAATCTTTTCTTCTTCATATTCAGAAAAAAGATTGCACAGGCAGACGGTGAAAATATTGACACTCCGAAAAAAACAAAAAAAGTAAAGAAGAATAAAAAACAGGAAAAATAAGGAATATTTCGATGGCAAAGAGAGACAATTTGAGAAATATTGCAATTATTGCACACGTTGACCACGGTAAAACGACCCTGGTTGACCAGCTGCTGCGCCAAAGCGGCACCTTCCGCACCAATGAGCAGGTGCAGGACAGGGTGATGGACTCCAATGATTTGGAGCGCGAGCGCGGCATTACCATTATGTCAAAAACCACGGCAATTCGCTACGGCACAACTAAAATCAATATTGTTGACACCCCCGGTCACGCCGATTTCGGCGGCGAGGTGGAGCGCATTTTGATGATGGTGGATGGTGTACTGCTGCTTGTGGATGCCTTTGAGGGCTGTATGCCGCAAACGCGCTTTGTGCTTAAAAAAGCGCTGGGGCTCGGCAAAAAAGTGCTCGTGGTGGTCAATAAGGTGGACCGCGACGGCGCAAGACCTCTTGAAGTGGTCGATGAAGTGCTGGATTTATTTATTGAACTCGGTGCCGATGAAGACCAAATCGATTTTCCGGTGGTATACGCTTCCTCGCGTGACGGTTATGCAAGCGAAGACCCCGATTGCCGGCAGGGCGATATGAAACCCCTGCTCGATGCAATACTTAAAGAAATCCCTGCCCCCGCAGGCGATATGGAAGGCCCCTTCCAAGTGCTGTTTTCCAATATTGAATACGATGACTATGTCGGCAGAATCGGTGTAGGCAGAGTGGAGCGCGGCAGCATAAAGGGTGGTCAAATGGCGGTGCTGTGCCGCCGCGACGGCAGTCAGGTGAGTGTCAAAATTTCCAAGCTCTACCAATTTGAGGGCTTAAAGCGCGTGGAAGTCGAGAGCGCATCCTTCGGCGATTTGATTGCCGTTTCGGGGATTGCCGATTTGAATATCGGTGAAACCGCCTGCGACCCCGACTGTGTAGAGGCGCTGCCCTTTGTCAAAATCGATGAGCCGACCATCTCGATGAATTTTATTGTCAACGACTCCCCCTTTGCGGGCAAAGAGGGCAAGTATGTGACCTCGCGCAACCTGCGCGACAGGCTCTTCAAAGAGGTGGAAACGAATATTTCCATGCGTGTGGAAGAAACCGACTCGACCGACACCTTTAAAGTGTCGGGCAGAGGGGAACTGTCGCTTTCCATTTTAATTGAAACCATGCGCCGCGAAGGCTATGAATTTCAGGTATCCCGCCCGAAGGTCATTCTTAAAAAGGATAAGGACGGGCAAACCCTCGAACCGATGGAATTGCTCATTGTTGAAGTGCCTGATACCTACACCGGTGCGGTGATGAGTAAACTCGGCAGCCGCAAGGGCGAGCTTGTCAATATGGATGTGCGCGACGGTGGCGCCACCCACATCGAATTTCGTATTCCCTCCCGCGGGTTAATCGGCTACCGCAGCGAGTTTTTGACCGACACCAACGGCAACGGCATCATGAATCAGCTTTTTGATGGGTATGATACATATAAAGGCGATATAGAGCAGAGAAAGCGCGGTTCGATTATCAGCTTTGAAACCGGTGAAACCACGGGCTACGGCTTGTGGAACACCCAAGAGAGGGGCGAGCTGTTTGTCGGCCCCGGTGTGCCGGTCTATGAAGGCATGATAGTCGGCGAATGCGCCAAGAGTGAGGATATTACCTGCAATGTGTGCAAGAAAAAGCACGTGACCAACACCCGTGCCTCCGGCTCCGATGAAGCGCTGCGCCTCGTACCGCCGCGCATCCTCTCGCTTGAGCAGAGCATGGAGTTTATCAATGATGATGAACTCATGGAGGTCACGCCCGAAAATATCCGCTTAAGAAAGAGAATTCTTTCCAAAGAACTGCGCATGAAAAAGCAGTTCTCAAAGAAATAGGCATACAGAGTACAGAAAAAAGAAAACAGCAGAAAAACACCGCGGGGCGCCTGCCCTGCGGTGTTTTGATAGTTTTGAGTATAAAAAAGTTTTTACTTAGCTGCGCCGGTGGAACCGAACACCACATCAATTTTGTGCTCGACCACTTCCTGAATGAGGTCTCTGGCGGGAGTGAGGTACTGGCGCGGGTCAAAGTGCTTCGGGTTTTCGGCAAAGTGCTTTCTGACCGCCGCTGTCATAGCAATGCGGATATCGGAGTCCACATTGACCTTGCACACTGCCATGCCTGCCGCCTTGCGCAGCATATCTTCGGGAATGCCGATAGCATCGGGCATTTCGCCGCCGAATTCGTTAATAATCTTGATATGCTCTTGGTTAACGCTGGAAGCACCGTGAAGCACAATCGGAAAACCGGGCAGTCTTTTCTCGATTTCCTCTAAAATATCAAATCTTAACTGCGGTTTTTGACCGGGCTTGAATTTGTAAGCGCCGTGGCTGGTGCCGATGGCGATTGCCAGCGAGTCTACACCGGTGCGGGTAACAAAATCTTCTACCTGTTCGGGTTTTGTGTAGGAAGCGTCCTCCGCCGAAACGTTGACTTCGTCCTCTACACCGGCAAGGGTGCCGAGTTCGCCTTCGACCGTTACGCCATGCGCGTGGGCATAGTCGACCACCTTCTTGGTTAAGGCGATGTTTTCTTCGTAAGGCAGAGAAGAGCCGTCAATCATCACGGAGGTAAAGCCGCCGTCAATGCAGGATTTGCAGGTTTCAAAATCGGGACCGTGGTCGAGGTGCAGGGCAATCGGCAAACCGGTTTCATCCGCTGCTGCTTTGACCATCGCGACTAAGTAGTCGTGAGAAGCGTATTTACGGGCGCCTGCAGAGCACTGCAAAATCACGGGGGCGTTGAGCTTCTTGGCTGCGCGGGTGATACCCTGAATAATTTCCATATTGTTGATATTGAAAGCACCGATGGCGTAGCCGCCCTTGTAGGCTTTCTCAAACATTTCTTTTGTGGTTACGAGTGGCATATGGTTTCTCCTTTTCATAAATTGATTATACCTATTATATCGAATTTAAGCGTATATTACAATACGCAAATTCACTCTTTTTGCCGCCGCGTTGGCAAGCGGGAGTGCCAAAAGTTATCAACAATCAGTTTTCGGCGAAAAATGTTGAAAACTTTCGCTTTTTTTGTATTGACAGGCTTTTTAAACCGCACTTTTCAATGTTATGAACAAAGTTTTCAACATCTTGATGTTCAAAACCTACTCTTTTTCTTCCGCCGGAGGGAGAGTAAAGGCGCTGTTGATTTGCGCGATACCGCCTTTGGAAAGGGTAAATTTTTCTTTGTCCCCGCTGCCGGCAAAGCTACCCTGCGGGGTGAGCACCTGCAGTTTAAATTTGGTCGCGGCAATGTATTCGAGCGCGTCCAAATCGTTGACATAGTCCTCCGAGGAAACATCGCTTTTTATATACTTCATGCGGTAGGTAAATTTGTCGACATCGCGGGTGATGTATTTTGGTTTAAAATATTGCTCATACAGCGCTTTAAGCAGCTGTGCCTGCATGGTATAGGTGGCATCTGCCTCACCGCTCCACTCATCAAAGAGCATCAGTTTGACAAAGGTATCAAAACTCAGCTCTTGCTTGCCCGCTTTGAGAGAAACGGTATAGTTGGTAGTCGAGAACTGCAAATCCTGCGGCACATCAAATTCTATGCCTTTTCCCAATTCCGTTAAAAAGAACTTATAGCCGTTTTGTGTTGCACACAGAGTGAGGTCAAAATCTATGTCGAGCATGCGCTCAAGTACATATTCGATTTGAGAAACACCGCCCATGGCAAATTCTTCCTTGAGCGTATTGCCGCCGGCATCGACCGTTTGCAGCGGAATGGAAACAAAGGAACTGACATTGTCGCTCATATTGATGCCGACCATGAAAATGTTATAGACTTCATTCTCGCCCGGGGAAGTGACAGCGATTAAGGCATTCTTTTTGCCGTCCACATTCTTGATTTCGATTTTCTGCGTTTCCTCTTCGGTGGTCGTTTCGGTGGTTTCCCCCAAGAACATGTTGGAAAAAGAACCGTATTTATAATCGATAAAGAAATAGGTACCAATCATTACCGCGACAATGAGAATGAGCAGTGAAAATACAATGCGCTTGGAAGTCGGGTCAAAGCCCTTTTGCGGGTCATTAAAGCTTGTGGTCGAGCTCTTTCTTGTCTTTCTTTTCATCTTTCACCTTTTTCTTTTTGTTCTTGCTTCTATCTAAATCCATGAGCAGTAAGGCAAGCAGAAGAATCGCGCAGCACGCCCAAATGGTACGGTAGGAGAAGTGCAGCGAGATGATTGCGCCTATCCCTGCGCCGAGTGCAAAGATAAATATCACACCGAAATAATATAGTGCGCGGTGCAGGTCGCTTTTGTTTTTGCTATGCAAAAAGTCGGAGAGCGCCGCGGTACCGCCGCGCAGATTGCCCACACACATCGTGCTCGCATAGGTGATGCCGCCGCCGACGGTGCGAAATGCCTGCACCTGCATAGCGCACGAAAAGGAGACCAAAACATTTGCCAAAACATTGAAAGTCTCGGGCAGGAAGCCGACTGCAAAGAGAATGCAAATTTCAAAGATTAATATCAACTGCCTCCAATGCAAAAAGGAGGCTTTATTCATTTTTTTATCGACCGCGTCGGCAATCAGCACCCCGAGCACAAAGGCGAATATCGGGTAGAGGTAGCGCAAGCCGAGCAACCAATTTTTTTGCAAAAAAGAGGTGCTCATCAGCACAATATTGCCGGTTTGCGCATTTGCAAACACATGAGCTCTGACTATGTAGGTATAGGCGTCTTGAAAACCGCCGCTAAATGCCAAAAAGGCGCTGAGGATAAAGGATTCGGACATTTGCTCCTGCTCGGTCAGGATATGGCGAAGGTCGTTATTTTTCATGGTGCTTTCTCTGCTTTTTGATGAGGATTGCGCCTGCAGCGATGAGGGCGATGCCTGCTGCGTAGCCCGCAAAGCGCAGGTAAATGTATCCGCCGGCATACGCCGCCTCAAACAGCGCCACCAACTGCCCGGTCGGTTTTTCAAAGCAGTAGGTTCTGCCGTCGCGCGCCAGGTAGGTGTAGCGCTCCACGGCGGTTTGAATGACTGCGTGGTTGGTAATGCCGGGGCTGACATTTTCCTTGTTGGCGTGGGCAGAGTAGACAGAAAATGACGTTTCCTGCTCATAGTAAATGCTCGCGTTGCGGTAGACAATGTAGTAGTGAATGGAGTGCCCTTTTTCGTTATTAAAGTAGTCGTAATTGGTAATATCGCGCATCAGCACATGCGAGTATTGGTAGTGCAGCAGCCCTTTGTTTTCGAGTCGAAACGGGTATTGCGTGCGAAAGAGAAGCGCCGTTACAATCACCGCGACACCTGCTGCAAGCAGAAGAATGCTCAGCACGATGCGGCGCGTTCGCTTTTTTTCTTTGTTATAGGTTTCTACAAGTTGTTTGGTTTGTTCGTCCATCAATTATATGCTTCTTTCTGCTCTAAGTTGAGCGTTTGGAAAGTGACTTCTTCTTTCCCGTCAAAATCGTACTTATCCTGGTAGTAGTTTTCCGGGGAAATGGTTATACCGCCGTCTGCCCCGCAGGTGAGCAGGGTACAGCCGCGCTGGGAGCCGAGGTGTTTAATGTTTTTATAAACAAGGCAATCACACGAGAGTGAGTAGGTTAAGCGAATGCCCCTATATTCAAATGAAAAATTATTGGTGTGGTCGTGGCCGCAGAAAATGCTGTCCGTCGAGCCGTACTCCAGCGCCGCCTCAAACAAATCGTCTTCACCGCTGCCGCAGTAAATATAGGGCGCTTTTTCCTCACCCATCCAGCCATAGATATAGTGCGTATCGGCAGTATCCCTGTAGCCGTTATTTTTGTAGTTTTCCCAGGCGGTTTTGTATTCACGAAGCGGGATGTGGAAAAACAGGGAGGATTTGACAATGCTGAAGTTTTTGGAATATGCACTGCGTTTGCTCAAGTCGGCAGTCGCTGCGATTGCCTGTTTGTTAAGCTCCGTGAAATTATTGACAAGGTTTTTATACCACTCGATTTGGTCGGGGTGTATATTATCGTATTCCTCGCTCAAGCCCCATCGGTCACCTTCGCGGTATGCGTGAGAATCGAGCATAATCAAAGAGCGGGTAATCACTCCGTCGCTGTTTTTGACATTGACGGCATAGTTGCCTTCGCCGGAAAGATTATTACTGCCGCGCTGAAACAGGCAGTATTCACTGCAGCCCTCGAGCCGCTCGGCAAGTGCGTTTTCGTCGAGATACGCCATCCCCTGATACTCGTGGTTGCCGAAGGTGTACGCCCAGTAAACGCCCAGGCGATTCATCAAACCGGCAAAGACCTTAAGCTCGTTGGCATTATTAAACGTGCCGCTGCGCGGTACCGGAAAAAACGCATCGCCCGTGACAATCACCAAGTCCGGTTTTTCGGTGCGCACCATGGTTTCGACTGTTTTGATGACCTGCTTGTCGTTGCTGCGGGTCAAAAAGCCGGCGCCCAGGTGAATGTCGCTGAGCTGCATGACTTTCAATTCCCTGTCGGTCGTAAAGGTGTAGCAGCCGGTTGCGTCGTCAAGCTGCGGGGTGAGCCGGTTTTCAAAGCGTACCGGTTCAATCGCGTTGACCTGCTTCATATCCAGCGCCGTGCAAACGGTGTTGGCACCGGCTATGAGCGCCGCTAAGGCAAGCGGGACGCAAAGCACCCATAGCAAAATTTTGAGCGGCAGGCGCATTTTTTTCTTTTGCTTAGCCATTTAAAAAGCCTCCGTCTACCGTAATGGTTTGCCCGGTAATAAAGGCGGCATCCACACTCAGCAGGAATTTAACGGTTTTGGCAATATCTGCTCCCGTGCCCAGGCGCGCAAGCGGGGTAGCGCGGCGCAGGTTTTCGGTTTCCTCCGCCGAAAGGTTCGCGTTCATCGGTGTGTCAATCACACCGGGCGCAATACAGTTGACACGAATGCCGCTGGGGCCGAGTTCGCCGGCAAGCGCCTGCGTCAGAGCAATCAGTGCCGCTTTACTCGCGGAATACAGCGCTTCCGTGGCAGCACCCTTGATGCCCCATATAGAAGAAATATTAATAATATTGCCGCTACGCCGGGAGAGCATATACGGCACCGCGCGCGCAGAAGCTTTATAGGCCGCGCCGAAATTGATTGCCATCACGCGGTCTGCGGCGGCATCGTCAATACATTGAAAGCATTTGGAAACAGAAACACCGGCGTTGTTAATGAGCGCATCGGCACCGCCGTCAAAAATCTCGGCGGCATAGGCAAAGAGGTTGTCCAGTGCGTCGCTGTCGGTCAAATCCGCCTGAAAGCAGTAGGCGTTTTCATAGCGACTGCACAGCTCCTTTGCCACCTCCTCGGACTCATAGTAGCAAATGAGCACCCGGTCGCCGCGGCGCAGCAATTCTTCACTGATGGCGCGCCCGATACCGCCGGCGCCGCCGGTCACAATAACTTTCATAAAAAACCGTAGCCTTTCCGCCCGCGTCGTTTTCCTGCGCGCCCTGCGGGCAAAGCGGCGCGCAGGAGAAATCACCCTAAAAATCTCTAATTTACAATTTATTCACAGTTTTTTCATTTTAGAGTATTATAATAAATAATATACACCTATTATATATGATGTTTTTTCAAATTACAATCCAATTGTCACAACTTTTTGGACAATTTGACCAATTGTATAAAAAAATCGAAATCAATATATAGTGTGGGGGTAAGATTTGACACACAAGAATTAGACGTATGCCATATTTTATACAAAAAAAATAAAGAAAACATCTCTTTTTACTTGCATTTTGCTAAAAACTATGGTAAAATTCACATACGAAGTGAATAGTTTTTGTTCATATTGTTTATGTGCAAAATCACGAAAGACCCAAAAGCTTCCATATTTTAAAGTGTTAGGGGGAAAAGAGTTTGTCTAACAGAATTTTCCAGGGAATTATTCACCAAATGAAAGATGCCGCAGGTGCTACTGTCGGCGTGATTGACGAAGCGGGTGTTGTTGTTTCCTGTAGCGACCTCGGCAAAATCGGCGAGATTAATACTGCCAATCCCGAAAAGATTTTCGGAAGTGACGGCGTGAGCGTTGTCGGCAGCTATACCTATCGCAATTTCGGCTCCGTTTCCAAAGCGGAATATGCCGTGTTTGTAGAGGGTGTTGATGAAAGCGCAAAGAAAAATGCCTGCATCATCGCCGTGGCTTTGAGCAATATTAAGCAGCTGTATGATGAAAAGCATGACAGAAGCAACTTTATTAAAAATGTTATTTTAGATAATATTCTTCCGGGTGATATCTACTTAAAAGCGCGCGAGCTTCACTTTAACAATGAAGTGTCACATGCAGTGCTTTTAATCAGAACGCCTGTTAAGAGTGATATTTCGGTCTTTGATGCTATTCAGAATCTTTTCCCCGACAGAAATAAAGATTTTGTGGTCAGTGTTAACGAAACGGATATTGCGCTCATTAAAGAAGTCAATGTTTCGGTTTCCTTTAAAGAATTGGAAGAGTTGGCATCGACCATCTGTGAAGCGGTACAAAAAGAGTTCGGCATTAAGATTGTTATCGGTATCGGCTCCTGTGTTATCGGCATCAAAAACCTTGCCTCTTCCTTTAGAGAAAGCCAGGTGGCACTGGAAGTGATGAAGGTATTCGATACCGAAAAGATTATCGTCAGCTACAATAATTTGGGCATTGCCAGATTGATTTATCAGTTGCCCACCACCCTGTGCGAAATGTTCTTGAACGAGGTTATGAAGAAGGGCTCTTTGGATTCGCTTGACCAGGAAACCCTGTTGACCATTCAAAAGTTCTTTGAGAACAACCTCAATGTATCCGAGACCTCCAGAAGACTGTTTGTGCACAGAAATACACTCGTTTACAGAGTGGAAAAAATCAAGAAACTCACCGGCCTGGATTTGCGCGAGTTTGACGACGCGATTGTCTTTAAAGTAGCATTAATGGTCAAGAAATATCTTGATTCCAACCCGGTAAAATATTAAGCAATATCAAAAAGGAATAAGGGAGAACATATTTTGATAGAATTTAAAAATGTTTCCAAAGTGTATGAAAACGGCACAGAGGCTTTGTCCGACATCTCACTTAAAATTGAACAGGGCGAGTTCGTTTTCGTTGTCGGTGCATCCGGCGCCGGCAAATCCACTTTCTTAAAATTGGTTATGAGGGAAGAAAATGTCACCTCCGGCGACATTTGGATTAACGATTTCCACCTTCCCACGCTCAAAAGAAAAGAAATTCCGAAATTCAGAAGAAGCATGGGCATTGTGTTCCAGGACTTCCGCCTGATTCCGAAAATGACCGTGTTTGACAATGTGGCGTTTGCGATGCGCGTGGTCGGTGCCAAAGAGTCCGAAATTCGCCGCAGAGTGCCGCATGCACTGGAGCTGGTAGCGCTTTCACATAAAGCGAGAAGCCTGCCCGCAGAGCTTTCCGGCGGTCAGCAGCAGCGCGTGGCGCTCGCAAGAGCGTTGGTCAACAAGCCCAAAATCATTATTGCCGACGAACCGACCGGTAACGTCGACCCCGAAATGAGTTATGAAATTGTCGACCTGCTTGACAGAATCTCGCAGCAGGGCACGACCGTTGTCATGGTTACCCATGCCCACGATTTGGTCGACAAATTCAATCACAGAAAAGTTGTCATTTCCAACGGTAAGCTGGTTAAAGATACCGGCACCGGCTTTGATGTTACGGGCGATGAGGATGCCATTTACGGCTTCCGGGCAGAGGAGAACATCGCTATGGATTCCTTGGCACAGGAAAATGCGGAGAAAACGGTCGATGGCGAGAAATCTTTAGAGAATATTGAAGATTTGGAAGAGCTCGACTCTGTGGAAGAAGAGCTTACCGAAGAAAGCGTCGATATTTACCCGACCGAAGGCATCAACGATGCGATTGTCGAAAATATTCACGAAAATTTGGATGATGATTCCCACGTCAATGAAATTGTAGACCAGGTGCTGGGTTCAAAATCTTCACTGGAAACCTTTGTTAATAAGGACAAAACCGATATTGATTATTCCGTTTTCCTTGAAAGCGTTGAATTGGAAGACAGCGACAGTGAGGAGGGCGATGAGGAATGAAATCAGCAGGATATCTGATTAAAGAAGGCTTCAGAAGTGTCAAAATCAACAAATTAATGACTATCGCTTCCATGGGTGTGTTAATTTGCTGTATGCTTTTGATGGGCTGCAGTGTATTGGTCAGCGCCAATACCACCAATTTGCTTTCCAAAATTGAAGAGCAAAACGTTATCATGGTCTTTATGGATGATAAAGCCACCAAAGACCAGACCGATGCGGCAAAAGCCCAAATCGAAAAAATGGAAAATGTCAAGGAAGTCGTTTACATTTCCAAAGATGAAGCCTGGAACAACCAGCTCAAAGAGATGAATGATTCTCAAAGAGAATTTTTCGAGAATTATGCAGACCAGTCGCCGCTCCCCGATACCTTGAAGGTCGTGGTGAACGATATGAGCAGTTTTGACGGCATTGTGAAAAACCTCAAAAAGTTAGACAATGTGCAGAATATTCGCGAAAACAGTCAGTTGGCGCAGAAATTGGCAAGAGTAAGGCAGGCAGTCAATATTATTTGTATTGCGGTTGTCTCGTTACTGTTTGCGGTTTCCATTTTCATCATTTCCAACACCGTGCGCATTTCCATGTTCTCCAGAAAGCTGGAAATCAGCATTATGAAGAGTGTCGGCGCGACCGACGGTTTCGTGCGCACACCGTTTATTGTGGAGGGTATTGTCATCGGACTGCTTTCCGCAGGCATTGCCGAGTTGATGGTGTGGGGCATTTATGCGCTGGCGACAAAGGAACTTTCGAGTATGGTTACCCTGTTTAACACGGGTTTCGTAGAGTTCTCTTCTCTGTGGTGGATTCTCTTAATTGCGTTTGTTGCATTGGGTGTTGCGACCGGTGTGGGAGGAAGTTTTGTTTCGATGAACAAATATCTCAAACACGAAGGAAGTGAACTGAATGAAATTGCTTAAAACTGCAGCGGTAAAACTTATATCAATACTTGTAGTTGTAAGCCTTTTGTTCGTTTCATCCGTCACGGTAGTTTCCGGTGCCAAATCCGATTTGGATGAGGCAAAAGACTCCTATGTTTCCGCCAAGCGGGAATATGACAAATTAAAAAAGAAGAAAGCCTCTGCCGAAGAGCAGCTGGAAGCGGCGCAAACCGCTTACTATTCCCTTGTCAAGCAAGTGGATTTGCTCAATCGGGAAATCACGGGTGTGCAAGGGCAAATCGATAAGCTCGAAAAACAAATTGCGCAGTATCAGGTCAAGATTGATAAGCAGCAGGCTTTGATGGATAAAGGATATCATGATTTTTGTGTCAGGCTGAAATCATTATATATCGCCGGGAGCATGAGTTCCCTGCAGGTACTCTTAACCTGTTCCGACTTTTCCGATTACCTGACAAGGCTGGAGATGGTCACCAAAATCGGTGAAAAAGACGCCGCCACTATCAAAGAGTTGGAAGACCTTCTTCACGAATTGCAAGAGCTGCAAAAGCAGTTGGATACCGACCGCGCCGAGCAGCAGGCAAAGAAGAATGAATTAGATGCGCGCAAGGCGGAATTGGAAGAAAAGAAAGCCGAAGCGGCATCCTCCCTTTCGGAATGCGAGAGCTTGATTGCTCAAATTAAGCAGGCACAGGCAGATGCGCAGGACGAAATGAACAAGGCGCTCGAAGAGATTAATAAATTACAGGCTTCGGGCGGTATCACCGGCTCGGGACAGCTGTGCTACCCCGTTCCGAGTTGTACCAGCGTTTCCTGCGGCTACTACGGCTACGCCAACCATAACGGTGTAGACTTTGCCAACGGCCCCGGTTTATACGGTGCGCCGGTGGTTGCCTCGGATGACGGTCAGGTTGTAGGCGCGGACATGTGGGAATACTCCTACGGACACCATGTTACCATTGACCACGGCAACGGGATGAAAACCATCTATTGCCACATGAGTAATATCAATGTTTCGGTAGGGCAAAATGTGACAAAAGGGCAGGTTATCGGCGGTGTCGGCTGCACGGGTAACGTTGTTCCCCGCGGCATGGGCGGAACCCATTTACACTTCGGTGTGATTGTCAACGGTTCTTTTGTCAATCCGTTTAGTTATCTGTAAGCTTTAATATACTTCAAACAAAAGAATTTTAAAGGGTATGTGATGATGAAAAACAAAGTGTTATGTAAACAAATGTTGAGCAGTATGATTGCGGTATTTTTAGTAATCATGCTCGTGTGCTCTTGCTCTATCGGCGTCGTCGCCACAGACAGCGTCAGCGATTTACAGCAAAAAATTGCCGCTGCCAAAGAGAAGGCTGCCGATTTGGAAGAGAAGGCGGAGGCTGCCAACGAAACATATCAGGCAAAACTGGATGTTTACAATACTGCCAAGGATGCCGTCAATCAGATTAACTCCCAAATCGCGGATTTGGAAGCAAAAATTGAAGAGACACAAGCATCCATAGAAGCGCTCAAGGTCAAGATTGTCAAGCAGCAAAATGCGATTGACAAGAAGTACAATGAGTTCAAAGCGCGTATCAAAGCGCTTTACATTGCCGGCAGTTTGACCAGCATGCAGGTGTTATTGACCAGCGAAGATTTTTCGGACTACCTGACCAAATTGGAAATGGTGCGCAAGGTTTCCGCCAAAGATAATGCCGCGATTGCCGAAATGCAGCGCCTTGCCGAGGAATTGAAGCAGGCAAAGCAGGCGCTGGATGAAGACAAGCAAAAATTGGAGCAGCAGGAAGAAAAGTTGCAGGAAGATAAAAAGACCTTGGATGAAGCGAAGGAAGCTGCGGAAGTGGCTTACAATGAGAGCCTGGTCGTGCTGCGCAAGATTAAATCGCAGCAAAAGAACAACAACTCTCAGTTAGCCGAGTACCAGAGCGAGCTGAGTGATGTGCTCGAAGAAATCCGCAAAGCCGAAGCCGCAAGGCAGGCAGCCGCAAACGGCGGCAGCCAGACAGCAGCGCCCGGCAGCTTTGAGATTGTCAACGGCACCGGTCAGTTTTGTTACCCGGTTCCGGGACATACCACCATCACCTGCGGTTTCTACGGCTACAGTAATCACAACGGTGTGGACTTCTCCGATGGCGGCATCTACGGCGCAACAGTTGTTGCAGCCGACTCCGGCACGGTTGTCAAAGTCGCTTACCTAACCTACAGCTATGGTCAGCATGTCTTTATTTACCACGGCGGTAGCGGTATGACCACGCAGTATTGCCACTTGAGTGCGATTTATGTCAGCAATGGGCAGACCGTTTCCAAGGGCGACCCCATCGGTGCTGTCGGCTCGACCGGTAACTCCACCGGACCGCACCTGCACTTTGGCATCATCGGTGCCGGCGGCGGGTTCTTAAACCCCGAAGGATTCTTCTAAAAAGAGGCGAATAACAGTTGCAAATTTTCAACATTTTGCGTAATAGATTGATTCAATCAGGTTTGATAGTGCTATTGATATGTTCAATAGCACTATTTCCTGCGCTGCAAATTGTCAGCATCGGCGCAGAGGATGCCGAACAAAAGACAACGACGACACAGGCACAAACCGCCACAAAAAAGAGCAGCGAAAAAAGTGCGGCGCAAAAGAAAAAAGAGGAAGAAGAAAAAATTGCAACCGAAACCCGCAAGAAGGAGGAAGAAGAGCTCAAAAAAGCCAAAGAGGAATATGCGCAAAAAGAGGCGGAGTATAAAAAAGCCAATCAATCCGTCAGCGCTATCAATAACAAGATTAAGGATTTGGAGACCGACATCATTGATACGATTGCGGATATCCAGGAATTAGAGCAAGCCATTAAAAAACAGCAGAAAAAAATTGATAAAATGTACAATGATTTTAAGGGCAGGCTCAAATCCATTTATATGTCCGGCTCGTTCACGGATATTCAGGCACTGTTGACCGCCGACACCTTTATGGATTACTTAACTCGTTCCGAAATGATTAAGGCGGTATCCAACAAGGATGCGGCGGCGATTAAAAAAATGCAAAAAGAGTATGCCGTACTCAAAAAGAAGCAAAAGAAGGTGCAAAATGACCGCATTAAATTAGAGGTCAAGGAGGCGGATTTGCAAACCTCCAAAGCCGGGTTGGAAATCAAGAAAGCCGAAGCGGCAAAAGCCTATAATGAATCCATTGATATGCTTAAAGAGGTCACCAAGACCGAAGAAGCGACCAAGGTGCAAATCGAGCAAGAGCAAAAAGAGCTTGCAAAAATTGTTTCCATGTGTAAAAAAGAGGCGGAGATTTCCAATGAGATTGCCGATGCAATCAAGAGCGGGAAATATAAGGATGTGGAGAGCGAAATTATCTCCAAAGGCGGCTCGTTCTGCTTCCCCGTACCCTCTTGCACGGATGTTTCCTGCGGCTTCTACGGTTATACCAACCATAACGGCATGGACTTTTCCAATGCGCACATCAACGGTCAAAAGGTAGTTGCCACAAAAGACGGTAAAATCATGAGTGTCAAGCTCTTGGATTATTCCTACGGGCACCATGTCTGGATTAACCACGGTAAGAATGTGGCAACACTCTATGCACATATGAGCCGCATTGTGGTCAAGGAAGGGCAGTATGTCAAACAGGGACAGGTCATCGGCTATGTCGGTTCCACCGGCAACTCGACCGGACCGCACCTGCACTACGGCTTGCTCATAGACGGGCAGTTTGCCAACCCGCTCAATTACTTCTAAGGAAAAAGCTGCTTCAACGCTTTGCGTGAAGCAGCTTTTCAAATAAGGTTTGTCGAGCGAACAGCTCGACAAATTCCTTATTTGTCGAATAATATTTGCTTAATTTGCCAAAAGTGTATATAATAGTAAAAGGTTTGCACCGCTCGTCTCAATAAACCGTACACCGCCAAAGCGTTGTTTCGCTGATTTCACTCCCACCTTTTTTTGCAAAATTTTTTGGTGTTTGTTTTCAATAGAGCGTAGCGGAACGGGTGCGGGTGACCCGCCCTGTAATTCTGCATTCCGCATTCCGAAATCCGCATTGAAAATGCCGTTTGCGGCATTTTCGAAAGAAGAGTGAAGTATGGAATTTTTTAACCCGAAAAATCAAGCCTACAAATCCCTTAACCGCGCGCTGTGCGAGGGCGAGAGCGTGATGCTGCGCCTGTGTATGCCGCGCAACTACCGTTGCGAGAGCGCGCGCCTTGTCATCGGTGCCGATGGGGAAGAGCCGCAGAGAATCTCCATGCGTTGGGACGGTATGAACGGCGACTACCACGAATGGTGGCGCGCGGATTTTACCGCTCAAACAGCGGGCTTATATTGGTATTGCTTTGAATACAGTGTACCTTATTCCGGCGGCGTGATTACCAAAGGGGAAAGTGGCGCGCCTGAGATTAACGACAACGGTGCCAAATGGCAAATCACGGTTTATGAAAAAGATTTTCGCACCCCCGATTGGCTCGAGGGCGGTATTATTTACCAAATATTCCCCGACCGCTTTGCCATCGGCTCCGCAGGAGTAAAGAATCCCTACCCCGAGCGCATTGTGCGCGAAGATTACGAAAACGACCCCTATTGGGTACCGGTGGGCGGCATTTACAACTGCGACTATTTCGGCGGCAACCTGCAGGGAATACAGGAAAAATTGCCCTATCTCAAAGAGTTAGGGGTAAGCTGTATTTATTTAAACCCGATTTTTGAGGCACATGCCAACCACCGCTACAATACCGCCGATTTTGAGAAGATAGACGGTATGCTCGGCAGTGAACAGGACTTTAAAGCGCTGTGCACCGCGGCAAAAAAAGTCGGTATACGCATTTTACTTGACGGTGTCTTTTCCCATGTCGGGCAGGACAGTAAGTATTTTAACCTCTACCGCCGCTATGAAGGCGAAGGTGCCTATAATTCGCAGAACAGCCCTTACTACTCCTGGTTTAAATTCAATCACTGGCCGGATGATTACGAAAGCTGGTGGGGCATTAAGCTACTGCCCGAAATCAAAGAGGAAACGCCTGCTTATTTAGAATACATTTGCGGCGAGAACGGCATTGCGCGGCGCTGGCTGCGCGCCGGTGCTTCCGGCTGGCGGCTGGATGTGGCGGATGAATTGCCCGATGTGTTTTTGGATTCGCTGCGCACCGCTGTCAAAGCCGAAAAGCCCGATGCTTTGATTTTAGGCGAGGTGTGGGAGGATGCGACCAATAAAATTGCCTATTCCGAGAGGCGCCGCTACCTGCAGGGCAAGCAGCTGGACTGCGTGATGAACTACCCCTTTGCGGATGCGATTATCCGCTTTGTGCGCCACGGTGGAAGTGAAGATTTTTTCCGTGTTGTTGAAGAAATTTGCGCCAACTATCCGCCGCAGGCGCTGCATAACCTGATGAACCACATCGGCACCCATGATACGCCTCGCGCAATTACCGCGCTTGCCGGGAGGACAGTGCCGGCAAAGGGCGGCAGTGGCAAAGCATGCATACTTTAACACAAGAGCAGTATGCGCTGGGTGT
>SVOD01000141.1 GCA_015066575.1 Oscillospiraceae bacterium
GCCGGCAAGGATACCACTATCGGGCATTGGGAAATTGCAGGACTGATTTCCCCTAAACCCCTGCCCACCTATGCACAGGGTTTTCCTGCCGAAATTATCACTGCATTTGAAGCCGCTACCGGCAGAGCGGTGCTGTGCAACAAACCTTACAGCGGCACCAAGGTTATTGAAGACTTCGGTAAAGCGCAAGAACAAAGCGGCGCTTTTATTGTCTACACCTCCGCCGATTCCGTGTTTCAAATTGCCGCCAATACGGCTGTTATCCCTTTGGATGAACTCTACAGCGCCTGCGAAAAAGCGCGGCAAATTCTTCAAGGAAAGCACGGTGTAGGCAGGGTGATTGCGCGCCCCTTTGTCAAAGAAAACGGCACTTACCGCCGCACAGCAGACCGGCGCGATTTTTCGCTCGTGCCGCCGCAAAAGACAATGCTCGATTATCTCTGTGAGCGGCATTTTGACACCATCAGCGTCGGCAAAATATATGACATTTTTGCACACCGCGGCATCAGCGAATACGCATTAACCCACTCGAACGCGGAAGGAATGGCAGTGAGCGAAAGCATCTTAAAAAAGGATTTTACCGGTGTTTGCTTTGTGAATTTAGTAGACTTTGATATGCTCTACGGGCACCGCAATGATGTTGACGGCTATGCCAAAGCTTTAGCGGCATTTGACCGTTGGCTGCCAACCTTTACTGCCGGTATGCGCACGGATGATTTGCTGCTCGTTACCGCCGACCACGGCTGTGACCCGGCAACGCCAAGTACCGACCACTCCAGAGAATGTGTGCCGCTGTTGGCAATCGGGCAAAAGGTGGAGCCTGTGAACCTCGGTACCCTGCCGACTTTTGCAGCTATTGCCAAAACGGTTTTAGATAACTTTCAAATTGATAACACCCTTGCGGGGGATAGTTTTTTAGAAAGAATAGCGAGGAAAGAGTAATGCATCAGCTTTTATTAGAGAAAGCGTTAAAAACTCTTGATAACGCCTATGCACCGTATTCAAACTTTCAGGTTGCCGCCGCGCTGGAATGTGCAGACGGCAGCATTTTTACGGGTGTGAATATCGAGAACGCCTCCTTCGGTGCCACCCTGTGCGCGGAGCGCAGCGCCTTCGCGGCGGCATTGAGCGCGGGCAAACGGCAGTTTGTGCGCATACTGATTATCGGCGGTACAGCCGGTCAAATCAGCGCATTTTGCCCTCCCTGCGGCATTTGCCGGCAGTTTATGAGCGAATTTTGCGCACCCGACTTTGAAATTGTATTATATAACGGTGAGCAGTTTGAAACCCATACTTTAGCCGCACTGCTCCCGAAAGGATTTTTGCTATGAATATTATCGAAATTATTGAAAAGAAGAAAAACAAGCAGGCACTCAGTGAAGCGGAAATTGCTTTTTTTGTTGACGGCATTTGTACCGGCAGCATTGCCGATTACCAGGCAAGCGCGCTGCTGATGGCAATTTGCCTCAACGGCATGACCGCTGCCGAAACCGCCATACTCACCGACAAAATGGCACACAGCGGCGACACCCTCGACCTAACGGCGCTCTCGCCGACTGCCGACAAGCACTCCACCGGCGGAGTGGGCGATAAAACCTCACTCATTGTGGCACCCATTGCCGCAGCCTGCGGGGTGAATATTGCCAAAATGAGCGGCAGAGGTCTTGGGCACACCGGCGGCACGATAGATAAATTAGAGAGCATTCCCGGCTTTCGGACAACGATAAGCGAAAACGATTTTTTGGAACAGGTAAAAAACATCGGCATTGCCATTGTCGCCCAATCCAAAAATTTGGTGCCGGCGGATAAAATTCTCTATGCCCTGCGCGATGTGACCGGAACTGTCGAGTCCATCCCGCTGATTGCCTCTTCAATTATGAGCAAGAAATTAGCGGCAGGTGCCGATGTGATTGAACTCGATGTTAAGGTCGGCTCCGGCGCGTTTATGAAAACACCGCAAGAGGCGCGGGAGCTTGCAGCTGCAATGGTGGATATCGGCAAAAAAAACGGCAGAAAAACCGCCGCGCTGATTACCGATATGGATGAACCGCTCGGCACACATATCGGAAACACCCTGGAAATCAAAGAAGTTATTGCCACCTTAAACGGCGGCGGTGCCGAAGATTTGCGCACGCTGTGCCTGGGTCTTGCGGCGAATATTATCGCCCTTGCCGAAAATATTGAAAAAGAAAGCGCACGGCGCCTTGCCGAAGAAGCCCTGCGAAGCGGCAAAGCGCTTGAAAAATTCAAGCAAATGGTTGCCGCACAAGGCGGTAATGTGCGCTATATTGAGAATCCCGCGCTGTTTGAAGAAGCCGCCTTTGCACACCCGATAGCGGCGTCGCAAAGCGGTTATATTCAAAAAACCGATGCACAGCGCATCGGCGAAACCGCCGCGCTGTTGGGTGCCGGCAGGCAAAAAATGGAAGACAGTATTGACTTTGCCGCCGGTATTATTTTAGAAAAGAAATGCGGCGAGTATGTCGCAGCAGGAGATACCATCGCCACGCTATATACCAATCAAAAAGAAAGCCTTGCCCCTGCCGCAGAGCGCTTTTTATCGGCACTGACCATCGGCAAAACATCGCCGCAAAAGCCGCCGCTCATTCAAGGAGAAGTGCTATGATTCTGCGCCAAACAAACTACCGAAACAATCGACTCTACGAAAAAACGCTCCCCGCGGGCACCTTAAATGCACAGGGGCTGGGTGCGCTCAAGCGCTTTCGCTACGGGCTGTTTTCTTTCGGCTGGTGCGGCTGTGAAATCATTGCCGTATACAACCTTTTGCAGCTATACGGCAAGCCCGAAAAGCTGAGCGAAATTTGCCGCGAAATTTACCCCTACGGGCACATTCTCTGCGGCTTTTTCGGCACCAATGTCTACACCCTTCGCCACTATTTTAAAAAGCACCGTATTCCGGTCAAAACCGTTTACAAAAAAAGCGATTTTCTGCACCTGGCACCCAAAGGGCGCTACGGCACTATCAGCTTTTGGACCGGCAAAGTGATGGCAAGCTCGATTCATACCGTCACCTATAAAATGGAAACAGGCGGCGCCGTCACGGTCTACAACCGCTACAATAATAAAGACTGCGCATACCATTACGGAAGTATGAAAGAAGCCTTCGGCAGTTACCCGTTCATTGTGGCAAATATGATATAAATACAATACTGCCTTCCCCTTAGGGGAAGGTAAAATTATCAACTTCACACCATTAAAAATATGCAACAAAAACCATCCTTCGGCAACAGAATATTGCAGTTTTTGGGCTTTGATGCCGATTTCAAATCTGCCATTCCCTCTATGATAAACTACAACTGGGCTGTCTTTTTAGCCAACGGTTCGTTCTATATCATCGGGTTATTTCTTATTCCCTTTTTAACCAAAGTCGAAGGGCTTTCCACCGCCCAGGCGGGCATCGTGGCGCTATGCGCCAAGCTCTGTGACGCGGTAACAGACCCGATTATGGGCATTATCACCGACCGCACCCGCTCCAAGTTCGGCAGGCACCGCCCGTGGCTGCTCATCGGCTTAGTGCCGGTGATGTTCACCTATTTCGGAATGTGGTATTCCTTCGGCATTTCCAATGCTGCGAGCACCATAAAAATGATTTATTTTACCGGAATGTATATGCTCTTTTCGACCGCTTACACCATCGTCATTGTGCCGCACACGGCGATGCTGCCGGTGCTCGCGCCCAAATACAATTTACGCACGCAGTATAACTCGGTTAAAACCATTATTGATGCCATCGGCACCGAGGGCTCTTTTATCATCGCCACCCTCATTCTCAGCTACACCGCCAAAGAGGGCAAGCCCTTTCTCGGCAACGCTGTTGCCGCCTTCGGCAACACACCGCAGTTCAATCCCTCTTTTAAAGGCAGATTTATGGTGATGGGTTTGGTGCTGTGCCTGTTTTTCTCCCTGCCGCTGCTGGCAACCTTTTTCGGCACGAAAGAGCCGAGCAGTAAAGAAGAAACGTTTCCGAAGTTTTCCTTTAAAGAATTTATCGGCGAATACAAGTCGATTTGGTCCTCGCGCGCCTTTCGGCAATACTTTGCGCTCTCGCTGTTTAACTGCTTATCCCTGAGTTTCATTTCCAACACTTCCTACTATTTTCTCGACAATGTGGCAGGGATGGTGTCGCTCTACGCAATTACCACCTTTATTGCACAGGCGGGCGAGGCGGCAGGCTTTCCTCTCAACTACGCGATTAGTATCAATTTAAGCAAACAAGCACCCGCAAAAATCGAGTTGCCTTTTATTGTGCTTGCGCTGACTTTGAGTTTCTTCGTGCACAAGGGTTCCCCGACTTTCCTGCTTATTTTGGTCTATATTTTTTATAACTTCGGTTTGGCGGGTGTCAACACCGTGACAAGCAATATCTTCCCCGATGTGACCGATGTGGATGAAATGATTTCCGGCGAACGGCGCGAGGGAAAAATTGCCACCTTTTCCACCCTCATTAAAAAGATTATCAGCGGCATTTCCGCCGCCTTGACCGGCTTTATTTTGCACTTTTTCGGCTTTCATCCCAATGCTGCCGAAAACACCCCGACCGCACTTTTCGGCGTGCGCTTCACCTACGCAATCCTGCCGATTATTTTCATCTGCCTTTCCATCGCGGCAGTCTACCGCTACAAAATGAAAAAGAAAGAGCATATGCTCATTTTGGAAGCAATCAAACAAAAAAAGGAAACCGGCACCGTTACACTCACACCGGAAGAAAAAAGAACATGCGAAGAAATTGCCGGGCACAAGTTTGAAGAAATGTGGATTGGTCAATGACCTTGCAGGACAAGCTGGCAGAGGTCGAAGGAGTGAGCTAAAATTTGTTAATCGGCACGCTGAGGCAAGGGATAAGAACAACCAAGGATAATGTGGTTTTGCTTATTATTTTTTAAAACTAATTAAGCAAAACTGTACGCACCTGCAAGCAATTATTTGTATGCATTTCTTTCGCTTTTTTTGGCAGGAATACGCGGTATTGCAACGAAAAAAGCGGAATAAAGGTGTGCAAAGAAATGCTTGCAGGCACATCAGCCTTGATTATTCTTATCCCTATATACTCCAAGTGCCGATTGACAAAAACACAAAATCGTCGTCATATCAGTAAAAAAACGACGATTTTAGCCTCATCCAATCTG
>SVOD01000142.1 GCA_015066575.1 Oscillospiraceae bacterium
GAGACTGGCAAAAACACAAAATCGCCGTTATATCAGTAAAAAACGGCGATTTTCTAATAGCATATGCTTGTATTTTTTTCTTACTAAAAACTATTTAGAAATTGTCGAGAAAAGCGAAAAGTGTTCTGATTTATAAATCCGTGTGGTTTCAGCCACTTTTTCGACAGTCTGAAGAGACGGTGCTACCGTCTTTTTTCTATACGGATATTTGGGTTAACGCACTAAAAAGCTGACGATTGTCGGTAAATTGGCAAACAGGGAAGAGAGTGCCACGGCGAAGAAAATGAAAAACAGATTGATTTTCCACTCTTCGGCAAGCAAGCCGATAAATTCGCGCATTTGCGCATTCGGCCAGAAATACCATTTTGTTTTGGCACCGATGCCGGAAGCGCGCATTCCCGCTTTGGCGGAAAAAATACCGCTGCGGAAAATGTGGTAGTTGGTGGTTGAAAACAGGATGTTGGCGTCCGGTTTGTGCGCATCGGCAATTTTTTTGGAAAAACGCATATTTTCCAGCGTGGTGGTTGAGCGCGTTTCGGGGAAAATCAGGCTCTCGTCAATTCCCTGTTCCACTAAATAGCGCTTCATGCTTTCGGCTTCGCTGATAACTTCATCGTCGCCCTGCCCGCCGGAGGGAATAAAGCAAGCCTGTTTGCCGGTTTGTTCCAACTGCTGCCGGTAAAATTCCAGCGCGCGGTCAATTCTGCCCTGCAACAGCGGCAGCGGGGTGCCGTCGGCGCGAATTTTGCAGCCGAGAATGATGATGAAATCCTGGTTATATTTCGGTTTAAATTTGGCGGCATATTGGGTACATAGTACCGCAGCCAGCAACAGGCATTCGCCGTAAACAAAGCCTGAAGAAATGACCGTGCGCATAAGCGCGCCGCGCACTTCCATACCACTGATTCCGGTAGTGGTCGGATAGCGTAAGGTCAAGATAATGCAGGTGACGGAACCTGCCAACAACAGCGCACTGATGAAAATACCGAACAAGTTGTTTCTGCGCAGCCCCTCGTGGCGAATTAAAGAAAGATTGCTCGCGCACAAAAAACCTGCAAACAGTATTAACAGCGGGAGTGAGAGCAGGAAAACAATGCTCATCACAAAGCCGGCGAGGTTGGCAATCTGCCAGGAGTCCGCCAGTTCGGGCGAGGCAATACAGTGTTGCAGCAACAAAAAATACAGCGCCGATTGCAGCAGAAAAAAGATAAGCAGCGCCAAGTCCAAAACCGTTTTGTAAGAAAAGTATTGCTGCCGCAGGCGCTTGCGCAGTTGCAAAAAGCAAAAGAGAAAAGATGTCAGGCTTATTAATGTAATGCCCAGCACCACAAAGAGAAAGCCGCCGAAGTCATAGCCGGAAACGAAAATGACGCCCGTAGGCAGCACGGTGAAATTATAGTAAACAGTGGTGCTTTCCTTTTCGTTTTGCCCGTTTAGAAAAACGGCTTCTACACTTGCGCTGCCGGCTTTGAGTGAGTGAAAGGTGATTTTGAGCGAGTCACCGACGGTGTGCATATCGGTTTGCTCTATCACGCTCTCATCCGAAATCGTAATCTGTGAGCGATAGTTTTCGTAAGGAATCGGCAGGTAAGCGAAATAATACTTTCCTGCAATGAGAATGGCGACAATGGTAAATATGATGATAGCAGCATAACAACTGCATATGGCAAAAAGGCTCTTTTTTTTCATAACAAAGTCTTAGCGCTTTAATAATTGTGCGTTGACAGGGAATTCAAAATAGGTATCGGGGTACGGTTCGTTTTCTAAAGTGAAGTGCCACCACTCGCACTCGAGCGGGACAAAACCGTATTTTTTCATTATTTTCTGCAAAAGCATACGGTTATCGTATTGTGCATCGCTTACCGCGCGGCTGTCCGGGTGAGAGATTTCACTGAAAAAGTCAAAGGGGCTGCCCATATCAACTTCTTTTCCGGTTTGCATATCCAGGAGCGTGACATCTATCGTACTGCCGCGGCTGTGCGAGGATTGACCGGCAATATAGCCTTTTTCAAACAGTTCCTGTTTTTCCAAATCCGGGTAAAAAAACGGCTTCATGCGTTGGTCAAGGTCCTCAATACCCCACAGCACAAACTGCTTTACCGCCGTGGCAGGGCGGTAGGCATCAAACACTTTTAAGCGGTAGCCGAGCACATTGAGTTCATTGCAGATTTCCCGGATTGCGCGCGCCGCCGGCGCAGTGATAAGGGCGCAGGGTTGCTCGTATCCGTTGATGCGCTCTCCGATAAAATTATAAGTTGTAAAATAGCGGATTTCCTGTATAACAGGCGCATAGTCCGAGAGTAAAACAAAGCCGGAAGTATCGTTGATGGCTGCTTTTTCAAAATCCATTCCCATAGTGGTCCTTTCTCGCCCTGCAATGGCAGGCAAAGCGGTTGCGGATTAGTCGCGCGGGTACTCGTTTCTTTCGCGCGCCTGCTGCCGCTTATAGGCGGCATATTGCTTTTGCTTTTCACTCGGCTCATGCCGATTGCGCCGGCGCGGCGCCGCTTTTTTCTGTTGCGGGCGCTTGCGCAGTTTGAGCAAAATGAAAATAAGGATGACAAGCACCAGCAGGCAAATGAGCGTTGCAACCAAATGGGCTTTGAGAAAAGCAAGGCATTTGTAGAAGGTTGACAGTTCTACCGCATTGCCGGTTTGAAGTTCGACAGTTGCCAACACCTGCTTGTTGTAAACGATGTTTGCTTTGCAGATTTTTTCACCTTTTTTGAGAGGCGCCTGCAATTCTTCGGGGGGGTCAATCGGCTCGATTTTGACATCGGCATCTGCCGTGGTCGGCACGAGCACTTTGATATCGCTGTTGCTGATAAGGGGCACCGTGTCCGCATCCTTGGCGCGGGTGAGCTTAATGTCAATAGCGGATTGCCCTTGTTTGAGCACGGTGGTGTAGTGCAGTGAGGCAAACGCCCAGTCAAAAAGGGTTGCCGCATCGATAAAGGAATACTTTGCTTCCTCGCCCTTGTAGTCCTGCATGGGGGAATCCATCACAACGGCGAGGTAGCGATAGTCGCCTTTTGCTGCCGTTGTCACCACGCAGTAACCGGCGGCATTGGTAGAGCCGGTTTTAATGCCTTTGGCATATTTATAGTAATAGAGCGGCTGAGAGTCATCGAGCATAAAGTTTGTGTGGTAATAGCGAATTTCGTGAAAATCCACATAAGTTTGGGTGCAGATTTGCATAAAAATATCGTTTTTCATTGCCGCTAAACTCATGCGTGCAATATCGGCGGCAGTGGTGTAATGGTCTTCGTCGTGCAACCCGTCGCAGTTGACAAAGTGGGTAGAGGTACAGCCGACTTTTTTTGCCCAGTCGTTCATCATCTCCACAAAAGCGGAAACACTGCCCGCAATCGCTTCGGCGGCGACATTGCAGGCGTCACACGCGGAGTAAACCATAATCAGCGAGAGCAGTTTTTCCATCGTCACTTCCTCGCCGGCGCTCAAACCGACAATTTGTGCATCGGTACCGGCAAGCATTTCGATTGCCCCTTGCGAAACGGTCGTTTTTTGCTGTAGGTCTTTCATATTGTTTAAAATGACCATCGCGGTGGCTATCTTGGTAAGGGAAGCGGGGTACTTCTTTTTATCCTTATTTTTTTGTGCCAGCAGCGGGTGGCTGTCATCATTCAAATCGATGAGCATATACGCATCGGCATAGACAGTTTGAGATACTTCATAGAGCGCATCCTCTTTGGCTTTGTCGGCTGCCGTGCCGAGCATCAACGGACTCAGGCAACAGAGTATCGCCAAGACAACGGCAAGCAGCAGGCTGATTTGTTTTTTCATATTTTACTCCCAAAAACTGATAAATAATAAATTATTATAACATATTTTAGAAGCTATTTGCAACACATAAGCGATTTTGCAGGCGAGCAATAATATTGTTTTATTACTCTTTTCTCATTTTAGAAAATATGTTATACTATCTATGTATACAATCATTTTTTTAAAAATCCCGCTCATGTTTCCCCTGCAACTTTTCCGTAACATGCGTAGCGGCAAAAAAGGAAACAAACCATGAAAACTATCAGAAAATTTATCAGTATCGTATTAACCCTGGTTATGCTTATCGGCGTGTTTAGCGCTGTCCCTCTTTCGGCAGCGGCGGAAACAGGCAGTATACCGTATGTTGAACGCAGTTGGAAAGAAAGCGCCGGCACTGTTGTTTGGCATGGAGAGTTCTGCACCGATTATACCGATTTGAGGGATAGATCCTCCAATACCCTGAGTGCGGGTTGGTACGTTGTCAAAAGCAGTTTTACCATCACCGAGCGCTTATATATCGGTGATTACACGGTGAATATTCTCTTATGCGATGGCGCCACATTGACCGCAAACGACGGTATCGGTTTATCCCGCGGCGGCACCTTAAATATATACGGGCAGGCAAATGACAGCGGAAAAATCGTTGCCCATTATGAAAAGGGACCCGAAACCGAAGATATCAATAAAGGCGTTATCGGAGCAGATTCCGGCGATACGGGAATTATCCGTATTTACGGCGGCAGCCTTGATGTGGAAACAGGGCATACAATCAACTGTTATTACGGTGCCGCAATTGGCGGCGGTAAAGGCGGAACGGCTCAAAAAATTGAAATCTACGGCGGCAATATCAGTTGCCGTACCCACGGCTATGGGGCTGCCATTGGCGGCGGTTACGGCGGCAAAACGAGTTGGGACCAATCCGGCGGCACCGGCACCGCGGCAGGTATTGTAATCTATGGGGGTAACATAACCGCAAACGGCTATGACGGCTCTGCTATCGGCAGCGGCTCCAATTGCAGCGGCAGAGATAACAGCGCAATTGCCATCTTCGACGGCGACATTGCCGCCGTTGAGTCTGCAACAGCAGCGGGTATCGGCGGCGGTGAATACAGTTCCAATGGCCCGATTGACATCTACGGAGGAAGAATCAATGCTTCCGGTGTCAATTCCCGCTATACGGGCGCGGGCATCGGCGGCGGAAGAGAAGCCAACCAAACCAGTCCGATTCGCATTCATGGCGGCACCATCGTCGCTACCGGGGGAAGCGGCGCGGGCATCGGCGCCGGTTACAAAGGTAAAGCGGGCGCAATCACCATTTCCGGTGCATCTGTAGTTGCATCTTCCACAGCAGGTGGCGC
>SVOD01000025.1:0-13453 GCA_015066575.1 Oscillospiraceae bacterium
AAGGGCGGTGCGTGCATAGCACGCGGTGGGTGAAACTGAAAACTGAACCCTGAAAACTGAAAACTGACAAATAAGGAATTTGGCGAGCTGTTTGCTCGACAAATCCTTATTTGTCGAAAGGAAACCATGAAAAAAGAGATAGATAAAAACAAGTTAATAGCAGTGTACAAAAGCCAAATACCGGTGGCGGAAATTTGCCGCATCTTCGGCATTTCCAAGCAGACGCTCTACAACATTCTAAAAAGTGAGCGGGTGGATTTAAACCGCCAGAAGCTGCACGACAACTGCGGCTGTCCGCTGTTTAAAAAGGATATGTACAACAGCATCTACTGCGAGGATTTCGGTGATTGGGAGTGCCTGAGCTTAGCCTTTTGCGACAAGCAGGCAAAAAACGCGCACAAGAAAAAGTATTGCGCGGCAAACGGTTATGTCAATTGCAGTGTCTACCAAATGATGGAGCGCCTATAGGAGGGAACCGTGCGAGTAGATTGGGAAGAAATGAAAGCCGCCTATTTAAACGCACCCGCTGTCTCTCTTAAGCAGTTTGCAAAGGAAAACGGCATTGCCTACCAAACGCTCAAGGCGCATTCCGCCAAAGGCGGCTGGTACCGGGAAAAGCAACGCCGCCGGCAGCCGGCGCAGGCGGCAGAGCAGGCAGTCACGCGGCAGGCGCAGACAGCAGAGGTGATGCCGCCCGATGAACCGCCGCCCGAAAGTGCCTTTGCACAGCGCTGCAAGATTAATGACATTGCCGACAGGCTCCTGGAAAACATTCGCTTGAGCAGTGAAGAAACCGACAAACCCACCGGTATATACAACCTGACCACGGCTCTCAAAAACCTGACCGCCGTGCTGCGCGATGTCAATAACATTCCGACCATGAAGGATGAGAGAAACTACGAGCTGACCAAGCGAAAGCTCGAGCTTGCGGCGCGCAAGCTGCCGGCGCCGCCCGAAAAAGCGCAAGCGGGCGGGGTGGTGCTGCTGCCGGAGGTGGCAGCGGCGGATGCCGCTGAATAATGCGGAATGCGGAATGCGAAATTCGGAATGAAAGGTGGCGCGCCTTGCGCGCATTTAAAAAGCGAGTTCGCAAAAGCGAACTCGGCATTGCATGGAAGTTCAGAATTTGGAATTTAGAATTTAGAATTTTACGCGAGGCAAAGCCTTAGAGCAACAGCAAGAAAAGATAAACAAGAACCGTCCCCTTTTACACTTTTACATAAAAGTAATTCCGAGCGCAGTCGAGGAATCTTTAAAATGCAAGGCAGGGCGAAAAGGTTTAAATCCTAACAGGTTTTGGTTGCCTCTTTTACCCTAATACTGCGTTAAAACGCTTTACAATGCGTTAGCATTCCTTCACCGTTTTGCCTTGTTTTAGTGCAAAATAGGCTAACCAAAACTGCGAAGCACCTCTCGCGCAGAAATTTTTGTGATAATTTCTTTGATATTGAAGCCGCTTGGCTGACGCCAAGCAATGAAAAATCGGACAAATTAGCCAAAAAGGGCAAGCGAGAGGCTATTAGGATTTAAGCCTTTTTGCCCTTTGCCACCACTAATTCCGCATTCCGAATTCCTCATTATAATGCAAGGCTTTGCCTTGCCACCTCAATTCAACATTCAAAATTCAAAATTGCTCGCAACGCGAGCAAAGTAGAGCGAAGCGGAACGGGAGCGGGTGTTCCCGCCCGATAATTCCGAATTCCGAACTCCGGCATTCCGAATTGTTAATCGACCAAAGGGAGAACCATGAGCAACATTATCTGGCAGCCGCAGCCAAAGCAGCGGCAGTTTCAGGAGCGCCCAGAGTATGAGGCGCTTTACGGCGGCGCAGCCGGCGGCGGCAAGAGCGATGCGCTGCTCGCGGAAGCACTGCGGCAGGTGCATATTCCGCACTACAAGGCGCTGATTTTGCGCAAGACCTACCCGCAGCTGGCGGAGCTGGTTGACCGCTCGCGCGCCATCTACCTGCCGGCGTTTCCCGCCGCGCGCTACAACGCGCAGGCGCACTGCTGGCTGTTCCCGAGCGGCGCGAAAATCTACTTCGGTTCCATGCAGCACACCAAGGACCGCACCAACTACCAGGGCAAGGCATACGACTTTATCGGCTTTGATGAGCTGACGCATTTTACCTTTGATGAGTATTCCTATATGTTTTCGCGCAACCGTCCGACAGGACCGGGCACGCGCGTCTACATCCGCGCAACAACAAACCCGGGCGGTATCGGGCACAGTTGGGTCAAGCAGCGCTTTATCACGGCGGCGCCGCCGCTCACCCCCATCAAGGACAGCTATTTGGTGCCGTCGCCGCAGGGGAAAACGCTCAAAATTGAAAAGTCGCGCATTTTTGTGCCGAGCAATATCTTTGACAACAAAAAGCTGCTCGAGAACGACCCGCAGTATTTGGCAAGCCTTGCGATGCTGCCGGAGGCGGAAAAGAATGCACTGCTCTACGGCTCTTGGGACAGCTTTGAGGGGCAGGTCTTTAGCGAGTGGCGCAACGACCCGGAGCATTACGAAGATGAAAAGTGGACACATGTCATCAAACCCTTTCGCATTCCTTCGTATTGGCGCATTTGGCGCGGCTTTGATTTCGGCTACCAAAAGCCTTTTAGCGTGGGCTGGTATGCCGCAAGCCCCGAGGGGATGCTCTACCGCATCCGCGAATACTACGGCTGCGACGGTACGCCCAACCACGGTCTGCAAATGAATATGGCAGATGTGGCGGCGCAAATCCTGCGCATCGAGAGCGAGGATGAAAACCTGCGCGGCAGGAAAATTGCGGGGATTGCAGACCCTTCTATCTTCGATGTGTCACGCGGCGAAAGCATTGCCGACATTATGGCAAAGGGCGCTCGGCCGGTCTTTTGGGAGCCGGGCGACAACCACCGCATTGCGGGCAAAATGCAGTACCACTATCGGCTCGCGTTTGATGAAGAAGGTACACCGCGCTTTCAGGTGTTTGACACCTGCCGCCACTTTATCAGAACCATTCCGAACCTGGTGTATTCCAAAAGCGATGTGGAGGATATCGACACCACGCAGGAGGACCATATCTATGACGAGTGCCGCTATGTGCTCATGGCAAATCCCATTACCCCGCGGCAGACCGAGCGCGTGGCGCTCAGCCGGGATGACCCGCTCAATTTAAAGCAAGCGAAAAAGCCGGCGCGCTTTTTCAGGATTTAGCATGCGTATCGCTGCGCATTATAATGCGGAATGCGGAATGAGGAACAGCAGCGGTCGCGGACCGCTGAATGAAGAATGAATAGTGAATAATGAAGAATTGAGGGCGACACATTCGCACTTGATTAGAAAAGCGGTTCGGCAAACCGAACCGCCAACCGCCAACCGCCGACTTAAAACAGCGAGTTCGCTTTTGCGAACTCGCCACTGAACACTGAAAACTGAACACTGAACACGGTTCGCACAGCGAACCCGGAAAGGAACAAAACAATGCCAATTACAGTCAAAGACATTCGCGAAGCGGCGGCAACGCTGCAACAGTACAAGAGTGCCAAAGCCAATTTGGAGCAAAAAATCATTGATAACGAGCAGTGGTTCAAGATGCGCCACTGGGAGCAGTACCGGCGCAGGGACGGCGGCAAGCTGCCCGCCTCCGCTTGGCTGTTTAACTCAATTCTCAATAAGCATGCCGATGCGATGGACAACTACCCGGAGCCCGCGATTTTACCTGCCGAGGAGTCCGACAGTGAAACGGCAAAAATGCTTTCGCAGGTCGTGCCCGCAATTTTGGAGCGCAACAACTACGAGCAGGTTTATTCCGATGCCTGGTGGTATAAATTAAAGCACGGCACCGGCGTTAAAGGCATCTTTTGGGATGCGCTCAAGGATGATATCTGTATCAGGCGCATCGACTTGCTCAATCTTTTTTGGGAGCCGGGGATTACGGATATTCAGCAGTCCGAAAACCTCTTTCATGTGGAGCTGGTCAATCACGACACGCTTGCCGCGGCGTACCCCGCGCTGCCGGAAACACCGGCGCCCTCAATTGATGTGAGCAAATACATCTATGACGAGAGCGTGGATACCTCGCGCAAGAGTGCGGTCATTGATTGGTACTACAAAAAGCTCGATGACGCAGGCAGACCGGTGCTGCACTACTGCAAGTTTGTGGGGCAAACAATTCTCTACGCCTCGGAAAACGAGGAAGCCTACCGCGAAAGCGGCTTCTACAATCACGGGCAGTATCCCTTTGTGTTCGATGTGCTGTATGCGCTCGAGGGCACGCCCATCGGCTTCGGCTTTATCGATGTGATGAAGGACAGCCAGGAAACGATTGATGCGCTCGATGCCGACATTCAGTTTAACGCGCGCCTGCTCGCCAAACCGCGTTACCTGACCAAGGCAGGCAGCGGGGTAAATCTCGCGGAGCTGGCGGATTATTCCAAGGATTTTATTGAGGTCACGGGCGACCCGACGGCAGCGGTCTACGCCCTGCCGGTGCGGCAGCTCGATGCAAGTGTCATTGACTTTCGCGAGCGCAAAATCCAGGAGATGAAGGAAACCTCCGGCAACCGCGACTTTAACCAGGGCGGTGCGGTCAGCGGCGTGACGGCGGCTTCGGCAATCTCAATGTTGCAGGAAGCCGGCAATAAGCTCTCGCGCGACAGCATTAAGGCGTCCTACCGCGCCTTTGTGGAAGAATGTCGCCTGGTGATGGAACTCATGCGCCAATTTTACGACCGGACGCGGGTGTTCCGGATTACAGAACCCAACGGCGATTTTTACTTTTTGCACTTTGATAACAGCGCCATGCAGGCAGTCGACAGAGAGCTCATGGGCGTTGCCTTCGGTGCGCGCGAGCCGGTGTTTGACATTAAGGTCAGCGCCCAAAAGCAGTCGCCCTTTAACCAGATTACCCACAACCAATTTGTGATGGGGATGTTTGAAAAGGGGATGTTTAACCCGCAAATCAGAGACCAGGCAGCCGCCGCGATTTCGCTTATGGACTTCGCGGGGAAGGAGAAGATGCTCGCGCTGCTCGACAAATAAGAACCTGAGCCTTTGGCTCAGAACCTTGGCGTTCGCAATCTGCGATTGCTCGGCTAAAGGATTTGGCGCGCTGACGCTCAGCAGTCGGCAGCCGGCAGTCGGCAGCCAGCCGAGGGCGGGACTCCTGACGGGAGCCCGTACCCTCTGTCACTTCGTGACATCTCCCTGCACTGCAGGGAGTCACCCGCACCCGATTTAAATGCGTTGCGTAGCAACGCCACCGTTCGCTAACTGCTGACCGCTGACCGCTGACTGCTCAAATATGAATTTGCGAGGTCGTAGACCTCGACAAATTCTTATTTGTCGAAAGGAGACATCATGACAACCATAACTTACACCCACACGCCTTGCTATTTCGGGATTGAGTTTCGCGGGCACGCGGGCTTTGCACCGGCGGGCAAGGACATTGTTTGCGCGGCGGTATCCGTTCTCGCGAGCGAGTTGATTTTTGCTGCCGAGCAGGCACGGGCGGGCGGCGAAATCTGCGATTTAACCCACAGCGAGGGCAGCGCCTATGTCAGCCTGCGCTACTTTTACCGCGACAACCGCAGCATGCGCCGGATTGCCAACCTCATTCTCACGAGCCTGAAAATGCTCGAAGCGCAGTATGGGGAGTATATAAGCGTGAAAGATACTTTCACGCAGTGAAGTTGCTGCGCAGTGAAGTTGCTGCGCAGTGATGTTTCAGCTTCGCCGAAGTGATGTTTGCGCTCAAGCGCAAGTTGTGGTGGCAACACTGCGTGTTGCATTTTATATAAGCGTGAAAGATACTTTCACGCAGTGAAGTTGCTGCGCAGTGAACTTACGAAGTCAAATTAACAGTCAAACTGCCTTGCGGTATGATAAAGACACGCAAGAAACACAGATGCATAGCTGTAAGGTGAAACCACTTTACAATTGTGCGGAAAGGAAAGATGATGAAAACACTCAATTTGTTATTGTTCGGCGGCGAGAGTACGGCGCCTGCCGCAACCATAAGCGCCGCGGCGGAGGAAGCCTCCGCCACCGAAGGGGTAGGCACCCGAGTGACCGCCGAGAGCGGCGAACAGTCCGACAGTGCTCCCGCAGCACCGGAGGGCGTGAGTTCCGGGGGAGAACCACCCGAGAGCTACAGGCAGTTCAAGGAGCAGTTTAAAGAGCAGTACCAAGCGGATTTACAGCGCGTGATTGACAAGCGCTTCAAAAACGCCAAGAAGGTGGAGGCACAGCGTGATGCACTGCAAAGCGAGAACGAGAGCTATCGCGATTTGTTTGCCGCCTTGCAGGAGCGCTACGGTACAAAAGACCTCAATGAACTGCTCAGCAGGCTTACACAGGCTGACCCGATTGCCGCAGCGGCAGGCGAGCCGGAAGCGACACAAGCGCAACAGGAGCCGGAAGCACCGCCCGAAGAGATGCAGGCGCTGCAGCAGGAAATTGTGGAGCGCTGGCAGCAGGAAGCAGCAGATTTAGTCGAACTTTACCCTGCCTTTTCTTTAGAAAAGGAGATTGACAACGAAAAATTCTCTGCCGCCTTGCAAAGCGGGATGCCGATGCGCGATGCGTACCAGTATGCCCACTTTGATGAAATTCTCAGCGGCGTGATTGCCTACACGGCACAAAATGTCAAAGAAGCGGTGGCGGACAACCAAACCCGACGCATGGCGCGCCCTGTTGAAAACGGCACGCGCGCAGGGGCAGCGGCTATCGTCAAGTCTGATGTGAGCAAGTTAAGCAAGCAGGAAATGGAAGACATTGACAGGAGAGTGCTTAGGGGAGAACGTATTTCATTTTAATGCGGAATTCGGAATGCGGAATTCGGAATGCGGAATTCGGAATGCGGAATGCGGAATTCGGAATTCGGAATTCGGAATTAGAGGTGGCAACGCTTTGCGTTGCATTATAATTCTACTTTCTACTTTCTAATTTAGCATTTAGCATTTAGCATTTAGCATTAGTAAAACTCCACTCTCCACTCTTCAAGCTTTAAAAGGAGATTTTATGAAAAAGTATTTATTCAATTTACAGAGGTTTGCGGAAATTTCCCATACCTACACCAACAAAACCACCGATGTGGCAACGACTGTCGAGGGTGTGACCACCGGCAACGACCTTTCGGCGGAAAACAAAACCTACTACGAAAAGAGGCTCATCACCCTTGCCGAGCCGGAGCTGGTTTTTGACCAGTTTGCGGACAAGTACCCCATCCCCAAAAACGGCGGCAAGACCATCGAATTCAGAAAGTTCGAGCCGCTTGTGGCGGATTTGAGCGCCACCGAGCTGACCGAGGGTGTGACCCCCGAGGGGCAGAAGCTCACTGTGGGCACCATCACCGCCGAAGTGCACCAGAAGGGCGACTTTGTGGAGCTTTCGGATATGATTGAACTGACCGCGATTGACCCCATGGTCGTGCAGACCATCGGCATCATCGGCTCGCAGGCGGGCAGAGTGCTCAACAAGGTCACCCGCCAGGCAATCACCGGCGGCACCAATGTGGTGTATGCGCCGAAGTCCAACGGCACCGCCGTCGCTTCCAGAGCGAATCTCGACACCACCTGCGGCATCACGCTCAAACTCATTAAGAAGTGCGCCAACATCTTAAAGCGCAACAACGCGCCGAAGATTGACGGCTCCTACATCTGCATTGTCCACCCCGACATCGGCACGGATTTGACCAACCTCGAGGGCTGGATTGATGTGCAGAAATACAAGAACCCCGAAAAGGTTTACGAGGGCGAAATCGGTGCCTACGGCGGGGTGCGCTTCATCGAAAACACCGAGTGCAAAATCTGGAAAGGAACCGATGAGGCAAACGGCTGTGCGGCGGATACCGCGGTCTATGCCTGCTACTTTATCGGCAAAGGTGCCTACGCGACCACCGAGGTCAGCGGCGGCGGTTTGCAGACGATTGTTAAGCCCCTGGGCTCCGGCGAAGACCCGCTCAACCAGAGAAGCACTGTCGGCTGGAAGGCGACCAAGACTTCCGAAATTTTGGTGCAGGATTACCTCGTGCGCCTGGAGGTGTGCTCGGCAGAGAGCAATGCGCTGGCAACGGCGAACTAAGCGAACTATGTTCGCAGTGAAGAGTGAAGAGTGAATAGTGAACAGTGGCGGGCGGGGCACCCGCACCCGATTGGAATAGTTATAAGTTATGAACTATTAGTTATTAGTTGAGGGCGACACATTCGCGCTTGATTGGAATAGTTAGATTTCATCTAACCTTGTTCTATGTTCAATTTGCCCACTTCTCGGCGCCCCCTTTAGGCCATAGGCGGTTGAGGGGTATGCCTGAACACTGAACACTGAACCCTGAAAACTGTTGTGCTTTGCACAACAAGAAAGGAGCAACCATGGCAACAAAAACGGACAATGCCGCCAAAAAGACCGTGCGTCTTTTTAAGGGCAAAGGCTACGAAGCACCGGTACAGGTGTGGCTCAACGGCGTGCGCTACAGTGTGCCGCGCGGCAAAGAGGTAGAGGTGCCCGCCGGTGTGGCGGAAATCATCGAGCATTCGCAACAGCAGAAGAATGAAGAGATGATGTACCTCTCGAAGGAAAACGACTAAAAGGAATGCGGCTTCGGCGTTCGGAAAGCGACACGGCAGCGCAGGGCGCTCAATGAAGTCGTTTCGCCCCCGTTAAAAACATGGGGGCTCTCGAAAAGTATTTCACAAAAAAGCGTATGGCGGCATCACTTTCCACTTATATGCGGGCAAGCAAGTTAGAGTAAAGAGCGTATTTTGAAGTGAAGTGATGCCGCTCAAGCGTACGAATCCGCTTTCCATGCGGCATTAGGAGGAAGTATGACCATCAGAACCATCATCGAGCGGGTATGGAAGCAGGGACAGGGTGCACTGCCGGACAGTGTGTGCATCCGCTGCCTGAGCGAACTCGATGAAAGCATTTATGAAGACATTGTACTGCGCCACGCCGGCGCCGAGAGCTATATGCGCGCACAGCCGGACGGCAGCTATGCACACCGCACGTTTCCCTATACGGCGGATGGGCAGACACTCATTGCGCCGCGCCGCTTTGCCAAGATGTACGAATGGTACCTGCGCATGGAAGCGGATGTGCAGCGCGATGAGCCGGAGCGCTATGTCAACGATTTGCAGCTGTTCGAGCAGGCGTATCGGCAATTTGCCGCCTGGTACAATGAAACCCATACCCCGATTCACGCGGCGGCGATTCAGGCGGCGCCGCAATATGTAAGGAGTGGTGCCTATGCAACCGGTATTGGCGGAATATAAGCGCGACACGGTAAATATCGCCGCTTTCGGCGGGCTCAACCATACCGATTTTACCAAAGCGGGCGAGTGGTACGCGATGGAGAATCTCTCCGACACTTACGCGCCGCTGCTGGCGCCGCGCCGCAGCCGTGCCCTGTATACCACGCTGCCCGCGCCGGCGGATACGGCGCTCGAAAAAAACGGCATTTGGTACTTCACAAAAACCGGCAGCGGAATTTACTGCTACGCGCCGAACGGCGACAATCCCTTTGCCGCCGCAGCGACCACGGAGCCGCTGCTAATTTTTGAGAGCGAGAAGGCGTTTACCCTGCTGGAAATGGGCAACAGCCTGCTTGCCGTGCCGCAAGACGGCAGCGCGATGGCGGTTGCCGTCAGCGGTGCTAAGGTGGAGCGGCTCGGCTACAATGAGGCATATCACTACGAGAGCATGGTCTACACGGATAACGAGCAGGAGTCCATCGCCAAGATGGATGCGTATGCCGCCAAGCAGAGAATCCGCGACCCTGCCACCAACGAGGCGGTAGAGCACCTCGCGTATTACAGCGGCATGCGTACCGACCGGGATGCGCCCTTCGATGCTTTTGTGCCTAACACGCAGGCGGCAGGCGGCTACTATGATGCCGCTGCAGAGAGCCTGCTCAACATCGGCTTTACCTATGCCGTGCGCCGGGAGGACGGCAGCTACTATTTTTACGACCACGAGCGCGACCGAAAGTTTTCGCCGGCACAGACCTTTGCCACCTCGCAGTATTTTTTGGGTACGGACAACTGCCTGTATGATTTTGACAGCGATTCCGGCGCAGTTACGCAGGTGACAACCCCCTATATCGCGTTGATGTTTCACTTGGGGCTGCAGTGCAGTCTCGACACCGACAGCCGGACGCAGGCAGCCGCGCAAAAGACATTTCCGCAGCTCGAGGAAGGCGACTACATCCGGCTGTCGGTCGGACCGATTCTCAACACCCTGTACCGCGGCAGGGAAATCCCGGTCGGCAACCTGATTGAGCAGCAGCTGCTGCGCGTGCACCGCTGCTTTGCTATTAATGCCGAGAACAAGTGGGGGCAGCGCGGGTGGACACACTGTGTGGTCGTGGATTACAGCGCGGTGTTTGCGGACTCCCTGTGCAAAAAGGATTTGATTCACAACTCTGTTGCCTACACGAAGGTGAGCACCACGCAAATCGGCAGCGATTTTGCCGCCGACAGGGGTTTGCAACAGCTGTATCCGCAGTGGATTGACATTGAGGCGCCTATGCCGGCATTGGTGGCACCGCTCGAACACAATAACCGCGTGTGGGGGGCTTCCAATGTGCACAACGAAATCAAAGCTTCCGCCCAGGGCAACTTTAAAAATTGGGAGGATTATCGGGGACTTATCTCCGATTCCTACGCGGTCGGTGTCGGTTCCAACGGCGCTTTTACCGCTTCCTGCGTGATAGGGGAGTACCTCTTCTTTTTCAAAGAGCATTCCTACACCTGCGTTTACGGCACGCGCCCGGCAAACTACAGCACCAACACCTGTAAGGAATGCATCGGTATTCGCGCCCGGGATGCCTGCAGCCTGCAGGTTATCGGCACCGGCGCATATTATATGGGCGTCGACGGCAGGATTTACCGCTTTAATGCCCGGAGCGCCGTTTGCATTTCGGAAGCGCTCGGCGAGCAGCGCTTTACACCGCTGGCGGCAGCGCATACGCAAGAAAAGTATTTCCTCTTAGTCGAAGACGACAGCGGCGAAAAAAAGCTTCTGGTCTACCGGGTGCGCAGCGGCACCTGGTGGGTGGAGGATGCCGCCGGATGCGATACGCTGTGCAATATCAACGCGCAGGCGTGTGCGCTCGCCGGCGTAAGCGCGCGGCGCGGCACCGAGACAGTGGCTATGACCGATGTGCTGTTGCTTGAGCACCGGGACGTGCCGGAGCATGAAAACAACCGCGTTGCGTGGTGGTGTGAAAGCGGGCTGCTCGGTTTGGAAAATGAGCATTACCGCTACATTTCCCGGCTCAAATTGACCTTTGAGAGCGAGGTCGGCGCAAGCCTTGAGGTGCTCGCAAAGTTTGATGACGACAGCGATTACACGCTGCTTGCCTCCTTCGTTTCGGCGCGCAAGGGTACGCGCTGCGAACAGATTGATGTGCGGCGCTGTGCATTTTTGCGCTTAAAAATCAGAGGGCACGGTAAGAGTAAAATCTTTCGCATCGGGTATGTGAGCACACAGGGAGGCGAGAAATAATGCCGACATTTAAAGCGGACTTTGCCGCTTACGATAAGAATCAGGACCAGGCGCACAATTTGGAAAGCTTTATGGAGCAGTACAATGCGCTTGTGCAAAAGCTGTGCCTGACTATCAATAATTTAGATGAAGAAAATTTCGGTGCCGGCATCTTGGAACAACACAATCGGGAGGAAGAGGATGGCGAATATTAACAGCAAAACCGGCGCGAATGCGGTGCTTGCCGCCGCTGCGCCGCAGTACAAAACAAGCGATGCCACCAAGCGCGCCTATGCCGCCTTGCAGAAGCTGACTTCGAGCAAAAGCGGTGTGGGAAAGAGCATTGCCCAAAACCTCAAAAAGCTGACGGCAGCAGGGGATTTTGACCCGAACAAAAGCGCCTATTATCAGCAGGCATACCGCACTCTGAAGGGGACCTACCGCAACATGGCGAACACCAATATGCTCGATGCGATTGCCGGAGCCGCCGCCAATACACAGGGCTTCGGCAATTCCTACGGGGCAACGGCGGGCAATCGGGCGTACCAAAGCAAGATGAATGCGCTCGCGGCAAAGGTGCCTTCGCTTTACAGTGCCGCTGCCAATGAATTTGGCGCCAAAAAAGAGCAGCTGGCAAACCTCATTGCATTGCAGCAGGCGCAGCAGCAGGCGGCAATCGAACAGGCGCAGTATATGCTTGGCACGCAGCAGAAGCTGGATGCGGCGCGCTACGATGCGGCAAAGTATGCGGACAATGCCGCCAGAGAACAGGCAAAGCTGTGGTGGACCAACTACCTCGCTTCGCAGTAAGGAGGAACGATGGCTGATTTATATGATTCGGGAAGTATTTACCGCTATTTGACCCAAAGCGAGGCACCTGCCTGGTCGACACCGCAGGGTTTAAAAAATGCCTACCAAAACGCCATCAATGTCGCAAAAGCCTATGCCGCTGCCGCCGGTAATCAGCTGCGCGATTACGGCGCGCAGGTGAGCGTACCGCAGAGCGCGCAGTTTCAAAAGCTGGTGGAGATGTATAACCGCGCGTATCGGGAGAATGCGCTGCAGGCGGTGCGCGAAGGCACCAAGGCAGCCAACCGGGCGGCTGCGGGCTACGGCAATTCCTATGCCGGGACAGCAGCACAGCTTGCCTACACCAATGCGATGGCGCAGCAGGGCAACGCGTTGCCCAAGCTCCTGGCGGCGGCAAACAAGGCTTATCGGGGCGACAAGAAAGCGAAAGCCGCCGCGCTCAAAGTGCTGTTCGCGCAGGGCTCGGCGCAAGCAAATGCAGCGCGAGAGCTCTCGGATGCACAGCTGAGCGCCGCGCTTCAAAAAGCCGCTGCGGCATCGCAAGCGCACGCAAGCCGGCAGAAGTCACTCGCGCACTTGAATAAACAGCAGCTGGCACTGGAAAAGCGCTGGAGTAAATAAGAGACATCCCGCAGGGCGAAGCCCCTGCGGGATGTTGCGTTTTCGGTTTTCGGTTTTTTGTTTTCAGTTGTCGGTTCGCAAAAGCGAACTCGTTGAGGGGAAGTACCTTATAACAGGCTGCAATGTTGACAGGAGTTCGCAAAAGCGAACTCGCGTGAAGACAGGCACGGGAAAGGGATTAAAAAAAGTTCGCAAAAGCGAACTCGCAGAAGGGGGGAGTTTCATAACAGGTTGCGTGCCGGCAGGAGTTCGCAAAAGCGAACTCGTAGAGGGGAAGTACCTTATAACAGGCTGCAATGTTGACAGGAGTTCGCAAAAGCGAACTCGTAGAAGGGAAGTACCTTATAACAGGCTGCAATGTTGACAGGAGTTCGCAAAAGCGAACTCGCAGCAGTAAAATGATTGCAGAATTGATATAAAAGTAAAAAGTTCGCAAAAGCGAACTCGCAGAAGGGGGGGAGTTTCATAACAGGTTGCGTGCCGGCAGGAGTTCGCAAAAGCGAACTCGCAGCAGTAAAATGATTGCAGAATTGATATAAAAGTAAAAAGTTCGCAAAAGCGAACTCGC
>SVOD01000025.1:13463-22507 GCA_015066575.1 Oscillospiraceae bacterium
TCGCAAAAGCGAACTCGCAGCAGTAAAATGATTGCAGAATTGATATAAAAGTAAAAAGTTCGCAAAAGCGAACTCGCGTGAAGGGGGGAGTTTCTTAACAGGCTGCAATGTTGACAGGAGTTCGCAAAAGCGAACTCGCAGAGGGGAAGCACTTTATAACAGGTTGCGTGCCGGCAGGAGTTCGCAAAAGCGAACTCGCAGCAGTAAAATGATTGCAGAATTGATATAAAAGTAAAAAGTTCGCAAAAGCGAACTCGCGTGAAGGGGGGAGTTTCTTAACAGGCTGCAATGTTGACAGGAGTTCGCAAAAGCGAACTCGCGTGAAGGGGGGAAGCACTTTATAACAGGTTGCGTGTTGGCAGGAGTTCGCAAAAGCGAACTCGGTCGGGTATCATGTGCAAGGGAAGAAGCATTCGTTAAAAGTTCGTAAAAACGAACTCGCCTTTAAAATGCAAGGCTGTGCCTTGCCACCTCAACTCCACTCTCCACTCTCCACCCTCCACACTACAAAAAAGCGAGTTCGCTTTTGCGAACTCGCTTTTAAAATGCAAGGCTTTGCCTTGCCACCTTTAATTCCGCATTCCGCATTCCGCATTCCGAATTATTCAGCGGTCTGCGACCGCTGCTGCTCCACTCGCCACCACTCGCTAACCGCTAATAGGCTAACGGCTAATTGGCTAAAAAAAGTTCGCGCAGCGAACCTTGCCGACCGCCGACTGCTGACCGCTGACCGCCGACCGCTTTTGACATCATTTGTAATACTTTATTAACAATTCCTTAATTGCATTGCCACATTCTCTGTTTTATAATGTATAATAGAAAAATTTACGATTTTCGGATTTTAATAACAAGGAATGATTGGATGAAAAAGATTACAAGCGTTATAATCAGTGCAGCTGTTCTGCTGTCGCTGCTTGTCGGGCTCGGTGTGAGCGCGGCGGCGCTCGAGAGCGCAGGGCAGCTTGGCGAGACAATCCGTTACACCTACGATGCCGAGACCGCGGCGCTAACCATCAGCGGCAGCGGTGCGATGGCGGACTACGGCAGCGAGAACGCAAGCCCCTTTAGCGGCGATATGCAGATCAAGCGCGTGACGCTCGGCGAGGGCATTACGCACCTGGGCAGTGCCGCGTTTGAAAACTGCAGCGCGTTAGAGAGTGTGAATCTGCCGGCTTCTGTGGAGAGCATCGGCGAAGGCGCGTTTGCGGGCTGCGAGCAGTGCGTACTGATTTGTGCGTGCGATTCGCCCGCCCATGTCTATGCAAAGGCGCAGGGCATTGCCTACACGCTGACCGACAGAACGGTAGTGGCAAATTTCACTGTCACACTAAACGGCACGAAATTTGCTTACAGCGGCAAAGCGATAAAACCGCTTGCCGATGTGTGGGATGATGACGGTAAGCCTGTCAGCAGTGACAACTACACCATGCAGTATGACAGCAACCCCGGCGCGATTGGAAAGCACGCGGTAAAATTGCAGTTCCATGCGCCGTATTACGGCAGCAAAACCCGCTACTACTATGTCAAACCCACCATCAAAAAGGCGACTTCATTAGTGGTCGGCACCAAATATCAGTTGGATGTTTACGGCTATGACAGCGCGCAAAAGAAGAACATTTCTTTTATGAGCGAGAGCAAGTTCTCCAGCAGCAATACCAAGGTCGCAACCGTCAGCAAAAGCGGCGAGATTACTGCGCTCATTGCCGGCAGCACGACCATTTCGGTCGATACGGCAGGCTTTGTTTACACCTATACGCTCGAGGTTACCGCGCCGCCGATTGCCACCAATACGGCAAAGCAGGCAAGCACCAAAAACGGGGTGCCCGCGGGCGCGCAGTATACCTATATTGAGCTCTCCAACTACAGCGGCAGCACCGAGGGGAAATACTTCTTCGGCAGAAATATTCTCGCTGCCAAGCAGAGTGTGAAATTCACCGCTTACAGCTTTAAATCGGCGAATACCTCTATTGTGAAAGTCAGCTCCGACGGCACGATAACTGCCGGCGGCAAGGCGGGCACGACCACGATTACCGTCGGTGCGAAGTTCGGTGGCAAGGTGTATACCAAGACAGTCTATGTGCTGGTTAAGAACGGCAAGGCAGCACCCTATTACTACATGCAGGGTAACTACTCCGGCGTGGCTTACGACAACCCGAGCACCTCGCGCCAAGAGACAATTGCTTCCTCCGGCTGCGGCGTGTGCTCGACCGCGATGGTGGTCAATAACCTTGCCGGCAAGCAGCTCTGCACGGTCGCTTCGCTCGCGCGATTTGCCTTGGCAAACAAGGCGCGCGACAACAGCGGCACGAATTTATATACCCTCTTAAATGCGGTATGCAAAGCCAACTCGCATTTTTCCTATACCGTGACCGGCGATAAGGCGAAGCTGCTCAATCACCTCAAAGCGGGCGGCATGGCGATTATCAACCAGGGCGACGCGTACAGCGTGTTCAGCAGTGCGGGGCACTTTGTGGTCGCTTATAAGCAGGTCGGCGGGAATATTGAGGTGTTTGACCCCTCGATGAGCGCGAGCAAATATACTGCGAGCAATCGCGTGCTGGCGCGCACAAGCCGCGGCTGTATTGTGCCGATTGACCAGGTGGTTAAGGCGACGAGTGACCGCAACCCGGGCTATTACCTGATTACTTACCACAGCACGCCGCTGAGCAATGCGCCCATTCAGGCGCTCGATGCCAAGCCGAAATCAACTACCAAGAACTACAGTTCACCCGTGACAATGTACTGCAAGACCACCGGCGGTCTGCGCTTTCGCAAATCGCCCTCCACAAGCGCCGGCTTGGTGGCAGGTGGCGGCGGTGCCTCGATTATCGGCTACCGCGATGCGGTACAAGTGGTCGGCGTGGTGACCAATTCCCAGGGCAAGTGGTATAAGATACAGTATAGAGGCTACACCGGCTACGCTTCTGCCGATTACATTGTCGGCTCGCGCCCTGGGGTAAAGACCATGACCATTCCCAAGGGCAGGCGGCTGCGCGCGGCAGTCGGCACAAGCGCGAAGGTGCTTGCCATCACCAAGCGCGCCTATACGGCGGAGGTGCTCGTAGACTCCTATTGGAGAGCGAACGGCTATGCCTGGTCACGCATCCGCATCGGCAAAAAGACATATTATGTGGCTATGACATAGAAAAAGCACCCCGCCGGGTGCTTTTTTCTATGTCGGTTTTCAGCTTTCAGTTTTCAGTTTTCAGTTGGCGGTTCGGTAAAAACCGCCAATATGCTAATTAGCTAACTGCTGATAATCTGCGAGTTCGCAAAAGCGAACTCGCTCAGCTTGTCGAAAAACTCGTTTTTCGACAAGCTGAGGCGGCATCGCTGCCGCCTGATAGAAAGTCAGTTTATTCTTTTTATACAACTTTCACCGAACTCATACCGTAGTTCTCCGCCAGCAAAGCGGTGGAAATATCCGCCACCGTAATCATCCCGTCGCCGGTCAAGTCCATATTCGCATTGTGCTTGCCGTAGTTGGCGGCGGAAAGCAGCCGCGAAGTATCCGCCATGTCAATGACATTATCGCCGTTAACATCACCGAGCGGGAGTATGAGCGCACCCGTGTTGGTCACAGCGCCGCTTGCGGTATCGTACTCGCCAAGGTAGATGGTCAAGCAGTTCTTTTGCTTGGCGTAGACTCTGTAAACGCCGCCCTGCACATTGTCTTTGTTAAAGTTGCCGTCTGCCGCGGAAACGGTCAAGGTCATACTGTCGCTCTTAAAGGTGAGCGTGGTGTTTGTACCTGCAAATGCCGGCACCTTGTAGCGAATCGCGGCAAAGTCGGTTGCACCAAAGTGTTTGGTTGCGGAAAGTAGCGGGTCGTTACCCGTTGAGCTTATCGTTATGGCGCTCCACTCTGAAGCCGTACCCTCATAGAACACATCCGTTAACGCGCTGCAATAGACAAACGCGTTATCGCTCACACTTTCGAGGCTCTTCGGCAGTGTCACGCTTTGCAATGCTTTGCAATACCAGAAGGTGCTCTTTCCAATCGTTTTCACACCCTTGGGAATCGTAATGCTTGTGAGCGCATAGCAGGCGCTGAAGGCTTCCTTGCCGATGGACTGCACACTTTCGGGGATATTGATGTCCGCAAGCAAGAAACAAAACGCAAAGGCATCTTTACCGAGGCTTGTTACGGTGCTCGGCAGGCTCACTTTTTCCAGCTTTGTTAACTGTGTAAAAGCGTCATCCCCGATGTTTGTGACACCGCTTTCAACCACAATTTCTTTAATCTTTTGGTTATTATTAAACGGTGACGGGTTTTCCATCATATCATAGTCATACATGGCACCTGTGCCGCTAATTGTTAACAATCCTGTTGTTTCATTCAAAATGTAGGTCACGTTTTCGCCGCAGGTGCCGGTGCGAATGATGTCGCCCGTTTGGGGCTTCACGGCAAGCAGCGGGTCGTTGCTGTCCAAAATCTCAACAGCGTTCCAATTCTCCTGCGTTCCGGCGTAACCCACGGTTTGCAGGTTGTAGCAGCGAGAGAACGCAGCAGCACCGATTTTTGTGAGTGTAGTCGGCAAGGTAACTGTTTTTAATGCCCCGCAGCTTGCAAAGGTGCTGGTGGCAAGACTTGTCACACCGCTTGGAATGGCAATGCTTTCGAGGCTTTCACAATTACCGAATGCCTGCACACCAATGCTTGTTAAAGAGTTCGGCAAATGAATGCTTTCCAGGCTTTCACAGCCGCTAAAGGCGTATTTGCCGATGCTTTCCAGCGTATCACCAAGTGTGACACTCTCAATCGCTTTGCAATTCCAAAAAGCGTTCTCGCCAATGGTTGTAACACCGTTTTCTACAATCACGGTTTTTATCTCATCTTTGAACGCATACCACGGCATGGAGGTGGAAGTAAAGTTATCCATCGCCCCCGTGCCGCTGATGATGAAAATATTTGTTTCAAAATCAAAACTCCATGTTAATTGCGCACCGCAGGTGCCGCTGACATCATGAATCGCGTAATGCCGCAGCGCGGCGGTAAGCGGGTAATTGCCGCTATCGATGCTGATGGCTTTCCAATCCGCTTTGGAGCCGGCATAGTAAACATCCGCTAAAGCGCTGCAATTAAAAAATGCGCGATAGCCGATGTTACTTACCGTGAGCGGCAGGCTGACAGTTTTTAGGGCTTCGCAAAATTCAAATGCTCTTTCGGGAACGGCTGTCACACCCTCGGGAATGTCAACGCTCTCCAAAGCGCTGCAAAGCTTGAACGCTTCTTTACCGATGCTTGTCAAACCGCTACCAAAGGTAACCCCGGTTAATTTTTTGCACAGTTCAAAGGCATCTTTGCCGATTTTTTCGACACTGTCGGCAAGGGCGACACTCTCTAAATCGGCACAACCGCAAAAAGCATAGTCGCCGATGCTTGTTACACCGCTCTCTACCGTAACGGTTTTGATAAAGCCGTAATAGTAAAAGGGAGATTTGTTGTCCGTATCGTTGTAATCATACATATCGCCGGTGCCGCTGATAACGACTGTCTCGGCCTCCATATCCCATGTGTAGTTCACATTTTCACCGCATTTGCCGGTTGCGGTCGTCTCTGCACAGTGCAGAGTAGCAGCGGTAAGGGGGTCATTCTCCGCATCGATAGATATTTTTGACCACTGCGCTTTGGAAGCCGTATAATAAACATCGCTTAACCGGTTGCAGTTATAAAAAGCATAGTTTCTGATATGTTTCATGCCGCTGCCGATTGTGATAGCGCTTAATGCGGAGCAATCATCAAATGCACTGTTTTCAATATCTGTCACACTGTCGGCGAGAGTGACTTCCTCCAAGCCGGTACAAGAGCGAAACGCACTGTCCTCAATCACGCTCACGCCGTCGGGAATCGTAACACTTTTCAAGGCGGAACATTCCGTAAACGCGCCGTCGCGGATTGCAGCCACATCGCCGCCGATACTGACGCTTGTGATGCCGGTACATTCTTTAAACATATATTTACCGATGTTTGTCACACCGCTTTCAATGATAACAGCCGTGATGCTTTCATCCTCGCTAAAGGGTGAGGGATTGTCGTAAAAATAACTGTAATCATACATATCGCCCGTGCCGCTGATAGTCAAAACCCCGCTTTCGAGCGAATACGTCACATTCTCGCCGACAGAGCCGGTAACCACGCTGCCCGCATGGTAATGGATGCTAAAAGAGGAAAGGTCGCCGCTGTTCTCGACACTGTTCCACTCTGCCTTTGAGCCGGCATAGTAAATGTCGGTCAGGCTCGGGCACAGCCCGGTGGCATAGGCGCCGATATAGGTGACACTTTGCGGGATAGTAATGCTCACCAAACCCGCGCAGTCCCAAAAAGCGGCACCACCGATGCTTGTGACACCGCTTTCAATGATAACCGCTGCAATGTCGCTGTTATCGGAAAAAGGAGATTCGTTTGTATCGTAATTATACATCTCTCCGCTGCCGGAAATGGTGAGGATGCCTGTAGCGCTGTCAAAGCTGTAATCGACATTGGTGCCGCAAGCGCCTCTTCCCGTGGGTTCGAAATGCTTGGTGGCGATTTTCAGGTAAACGTTATCTTCACCGATAACGATTTGCTTCCAGTCGCCTTCTGCACCCTGATAATAGACATCGGTGATTTGATTACAATCCGTAAAGGCGTAGTCTTCAATTGTTCTGATGGTATACGGAAATGTTACGCTCTCTAACGAAGTGCAGTTGTAAAAAGCATAAGTCGTGATGGTTCTCATGCCTTCGGGAATGGTGATGCTTTTTAACGCTGAACAATTCTCAAAGGCATATTGACCAATCGTAGTCAAAGCGGCGGGAAGGGTAATGCTTTGCAAAGAGTCACAGTAGCAGAAGGCATACTCGCCGATATTTGTGACACTCCCGGCGAAAGAAACGGCAGTTACATTCTCACAGTAAGCAAAGGCATAGTCGCCGATTTTGGTAACGCCCGTGCCAACCTCAACGGAGCGAATCTCGGCGCGATAATCATACCAACCCGGGTTGTCCTCGATAAAATTCCACATCGCCCCGGTACCGCTGATGGTTAGCTTTTTGGTAGAGGAATTGTAAGAGAAATTAACATTGGCGCCGCACTTGCCGCTGCCGGCGGCATGCGCCGCGAGGGGCATGGCAGTCACCATGCTCACAAGCATTACAATGCTTAAAATGATGGATACAGCCTTTTTCATACAAATTGTCCTTTCGCTATACAACAAACTAAAAACAGATACAAACAAGTTTTGTACTTAATAACAGAATAATCCATTATCATAATACAATAAAAAAAGAAAAAGCACATCAGCCAAAAGTATGATATTTGAAAAAAATTTTAAATTTTGAACACCAATCAGGGGACGGTTCCCTGATCACCAATCAGGGGACGGTTCCCTGATTGAACACTCTCCACCCTCCACACTACAAAAAAAGTCATTCCGATCGCAGCCGAGGAATCTTTAAAATGCAAGGCTTCGCCTTGCCACCACAACTCCACACTCCACTCTCCACCCTCCACACTATTATAAGTTCCGCATTAATAAAGGGCTGCCGAGGCAGCCCTTTATTTGATTATACAACTTTCACCGAACTCATACCGTAGTTAGTTGCCAGCAAAGCAACCGAAATGTCATCAATCTTAATCATCCCGTCGCCGGTCAAGTCCATATTCGCATTGTACTTGCCGTAGTTGGCGGCGGAAAGCAGCCGCGAAGTATCTGCAAAGTCAATGACATCATCGCCGTTGACATCACCGAGCGGGAGTGTAATCGCACCCGTGTTGGTCACAGCTCCGCTTGCGGTATCGTATTTACCGAGGTAAACGGTCAAGGCGTTCTTTTGCTTAGCGTAAACCTTGTAAACGCCGCTTTGCACATTGTCTTTGTTAAAGTTGCCGTCTGCCGCGGAAACGGTTAAGGTCATACTCTCGCTCTTAAAGGTGAGCGTGGTGTTTGTGCCGTTAAATGCCGGCACCTTGTAGCGAATGGCGGCAAAGTCGCTTGCGCCGTAGTGCATGGTAGCGCCAAGCAGCGGGTCGTTACCGGTGCTGCTTATCGTAACCGCATTCCAGTCTGAAGCCGTACCCTCGTAGAACACATTCGTTAACGCGCTGCAATAGACAAACGCGTTATCGCTCACACTTTCCAGACTCTTCGGCAGTGTAACGCTCTGCAGGTGATCACAATACCAGAAGGTGCTCTTTCCGATTGTTGTCACACCCTTGGGAATCGTAATGCTTGTGAGCGCATAGCAGGCGCTGAAGGCTTCCTTGCCGATAGACTGCACACTTTCGGGGATATTGATATCCGAAAGTGCAGAGCAGAATGCAAAGGCATCTTTGCCAAGGCTTGTCACGGTGCTCGGCATTCTGACCTTTTCCAATTTTAATAACTGTGTAAAGACATTATCCCCAACGGTGGTGACACCGCTTTCAATCACAATTTCTTTGACTTTCTGATTAGCATTAAATGGTGAATCGAGAAATTCATAGTCATACATCGCGCCCGTGCCGGAGATGGTCAAAAGCCCGGTGGTTTCGTTTAAGATGTAGGTCACATTTTCACCGCAGGTGCCGGTGCGTATCACATCGCCCGTTTGGGGTTTGACCGCAAGCAGCGGGTCGTTGCTGTCTAAAATCTCAACAGCGTTCCAATCTTCCTGCGTGCCGGCGTAGTTCACGGTTTGCAGACCGAAGCAGCGAGAGAACGCAGCGACACCGATTTTTGTGAGTGTGGTCGGTAAGGTAATTGTTTTTAACGCTGTGCAGCTGGCAAAGGTGCTGGTGGCAAGACTTGTTACACCGCTTGGAATCGCAATGCTTTCGAGGCTTGCGCAGTTACCGAATGCCTGCACGCCAATGCTTGTTAAAGAGTTCGGCAAATTAATGCTTTCCAAACTCTCGCAGCCGCCGAAGGCGTATTTACCGATTTTTTGCACGGTGTTACCGAGTGTAACATCCTCAATCGTTTTGCAATTCCAAAACGCGTTTTCGCCAATGGTGGTGACACCGTTAGCGACATTTACCTTGAGGATTTTTTCCTTAAATGCATACCACGGCATAGAGGTGG
>SVOD01000026.1 GCA_015066575.1 Oscillospiraceae bacterium
CACGCCGCCGGCGGGCGGGGGCAGCAGCAAACTCTCCGGGGAGCGGCGGAAGGTGGCGCGCATCAGCTTCGCCCAAATGGAAAAGGGGAAGTTTTCGGCAATCATGCCGTTGGCGGCAAAGTCAAAGCGGTAGGCAGGCTCCGCAGGCAGCGCAACCGCGGCGGCGGGTACTGCCGCGGCGGCAGGCGGCGCAAGCACCGAAATGTCGCTGACATAAAAGCCCTTTTTGGGCAGCGAATAGAGGTAGCCCTCGCTTTGCAGGGCGGCGTAAGCGTTTTCAACCGTCATCACACTTACCCCTAAATTCTTTGCCGCTGCGCGCTTGGAGGGCAGCTTTTGCCCAGCGCGCAAAGCGCCGCCGAGAATATCGCGCTTAATGCAGTCGTACAAATCCAGGCACAAGCCTTTTTTACTGTCGAGAATATAGGTAAACATCATACACCTGACCTTATATATATTTTAAGTTTTCTGCTTTTACGCATAGTCAGATTATAGCCTAAATTTTTCCGTTTGTAAATACTTGCACCCGCGCGGGGGAAGTGATATAATGAAATTTAGGAATTCGGAATGCGGAATTCGGAATTAGAGGGCGGGACTCCTGACGGGAGCCCGTACCCTCTGTCGGCGAAGCCGACATCTCCCTGCACTGCAGGGAGTCACCCGCACCCGATTAGAATGGTGTTTTTATGTTGAAAAGAATTTGCAGTATACTATTAATTTGCGCAGTGCTGCTGGGCACACTGTGCTTTGGCAGCGTTGCCGCCGAGAGAGGCGATATTACGGAAAATTTGCAGTGGGAGCTTTCCACCCTCGGCAGGCTGACGATTAGCGGCAGCGGTGATGCTATCCCCGATTACAGCGCCCAAAGCGGTGCGCCCTGGGCGGCATATGCAAAAAATATCAAAGAACTCTCCTTGCCGAACTCTCTTAAATCCATCGGCGCCTATGCCTTTTACGGCTGCGCCAAATTGAGCGATGTGGAACTTGGCAAAATCAAAACCCTCGGTACAGCGGCATTTGCCGGCAGTGGGCTTAAAAATGTGGTGCTACCCTGTGATATCAAAGATATTCCCGACGAGTGCTTTCGGGAATGCACGGAGCTGCAAAGCGTGTGCTTTAAAGAGGTCACCTCCGGCGGGGCGGGCGTTGTCATCAAAGACGGTGCCGAGTCTATCGGCGATAAAGCCTTTGAATTTTGCACGGCACTGACAGAGGTGTATACGATTCATAATGGCGCGCGCGAAGAGAATTTGCCCTCCACTTTAAAAGCAATCGGCGCACAAGCCTTCAGCGCCTGCGAGAGCCTCGAACGCATCGCCTTTGCGCAAAACGGCAAAGACCTCACCGCGTTGGGCGCGGGCGCCTTTAGCGGCTGTGTGTCATTGAGCGCAATTGCCATTCCGACAGGCATCGGTACAATAGAAAAAGAAACCTTTATGCAGACGGCGCTCGGCGCCGTGACACTGCCGACAGGCATCACTGCCGTGGGTGAAGATGCCTTCGCCTTTTGCGACAGTTTAAGTAAAATCGATGTGCTTAACAGCGCCTGCACCTTCTTTGCGGGCGAAAACACCACGCCCGATGGGGCGGTGTTGCGCGTGGTCTATACCGCGAATAACCCGACTATGCAGTACGCGCAGAACTTCGGCAAACCGCTCAAGGTGCTGTGCACGGGCAGAGGCGAAAGCCATGCCTTTAAAAGCACTGTCACGCGCAAGGCAAGCGCGCTGCAAACCGGCAATATACAGCAAAAATGCGGCTCCTGCGGCTATACGAAAAACGCGGTAATCGCAAAGGTGGAAACGGTAAAACTGACAAAAACGAGCTTTTACTACACCGGAAAAGTCATTTACCCGACAGCTGCTCAGGTACTGATGACCGATACAAACGGCAAGCAAATTCCGAGCACGGAATATACGGTGACCTGCCAAACCGGCGGCAAAGCGGTCGGCAAGCACAGTGTGAAAATCGCCTTTAAATCCACCTGTAAAAATTACCAGGGCTCCTTTGTGCGCTACTACACCATTGTTTTAAAGGGCACGAAGGTCACCTCGGTCGACTCCGGCGCGGGGAAACTGCGCGTGCACTGGAGCAAGCAGACCACGGGAACGGACGGTTACCAAATCCGCCTGTGCAAGAATAAGAATTTCAAATCCGGTGTCATTCTCAAAACTGTCAGAGATAAGAAGGCAACGGCACTGCTCATTAAATCTTTATCGCGCAAGAGCGGTTACTACATTGAAGTGAGAACATTCCAGACCATCGGTAAAAACAAATACAACTTCTCCGCCTGGTCGGCGCCTTACGGAAGGAAAACTAAATGATACAGCGTTTGAAGGCTCTTTCGAAAATAAAAAAGATTATCATAGCCGCCACAGCACTGCTGCTGTGTGCGGCTATCATTTGCGGCATCTGCGTGTGGCAGCAGCACTCCCGCTATGCCTGCCAATATGCAAAGCCCTTTAGCTTTAGCGAGGTTGCGGGGCATGAAAAAGTAAAATTAATTGCGCACCGCGGCGCAGCGGTCGAGGCACCCGAAAACACCCTGCCCGCCTTGGAAAAAGCCGCCGAAAAGGGCTACGGCTATGCCGAGTTTGATGTGCGCGCAACAAGTGACGGCGTGTGGGTGCTCTCCCACGACGACTCTTTAAATCGCATGACAGGCTTTCGCGGCAAGGTGGAGAGCCTGCCTCTTGCCGAAGTGCAGGCGCACCCGCTGACCAAAGGCGCAAATATCAAGGAGTATCCCGATTTGGTGACACCGACCTTGGAGGAAGCGCTCGCGCTGTGCAAAGCGAAAAAGCTTATCCCCTTTGTGGAAATCAAAACCAAGCCCGAGGGGGCGGTGCCTTACAAAACCATCGTGGATTTGCTCGGCAAATACGGTCTGCTTGAGCAGGCGCGCATTATCTCGTTTGAATACGGCGCGCTCGAACAGGTGCGCGCGTACAACGCCGATATTCGGCTGCAGCTGCTCACAAAAGAGCTGACAGAGCAGGTGATTACCCAAGCCGACAAATTGGGCGGCTGCGGGATTGACTGCGAGTATAAAGCGCTACTCAAGGGCGCCGATTTTGCGCAGGGCATCAAAAGCGCCGGGATGGAACTCAATGCCTGGACTGTGGATACGCCGCAGGCGGCGGCAGAGGTGTGTGCGCTCGGTGTGGATTATATGACAACAAACGCGGCAAGGTAGAAAAACTGTCGGGCAGGAGCCCGGCAGTTTTTTAGTGAATAGTGAATAGTGAAAAGTGAATAATTGTGGTGGCAAGGCAAAGCCTTGCATTATAAAGGCGAGTTCGGAAAAACGAACTCGCTTGTTTTAGTGTGAAGTGTGGAGAGTGGAGTGTGGAGTTGTGGTGGCGAAGCGGTGCTTCGCTTTTTAATTCTACTTTCTACTTTCTACATTCTAATTTTTTAATAGAGCGGAGCGGAACAAGCGCGAATGTGTCGCCCTTTAATTCCGCATTCCGAATTCCGCATAAAAAAGAGATAGCGCCGAGCGCTATCTCTTTTAGTATACAATCTCTTTGTCTTGGTTGCCGTAGTTGTCGGCAAGGAGAATCACATTTAAGTCATTTACATTGATGACACCGTTATCGTCAATATCCATGCCGCGGCGGCTTGCATCGACCGACTTGCCGTAGTTGGCAGTTGCCAGCAGCAGGGTAATATCGGCAAAGTCAATCACCCCGTCGGCATTCGCATCGCCATTGGGAAGTGCCAGTTCCCCGAGGTCGGCAGAGGTGAAGAGCTGCGCATCGGTAATTGTCAGGCTCGTGTGGTGCAGGGCAGTGAGCGTGAAGGTGTAACTGCCGCCGGTGAAGGGGGTAATGGCAAAGTCACCTTCGACCGCATACTGCGCTTTGGTGCCGAGAATGTTTTCGCTCTCGAGTGTGGCTGCCTGCAGGCTCGTGCCGCGCAGTGTCAGCTCAGGCGCTGTCACCGTGACGCTAATCGGGTAGGTTTTGCCGCTTTTAATGGTGGCAATGACCGTGGTCGTGCCGGCGCTGATACCATAGATAATGCCGTTTTGGTCAACCGCGGCAATGCTTTCGTCTTCGCTGACAAACTGCGGTGACTCGGCGGAGTAAGCGAGATATTTTGTGTACTCGATAATATGGTTTTCATTGACCGCGAGGGTAATGTCGGTTTCGGGTGTAATGCGCGAGAGCGCGATATCGTTGACCTTGACAAGGCAGGTGACAATTTCGCCGCGCGTGGAGATATAGTAAATGCGGCAGCTGCCCGGCGTTTTGCTGTAAACCGTGCCGCTTTGGTTGACCACGGCGACCGACGGGTCATCGCTGTACCAATACCCGTCCAAATCCGCGGTGGCGGGGGTGAGCATGGTCGAAACATAAATGGTGCTGCGAATGGTCGTTTCAATCTCCGGTCGCGAAAGCGCCAACTGCCGGTGGGCAGTGATATGGACTGTCGCGGTAGTGCTTACACCGCTGTCGGCAGTGGCTGTGATGGTCACAGTACCTTCTTTTAAGGCGGTAAATGTGCCATCGGCACTGACACTTAAAAGTTTCGTGTTGGAACTTTCAAAAGTAATGTGATTGGTGATATCGGCATCCGCCGCCAGCGTATAGTCCAAACTCTGCGGGATTTCCAATTCGTAGGCGGTTTTATCAAAACTTAAGGCAGTGATAACATCTTCGCTTTTGACTTTCACCGTGACCTTAGCACTCACACCGTTTTGCGCGCTCAGGGTAATGGTCGCCGCGCCGACACCCTGCGCGGTAATCACACCGCTGTCGCTGACGGTGGCAACGCTTTCATCACTGCTTGTGTAGGTAATTTTTTCCGAACTTGCGGGTGTGACAGTGGCTGTGATGGGGTAGCTTTCGCCTTCTGTTAGCGTGAGGGCAGTTTCGCTCGGTTCAATGCTTTCAATCGGCGCGCTGACAATCAGGCGCACCTCTTTGCTTTCCTCCCCGTATTGGCAGTGCAGGGTGGTTTCGCCCTCTTTATAGAGGTAGACATTGCCGATATTATAGGTGGCAATGCTTTCATCCTCCACCGTGACCGTGTACTGCTCAAACGGAATATTGGCGCGCGAGGGCAGTTTGATTAAGTGGAAGTTGGCAACCTGACCGGCGACACCTGTCACCACGGCGGGGTTCGCCGCAAAGTCTGTTTGCGGCATGGTGGCAGTCAGGGGGATTTCTACCGTACTGCCGAGGTTGCCGATGTTGTCGCCGCCGCTGACGGTGATGGACGTGGCATCGCGCCGCAAGAAGCAGGGCAGGGTCCAGTAGCGGTAGTCGCCCCGGTCCTCATAGTAAGTATAATCGCTGAATTCAAGGCTCAAGCCGTTGGAGTCCGTGACATCCACAAAGCTTACCGTTTTATCGGTGGTCACTGTCACCGGAAATTCTTCGTACAGGTCGATGGCGCTCACATCGGTTGTCGCTTCATAAATCTTCCCTTCCGTAAAGCGGACGGTGACGGATTTGGCGCGCTCTCTGCCGTCAATCATCGCCGAGGCGGTTAAGGTCACTGTCCCGGTCTTTTTCGGGGTGAGCACACAGTAGTTGCGGTACGCCTTCATGGTGGCAACCGTGTTGGTTGAAATGCTCCAATTAAAATACTCCGTACTGTCGGCAGGGGTGACAGTGAGCGCAATTTTGACCGCGCCGCCGGTGCGCGCAAAGCGGTATTCGCTCTGCGGGAAGGAGAAGTCCTGCACGGGGGCAATCGGCTGCAGGGTTAAAAGGTGAAAGTTCGTTGCGGCGGTGATGCCGTTATCATCCACCGCATAGAGTTTCAGGTTAAGGGGCTCTGCCGTTGTCGGGTAGAGCGCAATCACCCAATAGGTATCGTAACCGCTGATATTCGAGCGGTTTTTTTCATATTCATAGGGTACGGTGCAGGGGCTGCCGTCGGCATTTAAGAGCGCAAAGTCGCCGGCACCGCGGGTGTAAAATTCAATGTAATTGGCGGCGCCGACATAGCCTTCGGTGATATCGGGTTCGCTCATGCGCGGCACGCTGACCACCACGGGGAAGGCGGCGCTTAAGCCGCTTGCGGAAGTGGCGACAATCGCCGTTTCGCCGTAGCCCCGGGCGGTGACTTCACCACTCTCGTCAACTGTCGCGACCGCCGTATCGAGCGAGCGGTAGGTGACAGCCTCGCCGCGGCTGCTCTGCGGGCAGAAGGCGGGCTCTAATTGCAGGGTGGTGTTGCCTTCGCTTAAGTATAAAGCGGAATCGCTTTCGCAAGTCAATTTAAGGCTTTGCGCCTGTTGGGTGACACGAAAGTGCACGGTAGATGCGCCGATGCCGAAGTCTTCGGTCGCGCTTGCATAACATTTATAGCGGTAAGAACCGGCAGCGCTTAAGGGCACGCGCAGGGTAAAGGTGCGTGTGTTATTTGCCGCAGTGTAGCCGGAAAGGACGGATGCGGTCGCGTGGTTACAGTCGTAAACCTTTAAGAAGTTTGCCGCGCTGTCGGTGACCACTTCAATGGTAGCCGTCTCTCCTGTAAAGTATTCTGCCTTGTCAGACACAGCGGAGAGAATTTTTGCCTTTGCAGCGGGTTCTGCCGGCGTGGTGCCGATGCGCACCGTATTGCCGGCACCGCAACTGTCAAAGGCAGTGGCACGCAAGGTGTCGGCATAGGGGAGAGAAGCGGGAATGGTAAAGAGCCAATCTTCCCCATACAAGTGGCGCGTGGTGTAGCGCACCCCGCCGATTTCCACCGCTTCGGTGGCGGCATTCGCAAGCAGGGTGTAGCTGCCATTTTCATAGGTAAAGGCAAGAATCTCCGGCGCGGCAATGCGCACGGTGCCCGCCGTTTCGGGGAAGCCTGCGACCGGGCAGCAGTTGACGGGGATATCTTCGCTTGCGGGGAAGTCGGCAGCGTTCCAGGTCATGCTGCCGGTGAGGGCATTGAGTTGCACTTTTTCACTCTCGCTCAAGAAGCGGGCGAAGCTGTTGACATTCGCCTGTGCAGGGCTCACGGCAGCCGACAGCACCGCGCTCTCGGCACTGCGCGGGTAGGTGGCAGTCGGGAAGGCGAGGGTTTGCGCCTTGCTGTATGCCTTGTCGCTCCCGTTACAGTCGGCATGATAAAAGCGAATTTGGTCGATGGTCGCGACATTCTCTTTCATAAAACTGTCGATACAGTTGATATAGTAATCCTGCCGCGTGCCGAAAGAGAGCGGGTTGGACTGAATGTTTAAGTAAGTGCCGCCAAAATATGCCAGCGGCGAAATATCCGTGATATAATTGTCGGAAACATCGAGGTAGGTCAGCTCTTTAAAATCAGCAAAGGCGCGCACATCCTGCAGGCGGCAGCCGTCAAGCGCGAGTTCCTCCAAAGCGTTCAGCTTCTCAAATTGGTAGGAAGTGACGAAGTTGTTACCCGAAAGTGACAGGCTCTTGAGCGCCGGCAGGTACGCGAGCGTATCGGTGGAGGAAAGTTCGCAGTTATCGGCATAGAGTTCGCGCAGATTGGGCGCTGTGTTTGCCGCAAACGGCAGATGACCGATTGCATTGCGCGAGAGGTCGAGCCGGTAAAGGTCGGGAAATACCGCACTTTGCAGCCAGTCAACATCTTCCGCTTGCAGGCTCATGCCGTCAAGTTCAATGACCTGCACGGTATAGAGTTCGGCAATCGCTTCCACACATTCATCAATCTCCGGGAAAAGGGTGTGGCTGAGGATGGTCACATCTTCCAGGTCGCTTTGGTGCAGGGCGGTTAATTGCTCATTAAAACAGGCGTTAAAGATGCGTAGCGCATCGCTGCTCACCGGCACCACCGGGTCGGTGCATTCCTCCCGGGCGAGCACGGCGGTCATATCCAGCGCTTTATACGGCGTATCATCCGTATAGCCCGTAACGATTTTTTGCGAGCCGGCAATGAGGGCGTGCTTGACCTGGTAGGGCGTTGCCTGCCGGTGCAGGCTTAAGTACAGCGCCGCGGTTGCCGCCACAATCGGGCATGCCTGCGAAGTGCCCGATTTAAAGGTGAAGCCGGTATCGGAAACATTCGAGGGCCCCGCAATCTCCACACCGGGGGCGGCAATTTGGTAGTATTTGCCGCTTTTATCATAGTTGGAAAAAGAGGAAAGCTGCCCGTTATCTATCGTGTAGTGCGAGCGCGCCTCGTTGCTGTAGTCGCCGTAGCTCATTACCCCGAGCACACCGTTGCAGGCGGCGGGGTACTGCGGTGCAACCTCAACATCTTCCATCGCGTTGCCGGCGGCGGCAATGAGTACCGCTTTGCGCGCGGCGCGCTGGTAGGCAAGCCCCATGGTGCTCGAAAGGGTGGTGCCGCCAAAGCTCATGTTGAGAATATCGGCGCCGTTTTCCACCGCGAAGTTAATGCCGTTTAAAATCGCCTCGTCACTCATCGTGGCACCGATGGCAATTTTAATCGGCATAATATTGACTTGGGGGGCAATGCCCACATAGCCGAAGTCATTGGCGCGCATGGCGATAATGCCGGCAACATTGCTGCCGTGCCCGTTGGAGTCGGTAACATTGTCGCTGCCGTCCACCGCGTTGTAGCAATCGTCCTCTGAAATCGCGCCGGCAAACTCCTTGTGGTGAATATTAACGCCCGTGTCAAGCACCGCAACCGTGATATCATCGGCACCCAAAGTGTCGCCGCTCTGCCAGGCTTGCGTGAGCTCCAGATTATCGCGGTACCAGTTAAAGGCATTGTAGTCGGAGCCGCTGCGGGCGGCTTCCGCCGGAATTTGAATCGAGTCAATATGCTGCAGGTAGTTCGGGTCGGCACTGATGATGTCGGGGCGCGCGCGTAATGCTTCGCACAGCGCTTCAATGTCTGTGCCGTAGGCGACCGTGCCTTTAAGGGTGCGCACACCCTCTTCGGCAAAGAGAGCTTCGGTATCAATCGGCACCGCGCTCTCAAGCGGCAGCGCTTCTTCTGCTTGCACAGAGGTATCTTGCACGAGGATGACTTCATTGGCAACATAATCACTGCTTGCAGGCGCGACGGAAGAACTGCCTGCCGCTGTGCTCAGCGGGGCAGTGCCGACCAGTATACAGATGCTCAAAAGCAGTGCCGTGAATCGTTTCATTGTGTCACCTCGGGCAATACAATCCGTGTACGAGTTTACTGTTTCTTTTTTTTCTTCTTTTCGACTTTGTGTTTTTTACCGTCAGGCGTGACAATGTAGGTGTGTGCGAGTTCATTTTCAAGGCTCTTTCGCCACATGGCGATATATTCTTTGCGCAAAGCCGCCTGCTCGGCTTTTTCTTCATCCGTCAAGCCGATGGTTTTTTCTTTGTGCGCTAAGGTGTTGATGCGCTCAATCTTTTTTTGGTCCATTAGGTTCTCCCGATATTTAAAGTATAATAATCTAATATAATTATGATATAAGTTTTGACAAAAGTCAACGACAAATAAGGATTTGGCAGCGCCAAATCCTTATTTGTCAGCGGTTAGCAAATTAGCAAATTAGCCGTTAGCGAAAGGAAGGGCCTTGCCCTTACCCATTATAAGCCGCAAGCGGCGTAGGAACAATATAATCGGGTGCGGGTGTCCCGCCCATTCGCTAATATGCCAATATGCTAACTGCTAATAGGCTTCAAATAAGGATTTGGGAGCCCGCAAGGGGCTCCGCAAATCCTTATTTGTCAAAAAATTCCAATAAAAAAGTACGAGAGCTGTACCGGCTCTCGTACTTTTTTAATATTGGAATTTTTTGAGTTGTCGAATATCCTCGCCCTCAAACTTAATCGGCACATACTCGCCGATGATGCGCGAGGCAATGCGCTCGCCGTATTGGGCGTGAATTGCGTTAATATCGAGATTGGTGGTGATGATGAGGGGTTTACCCGCCAGCAGGCGCCCTTCAATAATATTGTGCGCGACGGCGGCAGAAAACGAGGTGTGAAATTCACTGCCGAAATCGTCTAAAATCAGCAAATCGGCATCTAAGAGCTTTTGCATGGTGTACTTGCCCTCGATGCCCTTAAATTTCTCTTTTTCAATATCGGAAAATACAGCGCCTGCCATACCGTAGACCACATGATAACCTTTTTTGATAATCTCAGCGGCGGCGGCGAGGGTCAGGTGCGTTTTCCCCAAACCCGTTTTGCCGAAGATATACAGCGACGGGGAGCTCGGTGAAAAATCTTCGCTGTAGGCTCTGATATAATCGTAATTCGCTTTGGCTTTTTCGCCGACATTTTTGCCGCTTTTATCTGTTAAGTTGCGGTAGTAGGAGAGGTCGAAGTTGTCAAAGCTGCAGTGTGCGCTCGGTGAAATGCGCGCAAGCTCCGCGAGCGAAATCTCTACGGCGCGCTGCCGAATGCAGCTGCAAATTTTTCCGTCCACCCTGCCGGTGTCGCGGCATTTGGGGCAATGAAACGGCGGCTCAAGATAGTCCTCTTGCAAATCCAAGCTCTTTAAGAGCGCTTTGCGCTCCTCTTGCAGGCGCAGGCTTTCGGCGGCAAGCGCTTCAATGCTCTGCGCGGGGTTGTCACTGTAAAAGGTTTTGGAAATAGAGGCACCGATGCTGCTTAACTCTCGCGCAATCTCCGCCATGCGCGGGTATTGCTGTTCGATGGCTGCCTTGCGCTCTACGGCGAGCGCCAACGCCCTGGACCTGTCCTCGGCTACGGCGGCAAATGCCTTTGCAATCGCTTCGGGGTTATACATCGCTTTCCTCCTTTTTGTAGGTTAAATCGTAATTGTCGACAAATCGGTTGAATTTATCAATGGAAAATGACGGGTCACCGCTGTCGGTTTGCACCTTTTTAGCGGCGCCTTTTTTTGCTTTGCCCGCCTGCTCGAATGCTTCTACCTGTTCCATGGTTCTGATGCCGGCTTCGTGCCAGGAAGTGACAATCTTATCTAAATAATTATAATTTACCTTATCAATGCTGTCGAGCATTTTTTCGTAGGCACAGGCAAGCAGCTCTACGGGCGTTTTCCACTCTTTGGTCCACTTGACAAACAGCGCTTCCTGCTTTTTGGTGGGGTTCTTGTAGGGGATGCCTGCCTGCTCGCTGAAGCTGCGCCACAGGCGGTTATTTTTATTTAACTGCTTGATTTTTGCTTCCGCGCTTTCAAGGGTGGTGATGCCTTCCTCCGCCCAGCTCTCGCCGACGGTTTGGATGTAGCGCGTGCCGGTTCTGCCGGAGAGCACGGCATATTTGATTAACATTAAGATGACTTCCGGCGGCAGCCCGTAGTAATCGGTCAGGGTTAAAAGCATGGAACGCTCCGCCTTGGAGATGGTTCTGCCGAAGATTTCCTGGCTCTTTTGGAGCAGGTATTGAAATTCGGGGCTCTCCTTGGCGCGAGCAAGAATGTCGGCATCGTCCGCCATCGAGGAGCCGAGCGCGTGTGCCGGTTTTTTGGCGGTTTCGGCTGTGGCAGGCGGGAGTTGCGGCTGTACTTCCTGCGGCGTTTCGGTTACAGGCGGCGCCGACTGCGGCACACCGGCAACCCCGTCGGGCACGATAAAGCCGTTGTCAATCCAATAAAAAATCGCTTCGTTGACAAGCGTTTTGTCAAAATGCAGCTCGCCCGCTATTTCCTCTGCACTCTTGGGGCAGTCGGCATGGCGCAGTACCCAAAGCAGCACAATCATATGCTTCGGGTTGGCAAGTTTTATAAAGTTGTCTGCAAGGGCGTTCGGTACCTGAAAGGAAGAATCGAGCGCCGCTAAGTTGACTTTATACTGCATAGTGGCTCCAATATATAATAATGCGGAATGCGGAATTCGGAATTAAAGGTGGCAAGGCAAAGCCTTGCTGACTGAACGCTGAACACTGAACACTGAAAACTGTGAGCGCAAGCGAACTATTGCGGAACATTATTGTACCATTTAGAGCGCGGTTTTTAAAGATGGAATATTGAACAATATTTAGCGGGCAATTTCGACCTTTTAACGGCAAAAATTTTAGTCTTCAACAATTTGTCAACACAAGTTTGAACAAGTGAGAAAAACTCAAGGCAATACAGTCAGTGTACGAACCCGCTTTAAATCCGTTATTTAAGCGCATTTTGGCATTTTCAAACTTGATTGGCGCCAGCCAACCTGCGTTTTCAAAGCACCAAACTGCATCTTAACTATCAGGATTTAAAGTGCTGGCAGTTTGTTTTCTGCTGATTTGCCTTAAGATAAGGCAAAAAACGCAGTCAATACTGTCTGTATTGCGAGTATTTTTAACGAAATATTAAGGCAAATCAGCGAAAAGAAACCGGGTTCGTACACTGCTTGTATTGCCTGTTTTTTGAAAAATTATAAATTTTTCTTGACAAATTGCCGCCTGTATATTAGAATAATGCAGAACAATAAAGTAAGGCGCAAGCCTTCACCTTATTTGCGAGAGCGGAAAGGTCAATATCTTTGAAGCTGCACAGGACTTCTGCGCACTGTTGATATTGCACCGCTCTATGCCGGTGTTTTTTTATTGTTTTAAAACTTGTAAACAATGGAGGTGCTTGGAAATAGCTGCGAAAAACAACACATTGGTCAACGAGCAAATCAGAGCAAAGGAACTCAGAGTCATTGCTGCCGACGGCGAGCAATTGGGCATTATGTCCTCAAAAGAAGCGCTCGCAATCGCCGAAGAAAAAGACTTGGATTTGGTGCTCATTGCTCCCAACGCCAAACCGCCCGTGTGCAAAATTATGAACTACGGCAAGTACTGTTTTGAACAGGCAAAAAAAGCTAAGGAAAACAAGAAAAAGCAAAAGACAATGGAAATTAAAGAAATTCGCCTTTCTTTAAACATTGATGTTCATGATTTTAACACCAAATTAAAGCATGCGGAGCGTTTCCTCAAGGCGGGCAACAAGGTGAAAGTTTCCATCCGCTTAAGAGGGCGCGAAATGGGACATTCGGATATGGGTGTGCAAACCATGAAGCGCTTTGCCGAAGCCTGTGAGGAATTTGCAAATGTTGAAAAACAGCCGAAGTTAGAGGGAAGACAGATTTTGATGTTCCTTGTCTCCAACCAGGCGAAGTAGTTTGAGCAGTTACTCTCAATCACCAGTTATTAAGGAGGAAAAGAATATGCCGAAAATTAAGACACATACCGGTGCGAAAAAGCGCTTTAAGCTTTCTAAAAACGGTAAGCCGATCAGAGCTCATGCAAACAAGAGCCACATTCTGACAAAGAAAACCACCAAGAGAACCAGAAATTTGCGCAAGACTTCGGTTGCCGATAAGACCAACCAAAAGCAAATTAAGAGACTGATTCCTTATAAGTAAACAACATTCGCCACGGGGTTCCCGGGCAACCGGCCTGCCGGGCAGGCAAATCTAAGAATTAACGGAGGTACAGATACATGGCTCGTGTTAAGGGCGCGATGATGACTCGCAAAAGAAGAAAAAAGACTTTAAAGATGGCAAAAGGCTACTATGGCGCAAAGAGCAGACTCTTTAAGACCGCCAAAGAAGCCGTGATGAAATCCGGCAACTATGCCTACATCGGCCGCAAGCAGAAGAAGAGAGATTTCAGAAGACTCTGGATTACCAGAATTTCCGCTGCTTGTAAGCAAAACGGTATGAACTACTCTACCTTTATTAATGGTTTGAAGAAAGCAGGCATTGAGCTCAACAGAAAGATGCTCTCCGAAATTGCTATCGCAGACCCGAAGGCCTTTACCGCTTTGACAGAGCAGGCAAAAGAGGCTTTGAAATAAGAAAAAAGCAAACGCGGTGAGGGAGGATGCTCCTTATCACCGCTTTTTTTTGGTGAAATGAAAGAAAGTATCTATTATATCCATATTAATGAGGCAAACAAACTGCCGCCGGCATTTTGCGCGGCGCACTTTGCGCAGCGCTTTGCCGCCTGCGCGCGCTTTCGCTTTGCGCAGCAGCGCCTGCAGTCCGTCGGCGCCGGTGCGCTGCTGTGGTACCGCTTCGGTGATGTGGAAGAGAAGCTTCTTACCGGGGAATGCGGTAAGCCCTATTTGCCGGAGAGCCCGCAGCAGTTTAACCTCTCTCACAGCGGGGAATATGTCATTCTCGCTGTCGGCGAGGGCGCACTCGGTGCGGATATCGAGCGGTGCAGCGAAAAAAACCTGCCGGTGGCGCACAAGGTGTTTACCCCTGCAGAGCAGGCGTGGCTGCAGGCGGCGCCGGTGGCGCGCTTTGAGCAGCTGTGGACACTAAAGGAGAGCGTGATGAAGGCGCTCGGCTTGGGTTTACAGCTCGACCCCGCCTCGTTTGAGGTGCTGGAGATGGTAGAGGGCAAGCCGGTGACGGTCGAAAACGTAAAGCTATATGGCTTTACAATACACCACGACGGCTACTGTATTTCCCTTTGCGGCGAAAAATCGATAAAATCCTTGCAGCTGCGGGAAATCACGGCAGAAATGCTACTCGAAAAAGCCGAAAAAGAGGGTTAAAAGAGCAGAAAAGCGGCATTTGTAAAGTCAGGTTCCTTTACAAATGCCGCTGTTTGTTTTTTTACTATTTTATTTTTCACTTTTAAAAACATCGCGATTCGATTGCGAATAGGGGTTTTTGTTTTGCTTGGGTTCGGTGTTTTGAATCGAGCGCGCGCCCCATCTGCCGAAGCGAATCATGCTGTAGCGAATCACACCCGCGAGCAGCCACACCGCAAGCGTTGCCCAAAACCACCAAATCGAAAGCCCGATGGTGAAGTGCAAAATCAAAGTAATCCACATCGGCAGCGAGCACAGCCAGGAGCTGATGCGAAAGAATAAAAACACAAAAAAAGCAAAGAGATTTTCCAAAAAGCGATGTTTCATGGTGACAGCGTTTTCTCCTTTTATCGTATTACTATTTTATTGTAGGGCAAAGCGCCGCGAAAGTCAAATAACATTGACAAAATCGCAGCCTGCCTTTATAATAAAACTATATTTGCTTGAAGGAGAAGGCTATGAAAGAAAAATTTAAAGCGTTTACCGAAAAACACGCGCGCTTGTGGGAATTTGTAAAATTTGTGTTTACCGCCTGCAGCACCACCGTACTTTACTATATTATTTTTTGGATTGGGCAGGCAACGCTTGTGGAGCCTCTCAAAGGTGTGAAAGTGGATAGTGCTATTTTGGCGTTTTTGGGGTATGACGCAAACCTGGGTTTGGCAATATCCTACCTGAGTGCGTCATTCTTAAGCTATGTCGCTTCCTACATTATGAACCGAAAAGTGACCTTTAAGTCCAACTCCAACATTGCGCTCTCGACCATTTTATTTGCGCTCATGGTGGTAGTGACCACCGCGTTTACCTCGTGGTTCGGCACCTTTGCCACCGAATGGTGTGCGGCAAAGGGCGGCTTTTGGGCAAGCGGATTTATGAGCAGCTTGGTGATTCCGACCGTGGCAATGCTCATTCCCTTTGTGTGGACCTTCCCCTTCCAGAAGTATGTGATTTACCGCAATAAGAAAGAACCCGAAGCACAAGAAGCAGAAGCGAAGGAAGCGGTGGAAGAAGCTGACATCGCACAAGCAAGCGAAGTAGCCGGAGAGGCGGAAGCGGTTGCCGAGCAAACAAGCGAAGCAACCGATGCAGCAGCGCAAGAACCCACGCAGGCAGAAGCAGGCGAAGCGGTTGAAGCCCAAGTGACCGATGCGCAGTAAAGAGCATTGTTTTGCTTAAGAATATGTATTGATTAGCGAGTTCGCAAAAACGAACTCGCTTTTTGTTTGCCGAAAGGTAACAAGGGGTGTCTGCGTTTAGATGTTAGCGAGTTCGCAAAAGCGAACTCGCTTTTTTGTTTGCCGAAAGGAAAATAAGAGTTGTCTGCGGTTAGGGGTGAGTGAGTTCGCAAAAACGAACTCGCTTTTTGTTTACTGAAAGTGAAGTGAGAAGAATCTGTGGTTAGGGGTGAGTGAGTTCGCAAAAGCGAACTCGCACGGGAATGACATATTGCTACGCAACATATGCCGCAGGGTGGTGCCGCTTACGGCACATTTTAATCATCACTTGTGTTGCCGCTGCAATTTCTCCTTCCTCATTATGAGGCAGCGCACCGCATTGCCGCCACGAACGGGGCATTGCACATTCCGCGTGAAAAAACCCGTTTTTTCTATTGACTTCACTGCGCCGATATTGTATGATAGAAAACAGTATATACACAATATATTGTTTTTTAATTATTAACACACACAATATCTATTGAACGGAGAAAAACGCATGAGTGACGATAAAGGCTACTTGACCCCCGAGGATTACGCGGAGCCGCGCTGCCTGCTGTGCGATGAGCCCTACGGCGCAAAGCCGGCGGTGAAGGCGGTGCCGCAGCAGCGCATTATTGAGAAGATGAACGAATACATGGCGCACCGCGACTATGCGGGCGCCGAGCGCCATTTGCTCTATTGGCTTGAAGAGGCAAAACTCGGGCACGACTTGGGCGGCGAACTGATGCTGCGCAACGAATTGGTCGGGCATTTTCGCAAAACCGGCAACAAAGAGGGCGCTTTTGAGAGTGCCGCAGAGGCGCTGCGCTTAGTGGAGGCGCTCGATTTTGAAGGGCACATCAGCGCCGGCACCACCTACATCAATGTGGCGACCGCCTACAATGCCTTTGGCGAAAACGAAAAAGCGATTGCGCTCTTTGAAAAGGCAAAGCGCGTTTACGAGAGCAACCCAAACACAGACCCCTCACTTTTGGGCGGACTTTACAACAATATGGCGCTGACCGAAGTGGCGCTGGGCAACTTTGAGGCGGCATTCGCGCTCTATGAAAAAGCGCTCGCCGTGATGGAAGGTGTCGCAGGCGGCGCACTCGAGCAGGCGATTACCTACTTGAATATGGCAGATGCGCTCGAAGCGCAGTCAGGGCACGAAGCGGCGGAAAAACAGATTTTTGAGTGGGTCGACAAAGCCTATGACTTGCTCACCGAAAGCGATGCGGCGCACGACGGCTACTATGCCTTTGTGTGCGAAAAGTGCGCCCCGAGTTTTTCTTACTACGGCTACTTTTTGGCGGCGCAGGAATTAAACAAACGAGCGGAGAGCATCTATGAAAGGGATTGAACTGGCAAGAGCGTTTTATGAACAGTGCGGCAAGCCGATGTTAGAAGAGCAGTTTGCCGACCTGCTGCCGTACCTGGCAGTGGGGCTTATCGGCAGCGGCTCGGAGTGCTTCGGCTTTGATGACACTGTTTCCGCCGACCACGATTTTGAACCGGGCTTTTGCATTTTTTTGCCGGGGGAGGAGGTCGTTGACCGCAAGCAGGCGTTTGCGCTCGAGAGAGCCTATGCCAAACTTCCCAAAGAGTTTAGGGGCTACCGCCGCGCGATGCTCGCGCCGGTCGGCGGCGCGCGCCACGGTGTGATTCGCACAGGCGAATGGCTCGCGGAAAAACTCGGCAGCGAAAGCGGCACCCTCACCGCGCAGGAATACCTGCGCCTGCCCGAGCAGGCGCTTGCGGAGCTGACCAATGGGGAAGTGTTTTTTGACCATTACGGGCAGTTGAGCGCTCTGCGCGAAAACCTGCGCTGCTTTCCGGAAGAAATTCGCCGCAAGAAACTTGCGGGCAACCTGCTTTTGATGGCGCAGGCAGGGCAGTACAACTACACCCGCTGCCTTAAGCACGGCGAAGAAGCGGCGGCGCAGTTGGCAGTGTTTGAGTTTGTCAAAAGTGCAATGCATGTCATCTTTTTACTCAACAACTGCTATGAACCTTACTACAAATGGAGCTTTAAGGCGCTGCGCGCTCTGCCGAAACTTTCTATTGAGGCGGAGCTGTTTGAATACCTGCTGACCACGCCCAACGAGGGCGAAACGGCAGAGCAAAAGTACGATGTGATAGAAGGCATCTGTGCCGATGTGATTGATGAACTTGTCGCACAAAACCTGACCAAAGCCGTTTGCGGTGACCTGGAAAAGCACGCTTACTCGGTTAACGACGGCATTGAGGATGCCGAGATTCGGAATATGAGTATATTTGCGGGCGCCGACAAATAAGGATGGTGAAAAACAATGGAAAATAAAAATATCCTTATGGCGCAAAAGATTGCCGCCGCCGTTTCCAAAGCCGGCGGCAGAACCTATTATGTCGGCGGCTATGTGCGCGATTTGCTGATGGGCTCGGAAAATAAAGATGTGGATATTGAGGTGCACGGCATTACGCCGCAGGCGCTGTTTGAGATTTTGGACGCTTTCGGCGAGCGCATCAATATCGGCGCGAGTTTCGGCATTTTGGGCTTGCGCCATTATGAATTGGATATTTCCATGCCGCGCACGGAAACGGCAACCGGGCGCGGGCACAAGGATTTTGAAATTTATGTGGACCCGTTTCTCGGCGAAGAAAAAGCCGCTGTGCGCCGAGATTTCACCATCAATGCGCTCATGCAAAATGTGCTCACGGGCGAAGTGCTGGATTTTTTCGGCGGCAAAGAGGATTTGCGCAACAAGGTGGTGCGCCATGTCAGCGACGCCACCTATTTGGAGGACCCGCTGCGGGTGTTGCGCGCGGCACAGTTTGCGGCGCGCTTCGGCTTTGCCGTGGCGGAAGAGACCACGCGCCTATCTGCCGGCGCGGCATTGGCTGCGCTGCCGGGCGAACGGATTACGGGAGAACTCGAAAAGGCGCTCTTAAAAGCCGACAAACCCTCCGTTTTCTTTGAAGAGCTGCGCAAAATGCGGCAGTTGAGCGTATGGTTTCCCGAAGTGGAGGCGCTCATCGGCGTGCCGCAAAGAGCCGATTTTCACCCCGAGGGTGATGTGTGGAACCACACCATGCAGGTGCTCGATGAAGCGGCGGCGCTCAGAGAGCGAAGCGCACACCCGCTGTATTTGATGCTGGCGGCGCTGTGTCACGATTTTGGCAAAGTGCTTGTCACAAAAGAAAAAGACGGGGTGCTGCATGCGCACAACCACGAAGTGGCGGGGCTGCCCTTGGCAGAAGCATTTTTGCGGCGCTTGAGCAAGGAGAAAAAGCGCATCGCTTATGTGCTGGGTTTAACGCGCTTGCACATGCAGCCCAATCGCCTTGTCGGCGAGCACGCACACACAAAAGCCTACATGAAAATGTTTGACAAAACGCCCTACCCGCAAGACCTTTTGCTTCTATCAAAGGCGGATTATGTAGGGCGCTTGGGCGAAGATGACCGGCGCGAGGATATGCTGGCAGCCTATGTGCCGATAGAAAAGAAACTTGGCGAGATGTTGGCACTATACCAAGAGCGCATGCGCGCGCCTTATGTGACGGGGGAGGACCTGATACGCGCCGGCTTAAAACCCGGTAAAGCGATGGGCGCTGCGCTGGAGTATGCACACAAATTGCGCCTGGCAGGCGTTCCCAAAGCCGAACAGCTTAAGCAGGTGCTCGGCAAATAAGGATTTGGCGAGGTCTACGACCTCGCAAATCCTTATTTGAAGCCTATTAGCAGTTAGCCTATTGGCATATTAGCGAGTGGGCGGGACACCCGCACCCGATTATATTGTACCTACGCCGCTTGCGGCTTAAAATGGGTATGGGCGGCTCCTGACGGGAGCCCGTCCCTTTTGTCGGCTTTGCCGACATTTCCCCGCACTGCGGGGAATCACCCATCCTTTCGCTAACGGCATTAGCCGAGCAATGTTTTACATTGCGAACGCCAAGGTTCTGAGCCTGTGGCTCAGGTTCTTTATTTGCTAATTTGCTAACCGCTGACAAATAAGGATTTGTCTTCGACAAATCCTTATTTGCCGAACAAAGTGAGGTAACTATGAAACTACACGGATTACAGAAAATGACATTGCTCGATTTTCCGGGCAAAGTGGCGTGCACCGTCTTTTTGGGCGGGTGCGATTTTCGCTGCCCGTTTTGCCACAATTTCGAGCTCATCGACGGTACGGCAGCGCCCATCATGGACGAAGAAGAGCTGCTGCGCTTTTTGAGAAGCCGACAGGGGCTTTTGGAGGGTGTCGCCATCACCGGCGGCGAACCCTGCTTGCATAAAGACCTGCCCGACCTCATCCGCGCCATTCGCGCCGAGGGCTATGCGGTTAAGCTGGACACCAACGGCTACCACCCGGCAATGCTCGAGAGCATTTTAAAAGAGGGCTTGGTCGAGTATGTGGCGATGGATGTCAAAAACAGCCCGCAAAAATATGCCCTCACCTGCGGGATGGAGCAGGTGAATATGGATATTATTAAAAAGAGCATTTCTCTATTAATGCACGGCGGCACCGACTTTGAATTTCGCACCACGGTGATTGACGAACTGCACGAGGAAGCGGACTTTGCAGAAATCGGCGCGCTCATTGCCGGCGCACCGCGCTACTTTTTGCAGCGCTTTACCGACCGCGAGAGTGTGCCCTACGGGAACCTGAGCGCTCCCTCGTTTGATAAAATGCACCGCTGCGCCGCCGTGGCAAAGAAGTTTGTAGAGAATACGCAACTGCGAGGCGTGGAGTGACAAATAAGAACCCGAGCCAAAGGCTCAGAACCTTGGCGTTCGCAATCTGCGATTGCTCGGCTAAAAGATTTGTCGAGGTGTTCTGCGAACAGCAATGCGGAATTCGGAGTGCGGAATTCGGAATTAAAGGGTGACACATTCGCACTTGTTCCGCTTCGCTCTATTGTGAAAATGTAGTCTTTACTCACAAGTAAAAAAATCTTGTAACAGCTAATAACTTATTATTTCGAGATTGCGAGAAATCTTTAAAATGCAAGGCGTAGCCTTGCCACCACTAATTCCGAATTCCGAATTCCGAATTCAAATAAGGATTTGGGAGCCCGCAAGGGGCTCCGCAAATCCTTATTTCTCATTGCCTGTAAAGCAAATTTGCTTTACAGGCAATGAGAAAATAAAACACAATATCTTGTGTTTGGCATTTTTTTTAATAGAATATATTGACATTCACCCCTATATGTGGTAGAATGATTCATACAGTGCCGAAGCGGCAAAGTGACAGGAATTTTGCTCTTCGGCAGCGGTATGTCCGACCGCACAGGCTACAGCGCTTTCATCTTGCACCTGCCAAGATATGGGGCGCTCTATTTTTGAGAAATACAGAGTAAAAAACGACAAAAATGAAGGAAAAAGGAGAGATTATGTACCAGGTTATCAAGAGAGATGGCAGCATCAGCGAGTTTGATATTGCGAAAATCAGCAACGCCATCGCAAGGGCTTTCGAAGCCAAAGGCAGACAAACACACCCCAGCATTATTGACTTAATCGCGCTGCACGTTACAGCCGATTTTGAAGATAAAATTCAAGACGATAAAATTACCGTAGAAGCCATTCAGGACTCTGTGGAAAAAGTGCTTTCCGAGTCCGGCTATGCCGATGTTGCCAAGGCCTACATTCTTTACAGAAGGCAGCGCGAAAAAATCCGCAACATCAACTCCGCTTTGTTAAACTACAAAGACCTTGTAGATAACTATTTGAGAATTAACGACTGGCGCGTGAAAGAGAACGCGACCGTCACCTACTCCGTGGGCGGCTTGATTCTCTCGAACTCCGGCGCGATTACCGCCAACTATTGGTTGAGCGAAGTTTACGATGATGAAATTGCGGAAGCGCACAGAAATGCCGACATTCACCTGCACGACCTCTCCATGCTTTCGGGCTACTGCGCAGGCTGGTCGCTCAAGCAGTTAATCCAGGAAGGCCTCGGCGGCGTGCCCGGCAAAATCACTTCCTCGCCGGCAAACCACCTCTCCACCCTTTGCAACCAGATGGTTAACTTCCTCGGTATTATGCAAAACGAGTGGGCAGGCGCACAGGCATTCTCTTCGTTTGATACCTACTTGGCTCCCTTTGTGAAGATTGATAACCTCTCGCAAAAGGAAGTGAAGCAGTGCGTGCAGTCCTTTGTTTACGGTGTGAACACACCCTCTCGCTGGGGTACCCAGGCACCGTTTTCCAACATCACCCTTGACTGGGTGGTGCCCAACGACTTAAAGAACCTGCCCGCGATTATCGGCGGCAAAGAGGTTGACTTTACCTATGGCGACTGCCAAAAAGAAATGGATATGGTAAACAAGGCGTTTATCGAAATTATGATTGAAGGCGATGCCAACGGCAGAGGCTTCCAGTATCCGATTCCGACCTACTCCATCACCCGCGATTTTGACTGGTCCGAAACCGAGAACAACAAGCTTCTCTTCGAAATGACCGCAAAATACGGCACACCGTATTTCTCCAACTATATCAAT
>SVOD01000027.1 GCA_015066575.1 Oscillospiraceae bacterium
CTGCAATTATAGCGGAAAAGAGGCGATTTTGAGCTATTCCTCTTTATTGCGGGTGCCCCTTGGGCGTCCCTTTGAGCCCCTTAATAATTAGGTGTCTAAATCAATGATAATATCGGCAATTTTATCGATTGCTTCTCGCTTTTGGTCGGTGGTATCTTGCAGTTTGTTTTGTAAGATTTGTGCATCTTTTTCAGAGTAGTTGCCTGACAGAAGATAATCGGCACTGACTTCCAACGCCAGACTGATGCGGTACAGTTTGTCGGAGCCTATCACTTGAATGCCGTTTTCGGCATTGGATAATAATTGCGGTGAAATTTCTGCCAACTCGGAAACCTGCTCTTGCGTTAGCCCTAAGTGCTTTCTCTGCATGTACATTCTATGCCCCATTTCTTTTAAGAAATGTTGTACATCAAACATGTGGTCACCTCCATTATATCTGATATTATATCGTGTATAACGGAAAATATTAATCGTATAAAATGGAAACAACTCTATTATTCAGGAGTTTGCGCCACCATTCGACAGATTTCGCTTTTCATTTCCATTATAGTATTCTCCGGAGGTGAAATTATGAATTATCAAAAAATGCTTACAATTATTGCCAAAGAGAGCGGTACAACGCCAAAAGATGTGGAGCGGGAAATGCAAGAAGCCGTTTTTTCGGCAGGTATCTCATGTCAACAAGAGCATTTATTGCTATGTGTTGTGCCAAAGTGAAAGAAATGCAAGAGAGTGCTTAAAAAAGAAGTGCATTTGAAAGAAAAAAACAATAGAAGAGATAATAAACAAATCATAACAAGTTGATACTTTGCCGAGCGAAGCGATATAGGCGCGAGCAAGGGTAGCTTGCGGCACGTTTCAATCGGGTGCGGGTGTCCCGCCCACAACTCCACTCTCCACTCTCCACACTTCAAACTTATGTAAGTTCGCCTGCGAACCGGTCGGCTCGCAGGCGAACTTACATTGACAATATAATTTTTTCCTTTATAATATTATTATACCATTTCTAATAAGCAGAGGTACTTTATGAAACGAAGCAGCGGCATTTTAATGCCTATTTTTTCTCTGCCTTCGCCCTACGGTATCGGCACCTTGGGCAAGGCGGCGTATGATTTTATTGACTTTTTGGCGGCGGCGGGGCAAAGCTATTGGCAAATCCTGCCGGTTGGTCCTACAAGCTATGGCGACTCGCCCTACCAGAGCTTTTCCACCTTCGCGGGCAATCCGTATTTTATTGATTTGGATTTGCTGATTAAAGAGGGTTTGCTCAAAAAGAGCGAAGTGACGGCTCTTGACTGGGGCAACGACAGCGAGGCGGTAGACTATGAAAAGGTCTACAACAATCGCTTCCAAGTGTTGCGCAAGGCCTTTGCGCGCGGGTTTGAAAAAGACCGCGCGGCATTTGCGGCGTTTGAAAAAGAAAACGCGTGGCTGGAAGATTACGCGCTTTATATGGCAGTCAAAAAGCATTTCGGCATGCAGTGCTGGACAGAATGGGAAGAGGAAGCCATTCGCCTGCACAAGCCCGAAGCGGTGCGGCAGTACCGCGAAAAGCTAAGCGAAGATGTGGCATTTTACGCCTACCTGCAATTTCTCTTTTACAACCAGTGGGAAAAACTGCGCGCCTATGCCAAAGAGAACTGCATCGGCATTATCGGCGATGTGCCGATTTATGTGGCGCTCGATTCCGCCGATGTGTGGGCAAACCCGAAATATTTTCAGTTGGATGAAAAGAATATCCCGCTTGAAGTGGCGGGTGTGCCGCCCGATTACTTTAGCGAGGATGGGCAACTGTGGGGCAACCCTCTCTATAATTGGGAGTATATGAAAGCGGAGGGCTACGGTTGGTGGATTCGTCGTATCGATGGCGCCGGCAAGCTCTACGATGTGGTGCGCATTGACCACTTCCGCGGTTTTGAAAGTTACTGGGCAGTGCCCTACGGCGAGAAAACCGCCAAAAAAGGCAAGTGGGTGAAAGGTCCCGGCATTGAATTGGTCAAAACGCTGACCAACTGGTTCCCGCAAATCTCCTTTATTGCCGAAGATTTGGGCATTTTGACCGAGGATGTGCGCATGCTGCTTAAAGAGAGCGAACTGCCCGGCATGAAGGTGCTCGAGTTTGCCTTTAACGGTAAGGATGCCAGCAATTATATGCCGCACCGCTTTGAGCGCAACTGTGTGTGCTACACCGGCACGCATGATAATACCACCCTTGCTGCGTGGCTCAAGGAAGCCGCACCCAAGGAGTTGGCACAGGTCAAAAAGTACCTGGGGCTCAACAGCGCGGAAGGCTTTCGTTGGGGTGTCATCCGCGGCGGCATGAGTTCCACTGCGGCGCTGTTTATGGCGCAGATGCAGGATTACCTGGGGCTGGGCGCAAGCGCGCGCATCAATACCCCCGGCACCGATACCGGCAACTGGCGCTGGCGCCTGCAAAAGGGTGCGGCGACCAAGCAGCTGGCAAAGAAAATCGCAGAAATTACCGCAAGGTATGAAAGATAAAAGTAACCTCAAAAGAGGTTGCTTTTTCCAATTCGGAATGCGGAGTGCGGAATGCGGAATTAATGGTGGCGCGCTTTGCGCGCAATAATAAAGTGCCGCAAAGCGGCACTACTGAACACTGAACACTGAAAACTGAACACTTATCAAAAAATACACTTAGGCATCGCCTAAGTGTATTTTTTGATAATCTCTTCCGCTATTTGTGTGCGGCTGACACAGCGGTCCATCGCCTGCTTTTCAATATGGCGGTGCGCTTGCGCTTCATTCATATGCTCGTGCTCAATGAGGAACCACTTCGCTTTATTGACCGTGCGAATATCCTGCATTTTCTGCGCGAGGGAAACGGCTTTGCTCTCGTGCTGCCGGTTGCGCTCGCGTGCCGCCGCCAGCCACAGCAAAGCGGTCATTGCCGCGTGCTGCGCAAGCGGTTTGTGCATGGTAAAAACACCGAAGGGCGTTAACTGTTCATAGGTAGCGGCGAAGGCATCCGCGCGCACAAAGACCACAATGGCGCAGGCACTCTTGGCGGCAAGGTCGCAGGCAAATTCTATTCCCGCTTCATCCTGTACGGGGGCATTAATCATCACAAAGTCAAATTGCCGCTCGGCGAGCAGGCGTTTCGCGGCGCTGATGCTTGCCACACGCACCACAGGTTGGTGGTCGGCAGGAGAAAGGACAGCACTGAGTGCATCGGCAAAACTGTCTGCCGATGAAATGATAAGCACACTGTATTGTGTTCGCTTGAGCTTCACTGCCTTTCCCCCTTTCCGTGTTTTATTACAATTGCCGTTAGGAACAGTAAATTTGTGCAATGCTTGCGGGCAGCACCTTGCGAATAAAGGCGCTGTCTTTTGCGATGGCTTTTGCCTGCTCCCACTGCGCGGGGAGCTGCTCTAAATCCGCCAATTTTTCGGGCGGCGCGCTATACACATCAAAGTCCGCCACAAAGGGCAAGTGCTTCTTTTCCGCCAAGCCCTCTAAGCCGGCATAAATGAGCAGCGTAAACGCCAGGTAGGGATTTACCGAAGGGTCCGGCGAGCGCAGCTCGGCGCGGCGGTTCTCTTTGGCGGCAGCAGCCGGAATTCTGACCAACTGTGAGCGGTTTTCGCTCGACCAGGAAACATATTTGGGCGCCTTGTTCACCCCTAAGCGGCGGTAAGAGGCTTCGCAGGGGTTGAGAAAGGCTGTCATTTCCCGCGCGCGGGCAAGAACGCCGGCAATCATATAGGTGAGATTTTGGGTGTTGGCATCGGGTTGCACGGAAATGTTGATGTGAAAGCCGTTGCCCGGTTTGTCGGCAAGCGGTTTTGGGCTGAAATCCGCATACAGGCCGTTGCGGTTGGCAACGGTTTTGACAATCGTTTGCAAGGTCATGATATTATCTGCCGCACTCAACGGGTCGGAATACTGAAAGTCGATTTCATTTTGCCCCGGTCCCTCCTCGTGGTGCGATGTTTCGGGGAAAATGCCCATCTGCTCCAAGGTTAAGCAGATTTCGCGGCGGATGTTTTCGCCCTTGTCTTCGGGTGCAATGTCCATATAACCGGCGGTATCGTAGGGCTTGTCGGTCGGCGCACCGTTTTCATCGAGTTCAAAGAGATAAAACTCCTGTTCGGCGCCGAAATAAAACGCATAGCCCTGCTGCCGCGCGGCTTCTACCGCGTTTTTGAGCAGGGTGCGGGTGTCGTTTTCAAAGGCTCTGCCGTCGGGATAGGTGATGTGGCAGAACATTCTGACCACCCTGCCATGTTCCGGGCGCCAGGGCAAAATGCTCAGGGTATCCGATTCCGGGTGCAGCAGCAAATCGGAGTGTACATTGCCGCCGAAGCCTGCAATGGCAGAGCCGTCAATCGCGATGCCGTGCTCAAACGCTTTTTGCAGCTCGGTGGCGAGAATGGAAATGTTTTTTTGCTTGCCGAACACATCGCAAAAGGCAAGGCGAATAAATTTTACATCCTCTTCTGCGACAAATTGCATGACTTCCTGCTTGGAATATTTCATTTTAACTACCTTCTTTCATCGGTATCAAAAAAACGCCATAGGGGCACTGCCGTGACAGTGTCTTTCTATGAACGCCATTGCTCATATATTCTTGCTATTATCATACCGCGCGGGGGCGGGGCTTGTCAATACGGCAAATGTGATTATTTTTCAACAACGTGCGTTTTTTGTGTTTTTGTGCTTGACAAGTCGGCAAAATCGGAGTATTATCATTTTGTTAAAGGCAATGGGGTCTTTGAGGTTTTCTCATCGACCCCGTTTTTTTGTATAAAGGCAAAGGCGTCTTTTATGCTTAAGGCATAAAAGGCGCTTTTTTTGGTTTGTGCAGTAAGCGGCAAAGAGGGAGAGAGTATATGCACTTTACAAAAATGCAGGGCTTGGGCAACGATTATTTATATGTTTACGGTGAAGTGCCTGCCGATATCGCAGCACTTTCACGCCGGCTTTCCGACCGCCACTTCGGCGCGGGGGCAGACGGCATGATTTACATCGCTCCCTGCGACAAAGCGGATTTTTCCATGCGCATTTTTAATGCCGACGGCAGCGAAGCGAACATGTGCGGCAACGGCATCCGCTGTGTGGGCAAATATGTGTTTGAAAAAGGGTATACCGATAAAACCCGCATCACGGTCGATACGCTTTCCGGCATCAAAACACTTCACCTCTGTGTGGAAGAAGGGAAAGTGGAAACGGTCAGTGTCGAGATGGGCACGGCGGTGGTTGCCGAGGCAATGCAGTTGCGTGCGGCAGGGCAGACAGTGACCTTGATACCGGTCGATGTCGGTAACCCTCACGCGGTTATTTTTTGTGACGATGCCGAGAGCGCACCGGTTGCGGAACTTGGCAGTGCGATTGAAAAACACCCGCACTTTCCCGGCGGCGTGAATGTGGAGTTTGTCAGTTTATTAAAACCCGATACGCTGCGTATGCGTGTGTGGGAGCGCGGCAGCGGCATTACAATGGCTTGCGGCACGGGCGCCTGCGCGAGTGTGGCGGCGGCAGTGCAAAAAGGCTTGTGTGCGCGAGGCAGCGCAGTGGAAGTGGTGCTTGACGGCGGCAGCCTGTTTGTTGAGGTCGGGCAACACAATGAGATACTGATGCGCGGCAGCGCGGCTTTCGTTTACGAAGGCGAGATTTGAGAGAAAGAGGAGAAAGAGAGATGACAAAGTATATTTTTGTAACCGGCGGTGTGGTTTCCGGTTTAGGTAAGGGCATTACGGCGGCGTCGTTGGGCAGGTTGCTCAAGTCCAGGGGTTTAAAGGTCGCCGCGCAGAAATTGGACCCCTATATCAATGTTGACCCCGGCACGATGAGCCCCTTTCAACACGGGGAAGTGTATGTGACCGAAGACGGTGCCGAAACCGATTTGGATTTGGGACACTACGAGCGCTTTATTGATGAAGACCTCAACAAATTTTCCAACCTGACCACCGGTAAGGTTTATTGGAATGTTTTAAATAAAGAGAGGCGCGGCGAATACCTGGGCTCCACCGTGCAGGTCATTCCGCACATCACAACCGAAATTAAAGATTTTATTTACTCGGTCGGCAAAAAGACCGATGCCGATGTGGTGATTACCGAAATCGGCGGCACTATCGGCGATATTGAGTCGCAGCCGTTTTTGGAAGCGGTTCGCCAAATTTCGCTCGAAGTCGGCAGCCAAAACAGCCTCTTTATTCATGTGACACTCGTACCGTTTTTGAGCGGGTCGGATGAGCACAAGACCAAGCCTACCCAACACTCGGTCAGAGAACTGCAGGGCATGGGTGTGAAACCCAATATCATCGTGTTGCGTTGCGACAGACCGCTTGAAAAATCGATATTTGATAAAATTTCGCTCTTTTGTAATGTCAAACCCGAGTGCGTGATTGAAAACATCACGCTGGGCAATCTCTACGAAGCCCCGCTGATGCTCGAGAAATCCGGTTTTTCGTCGATTGTGTGTGAAGAACTCGGCTTGCAGACACCGGCGCCCGACTTGGAAGAATGGCGGTGCCTGGTTGAAAAAATCAAGGCGGAGCGCAAGGAAGTGACTATCGGTTTGGTCGGCAAGTATGTGGAGTTGCACGATGCGTACCTCTCGGTCGCGGAAGCGCTGCGCCACGCCGGATATTATCACGATGCAAAGGTGAAAATCCGCTGGATTGACTCCGAGACCATTGAGCCGGAAAACTGCGCACAGGTACTTGGCGGGCTCGACGGTATTATTGTACCGGGCGGTTTCGGCAGCCGCGGCATTGAAGGGATGATTTGCGCCGCACGCTATGCACGCGAAGAGGATATTCCCTATTTCGGTATTTGCTTGGGTATGCAGATTGCGGTGATTGAATTTGCAAGGCATATGGCAAACATTCCCGATGCGCATTCGGGAGAATTTAACGAAACCGGCAAAAACAAGGTCATTGACTTTATGCCCGGTCAGTACAACGAAATAGATAAAGGCGGTACGCTGCGCTTGGGCGCTTACCCCTGTGTGCTCCAAGAGGGTACCGTGATTCACGGACTGTATGCAGCGGAGAATATCCGCGAGCGCCACCGCCACCGCTATGAGTTTAATAACGATTACAGAGAGTGCTTACAGGCGGCGGGCTTGACCCTGAGCGGTCTTTCGCCCGACGGCAGGCTCGTGGAAACCGTGGAACTGGGTGACAGAGATTTCTTCGTGGGCGTGCAGTTTCACCCGGAATTTAAGAGCCGCCCGAACAAGGCGCACCCGCTTTTTAAAGGGTTTATTTACGCGGCGCTCAAACGGCAAGAGGCAGGTGAAACGGCATGATAGAACTCAATACCTGTTACAGGGATTTAAAAGACTCGTATCTCTTTTACAATATTGCTCAAAAGGTAGCGGCATTTTCCGCCGCCAATCCCGGCAAGAAGCTTTACCGCTTGGGCATCGGCGATGTGTCGCTCCCCTTGGTGCCCTGTGTGATTGAGGCGCTGCATCAGGGAGTCGCACATCAGGCGCAGCAGGACAGCTTTCGCGGCTATATGCCCGAATGCGGGGCACCGTTTCTCAAAAAAGCTATTGCCGCCCACTACCGCTCAAGGCAAGTGGCGTTAGAGGAAGATGAAATTTTTGTTTCCTCCGGCGCGAGCGATGAACTCGGCGACATTTTGGATTTGTTTTCCCCGCGCAGCAAGGCACTGGTCATTGAGCCCGCGTACCCCGCGTATGTGGATGCGAATGTGATGGCGGGCAGGGAAATCGTGCACCTGGCAGCCGGTGCGCATAACGGCTTTTTGCCGGAACCGGATGGGAGCGATGCCGACTTGATTTACATCTGCTCGCCGAATAACCCGACCGGTGCGGTATTCAATAAGGCACAGCTTGCGCGCTGGGTGGAATACGCCAACAGCCGCGGCGCCGTTATTTTGTTTGATGCCGCCTATGAAGCATTTATTGAGGATGAGGCGCTGCCCCACTCCATTTTTGAAATTGAGGGCGCCGATACCTGCGCGATTGAGATTTGTTCGCTTTCCAAAACCGCAGGCTTTACCGGTACGCGCTTGGGTTATACGGTCATTCCCAAAGCCCTTTACCGCGGCGGGATGAACCTCAACGCGATGTGGGTGCGCAACCGCACCACCAAAACCAACGGCGTTTCCTACATTATTCAAAAAGGTGCCGCCGCCGTCTTTACGCCGGAAGGGCAGCGGCAAATTCACGAAAATATTGCCGTTTACAAAAACAATGCCAAAATGCTTATGCAAACGCTTGACAAATTGGGCATTTGGTATTGCGGCGGTAAAAATGCACCGTACATTTGGCTTAAATGCCCGCGCGGGATGAGCAGTTGGGAATTTTTTGACTATTTGCTCGAAGAAATCCAGCTCATCGGCACACCCGGCGCCGGCTTCGGCGCTTGCGGCGAAGGGTACTTTCGCTTTTCCGCTTTCGGCGACAGTGAGGATACCAAAATCGCGGCAGAGCGTTTATACAATTTATTAAGTAAATAATTTTGGAGGAAAAGGTTATGAAAAAGATGACAAAAGCAGAAATACTCAAGCAGGCTAAGGAGAATGGCGTAGAGTTTGTCAGGCTGCAGTTTACGGACTTGTTTGGCGTGATGAAAAATGTGGCAATCACCGTTTCCCAGCTCGAAAAAGCGCTGGATGACGATTGTATGTTTGACGGCTCTTCCATCAACGGCTTTGCGCGCATTGACGAGAGCGATATGTACCTGCACCCGGATTTGGATACTTGGAGCATTGTGCCGTGGAGAAAGAAGGATGAAATTCAAACCGGCAGGCTGATTTGCTCGGTCTATAAAAGCGATAATAAAACCCCCTTTGAGGGCGACCCGCGCAACATTTTCCAAAAGGTGATTGATAAGGCGGCAGAGATGGGCTACGGCTTTAATGTGGGCCCCGAGTGTGAATTTTTCCTTTTTAAAACCGATGCCGAGGGCAAGCCGACCATGGAAACTGCCGATGAAGCGGGTTACTTTGACTTAAACCCGATTGACCACGGCGAAAACTGCCGCAGAGATATCTGCCTGGCGCTCGAAAAAATGGGTTATGTGATTGAGGCTTCGCACCACGAGGTTGCCGAGGGGCAGCACGAAATTGATTTTCAGTTCGGTGATGCGCTCACCACGGCAGACCGCGTGATGACCTTTAAGCATGTGGTTAAAACCTATGCGACCAAGCATGGCTTACACGCGACCTTTATGCCCAAACCCATTCACGGCATTAACGGCTCGGGTATGCACACGAATATGAGCCTGTTTGACCTCAAGACCGGCAAAAATGTGTTTGACGACCCGCAGGGTGAATTGGGGCTCTCCAAAGAAGCCTATGCTTTCATCGCCGGTATTATGGCGCATGTTAAGGGTATTGCGGCATTCTCGAACCCCACGGTCAATTCCTACAAGCGACTGGTGCCGGGCTATGAAGCACCGAGCTACCTGGTGTGGTCGGCTTCCAACCGCTCCTGTTTAGTCAGAATTCCCGCCAGCCGCGGTAAGGGAACGCGCGTAGAGCTGCGCTGCCCCGACCCGACCTGTAACCCGTATTTGGAAATGGCACTGTGCCTTGCCGCCGGGTTAGACGGTATTCAAAAGGGCTTAACCCCGCCGCCGGCGTATGATGAAAATGTGTTTGCGCTCTCTGCCGAAGAACTTGCCGCTGCCAATATCGACTGCTTGCCCGGCACGCTTGAACAGGCAATCGAAGCCGCGCAGGCAGACCCGTTTATTAAAGAAACCATCGGCGCGCACGCTTTCGACAACTATATCGCAGGCAAGAAAGCGGAGTGGGATGATTACAAGACCCGCGTCAGCCAATGGGAACTCGATCAATATATGATTAACTATTAAGAAAGCGAGGTAACAACCATGTCTATGCAAATGATTTATCCGGAAGGCTATGAGAGTAAGCTTTCCCTCAGAGAAACGCAGTACGCGATTAAAACCGTAAAAGATACTTTTCAGTTAAAACTTGCTACCGCGCTCAATTTAGATAGAATTACCGCCCCGATTATGGTCACCAAGGCAAGCGGTATTAATGATGACTTAAACGGTGTAGAGCGCAAAGTGCACTTTACGATGAAAAATGTGGAAGGCGTTGCCGAAGTCGTGCAAAGCCTTGCCAAGTGGAAGAGAATGGCGCTTTACCGCTACGGCTACGAGCCCGGCAGCGGCATTTACACCGATATGAACGCTATTCGCCGCGATGATGATACCGACAACCTGCATTCGCTCTTTGTCGACCAGTGGGACTGGTGCAGAGTCATTACCAAAGAGCAGCGAAACGAGGAATTTCTCAAAGAGATTGTTAAAAAGATTGTCAAAGCCATTGTGCAGACAAATCTCGTGGTCAAAGAGAAATACCCGATGCTCGGCTTTGAAATGAGCGAGGATGTGTATTTCATCACCACCCAACAGTTAGAGGATATGTACCCCGATTTGAGTGCCAGAGAGCGCGAGAACGCGATTGTCAAAGAAAAAGGCACGGTCTTTATTGAACAAATCGGCGGCAAGCTCAAGAGCGGCAAGAAGCACGACGGCAGAGCGCCGGACTATGACGACTGGGCGCTTAACGGCGACATTTTTACCTGGAATGAAGTGCTCGGCTGCGCCTTTGAAATCAGCTCGATGGGCATTCGTGTGGATGCCGAGAGCCTGCACCGGCAGTTGGTGGAGGAAAACTGCGAGCAGCGCGAGCAGTTTGAATTCCACAAAGGCATTTTAAACGGCGCATTACCGCTGACTATCGGCGGCGGCATCGGGCAATCGCGCTTGTGTATGCTCTTACTCGAAAAAGCGCATATCGGCGAAGTACAGTGCTCGGTATGGAGCGATGAGATGCGCAAAGAATGTGCCGACCACGGCATCAGACTACTGTAGTCTGACTGAATTTACTACATCGCAGTGTTACTGCTTTGTACTCTCTTTCTCAAAGAGCCGGGCGGGGGAATACCCCCGTCAGGCTCGGGTCTTTTGCCCAGCGGAAAGAGAGGAGGGGGATAATGAAATGGGAGATAATATCATAAAACTTTTAAACGAAAACCTGTTTGGTGTGTGGTTTCTGATCGGTGCCGCACTTGTTTTCTTTATGCAATGCGGTTTCGCGATGGTGGAAAGCGGTTTTACCAGAGCGAAAAACGCCGGCAACATCATCATGAAAAACCTGATGGATTTTTGCATCGGTGCAGTGATGTTTATTCTGCTCGGCTTCGGGTTGATGATGGGCGAGGAAGTTTTGGGAGGCTTCATCGGCACACCGACCTTGGGCGTGTTTACGGACTATGCCCACTTTGATTGGTCAAACTTTGTGTTTAACCTGGTGTTCTGCGCCACGGCAGCAACAATTGTTTCGGGCGCGATGGCGGAGCGCACCAAGTTCTCGGCTTACTGCATTTATTCGGCAGTCATTTCCGCGGTGGTTTACCCGATTGAAGCCGGGTGGATTTGGAATAGCGGCGGTTGGTTAGTGAAACTGGGCTTTCACGATTTTGCCGGCTCGACCGCCATTCATATGGTCGGCGGTATTGCTGCTTTTATCGGTGCTGCCATTCTCGGTCCGCGTATCGGCAAGTATAAGATTGACAAGAAAACCGGCAAGAAGATTGCCAAGGCAATCCCCGGGCATAACCTGACCGTGGGCGCGCTGGGCGTGTTTATTCTCTGGTTCGGCTGGTACGGCTTCAACGGCGCCGCGGCAACCGACAAGGATATGCTCGCTTCCATCTTTCTGACCACGACGCTGGCGCCTTCGATTGCGACAGTGGTTGCAATGATTTTTACTTGGGTCAAAGACGGCAAGCCCGATGTTTCCATGAGCTTAAACGCTTCGCTTGCCGGTTTGGTTGCCATCACCGCTTCTTGCGACTGTACCGATGCTCTCGGCTCCATTGTGATTGGTGCGGTGTCGGGCATCCTGGTGGTGGTCGGTGTTGAGTTTATCGACAAAGTGCTGCATATCGATGACCCGGTCGGCGCCTGCGCCGTGCATCTCTTAAACGGCGTTTGGGGCACCTTCGCGGTCGGTCTTTTCTCCACCGGTGCAAACGATGTGGGCAAAGGGCTCTTTTACGGCGGCGGCTTCAAGCAGTTAGGCGTTCAGGCGCTGGGCTTTGTCAGCGTTGCCGCTTGGGCGGCAGTGTGTATGACCATCGTCTTTTTGCTCATTAAAAAGGTGCACGGTCTGCGCGTGAGCGAAGAGGAAGAAATCAAAGGTCTTGATGCTACCGAGCACAACCTGCCTTCCGCCTATGCGGACTTTATGCCTGCGATGGCGTTTGCCACTTCTTCTTCGCAAAGAGCGGTGCTGCCTGTCGCCAAAGAGATACAGACCCACTACGAACCGGTTGAAAAAGCCGTGCCGGTGGAAAGTTATACCGCAAAAACCGATGCGAAGTTAACCAAGATTGTTATGGTCTTTAACCCCGCGCGCCTGGAGGACATGAAAACCGCGATGAATGACATCGGCGTCACCGGGATGACGGTGACCAATGTCATGGGATGCGGCACCCAAAAGGGGCATGTGCGCAAATATCGCGGCGTTGAAATTGAAGAAATGAACTTAAACCCGAAGATGAAACTGGAAATGGTCGTTTCCTCCGTACCGGTCGGCAAAGTGGTCGATGCGGCGCGCAGTGTGCTCTATACCGGCAACATCGGTGACGGCAAGATTTTCATCTACAGCGTGGATGATGTGGTCAAGGTGCGCACCGGTGAGCACGGCTACGATGCTTTGCAGGGTGAGGATGACATATAGGGTTGAAGTTACCTATAGACAGAAAAATTTAGAGAGGAAGAGAGAAGTATGTTAAGAGAAGGAGAAATTCGTATTCCCTCCGGTTGTGCGATTGCCGCGATTATTGATAAAAAAGGCGGGCTGATTAACGGCTCCGAGATTATCAAATCCATCGCGCTCATGCACGACCGCTCCAACGGCTTGGGCGGCGGCTTTGCCGCCTACGGCATTTACCCCGAGCATAAGGACGAGTACGCATTCCATATTTTTTACGATACGGCGGCTGCCAAAGAGGCGTGCGAGGAATTTTTGTTTAAGCATTTTAATATTGATGTTGCCGAGCGCATTCCCACCCGCAAGATCGCCGCTATTAGCAAAAGCCCCGATATTTGGCGCTATTTCGGTAAGCCGAACCGCGTGCGCATGAAAAATGCCCGCCTAGATGAAAGCGAGTATGTGATGCAGTGCGTGACCAGGGTGAATGCGAACTATGAGGGCGCCTATATCTTCTCTTCGGGCAAAAATATGGGCTGCTTTAAAGCAGTCGGCTACCCCGAAGATGTGGGTGAGTTTTATATGCTCGACACTTACAATGCCTACCTGTGGACTGCTCACGGCAGGTTCCCGACCAACACGCCGGGCTGGTGGGGCGGTGCGCACCCGTTCGGTTTGCTGGACCTGTCGATTGTGCACAACGGAGAAATCTCCAGTTATGATGCTAACCGGCGCTACATTGAGCAATTCGGCTACAAGTGCACCATGCAGACCGATACGGAGGTTATCACATACCTCTTTGACCACCTGATGCGCCACCACGGCTTGCCTACAAAAGTTGCGGCGGATGTGTTGACCGCACCGGAGTGGACGGAGATTGACCGCATGGAGCCTGCCAAGAAAGCCTATTTTACCCGACTTCGCGCCATATACAGCGGCGCTTTGGTCAACGGACCGTTTTCCGTTATTCTCGGTTCCAATCGCGGCTTGCTCGCAATTAACGACCGCTTAAAACTGCGTTCACTGACCGCGGCAACCAAGGGTAGTCGCGCCTATTTTGCCAGTGAAGAGAGCGCCATTCGCATCATTTGCCCCGACCCCGAAAAGGTGTGGTCGGTCAGCGGTGCGGACCCTGTCTTTGTTCCCTTGGAAATTGCACAAGAGGAGGGTGAATGAGATGGCTGTAAACTATATTCCCCGCCGCTTTGATATTGTGCGGGATAACGAGCGCTGTGTGCAGTGCGGCTGTTGCGTGCGCCAGTGCTCCAACGAGTGCCATTATTTTGCGGATGGCGGCACATTAGTGCTAGCGGATGCCACCGCCTGCGTTGCCTGCCACCGCTGTGTGGATTTGTGCCCGACTGCGGCGCTAAGCATTCAAAAGCATGTTTGCGACTACCGCGAAAACGCCAACTGGGCGCCGCAGTATCAGCAGGAAATCTGCCGCCAGGCGCAAACTGGCGGTGTGCTGCTCTCCGGCATGGGCACCCCGAAGCCATACCCGATTTATTGGGATAAAATGCTGCTCAACGCTTCGCAGGTAACGAACCCCTCTATTGACCCGCTGCGCGAGCCGATGGAAATTCGCACCATTTTAGGCAGAAAGCCGCGGCAGTTGGAAGTGGACGAAAACGGCAAACCGGTCGGCACTATGCCCCCGCAGATTATCTTGGAAACGCCGATTATTTTCTCGGCGATGAGCTTCGGCTCTATCAGTTTAAACGCGCAAAAATCTCTTGCCATGGCGGCAAAGAATTTAGGTACGCTCTTTAATACCGGTGAAGGCGGCTTGCACCCCGATTTGAGCGATTATACCGACTATGCCGTGGTGCAGGTCGCCTCCGGGCGTTTCGGCGTGCACAAGGATTACCTTGAAAGTGCGCGCATGATTGAAATTAAAATCGGGCAGGGCGCGAAGCCCGGTATCGGCGGGCATTTACCCGGCGAAAAGGTCAATGTGGAAGTTTCCAATGCGCGTATGATTCCCGAAGGGAGCGATGCGATTTCTCCCGCACCGCACCACGATATTTATTCTATCGAAGATTTGCGCCAGCTGATTTGGTCGCTTAAGCAGGCAACACAGGGCACAAAGCCCGTCAGCGTTAAAATTGCCGCGGTGCACAATGTGGCGGCGATTGTTTCCGGCTGCGCCAGAGCCGGCGCCGACATCATTGCTATCGACGGTTTTCGCGGCGGTACGGGCGCAGCGCCTACCCGCATTCGCGACAATGTGGGCATTCCGATTGAATTGGCGCTTGCCGCAGCCGACCAAAGGCTGCGCGATGAGGGCATTCGCTCCGAAGTTTCGCTGCTGGCGGCGGGCTCTTTCCGCTGTTCGGCAGATATCGTGAAAGCCATTGCCCTCGGTGCGGATGCCTGCTACTGCGCTTCGGCACCGCTCATTGCCATGGGCTGCCATATGTGCCAAACCTGCCATACCGGCAAGTGCAACTGGGGCATTGCCACGCAGCGCCCCGAGCTGACCAAACGCTTAAACCCGGATATCATGCACGAGCGGGTGGAAAACCTCATTCACGCCTGGAACCACGAAATCAAAGAGATGATGGGCGGCATGGGGATAAACGCTATCGACTCGCTGCGCGGTAACCGCTTAATGTTACGCGGTCTCGGCTTGAGCGAAAAAGAATTACAGATATTAGGCATCAAGCATGCAGGAGAATAAGGGTAAAAGAAGTCAACCCCAAACAGCCTCTCACTTGTTCTTTTCGGCTATTTTCCTTGCTTTTTCTTTGCTTGGCGCCAGCCAAGCGGCATCAAATGCAAGAAAACTATCTCGAAAATAACTAAGTGATAGGTGATTCTCAGTTTTGGTCAGCCTTTATTGCGCTATGATTAAGTAAAAAGTGAAATACCGATAAGTATATTGCGTTATGTCTCATATAAAGAAGTAAAGGCAACCAAAACCTATTTGGGTTCAACTGCTTTTACCCTGGGGCAAATGAAATATATTGTCCGGGAGGAGAAAATGAAACGAGTTTATGCGATTGAAGAACTTTGCCTCAACTGCCGCCTGTGCGAGGTGTATTGCAAAACGGCACATTCGCAGTCTAAGGACATTGTCACTGCCTATAAAAATGAGGAACCTGTTCCTTATGCGCGCCTGCATGTAAGCGGGGATAATCACTTGAGCGTGGCAATCAACTGCCGCCACTGTGAGCACCCGAAGTGCGTGGAGGCGTGTATTACCGGGGCGATGACAAAGGATAAAGTCAGCGGCATTGTGTATGTGAACGAGAGTAAATGTATCGGCTGTATGAGCTGCCTTGCGGTGTGTCCGTTCGGCTGTATTCAAACCGGTCCCTTTGCCGTCAAGTGCGATTTATGCCGCGAAACGGGCGAACCCGCCTGTGTCAAAAACTGCCCGAACCGGGCACTTGTGTATACGGAGTTTGGGGGTGAGCAGAAATGAAGTATTGTATCATCGGCGCTTCCGCCGCCGGGCTTGCCTGTGCCGAGAGCATTCGGCAGACAGACAAAAGCGGCGAAATTACCGTTTTTACCAAAGAATCTTCCCTGCCCTACAGCCGCCCTTCTATCAGTTACTATTTAAAGGGCGCTGTCGGCAGTTCCGATATGCTGTTGCATCCGGCAGCGTATTACCGCGCGAAGAATATCACCATTCTCACCAATACGCCGGTGACTGCCATTGACAGAAAGCGCAAGGTTTTGCGGGCGGGCAGAAAAACCTACCCTTATGATAAACTGTGTATTTGTACCGGCTCCAAACCCTTTGTGCCGCCGGTCAAAAACGCACAGGGTAAAGCCAACGCATTAACCTTTTTGGATATTGCCGCAGCCAAGCAGTTAAAAGCTAAAGCGGGGAAAAACACCCGCGCCGTGGTCATCGGTGCAGGCTTAATCGGTATGAAAGCGGCGGAGGGGCTTTCCAAAATCTGCAAGAGTGTCGATGTGGTCGAGCTCGCAGAGTTTATCTTACCTTCGATTTTAGATAAAAGCGCCGCGAAGATGGTCAAAGCGCATGTGGAAGCGAGCAGCAATATTCGCTTCTATTTGGGCGATACGGTGGCGGCAGCCAAAAGCAGAGGCGCACATATCACGGCGGTAACTCTCGGCAGCGGCAGAGAACTGCCCTGCGATTTGCTGGTGCTCGCCGTCGGCGTGCGCCCCGAAACCTCGCTTGTCGAAGCGGCAGGTTTGGCGGTTGAGCGCGGCATTGTGACGGATGCGGCGACCATGCAAACCGGCGACAGCGATATTTACGCTGCCGGCGACTGCGCCCTTTCTCTGGATATGCTCGACAGCAGCAAAAAAATCATTGCCCTGTGGGGCAATGCCGTTAAGCAAGGGAAAACCGCCGGTTTTCATATGGCGGGGGCACCGCAGCAGGCGGGCGGCGCGTATGCGGTCAATGCCATTGACTTTTTCGGGTGCCGCATTTGCACCTGCGGCTTAATTCACGCCGATACCGCGCCCTATTTCTCCAAAGTGCGGCAGGCAGGCGGCAGTTATAAAAAGCTTGTTTTTTGCGGGAAACAGCTTGTCGGCTTCGTGCTCGTCGGCGCGAGTGATAACGCGGGTATTTACACAAGCTTAATCGAAAACCGGGTAGATATTACCACCCTGCAGGGGGATTTGATGGATACGCCGAGTGTGTTTTTATTTAACAAAGCCGCGCGGCAACAGCGATTGAAAGGAGAGGAAAGCGCATGAGTATTACGGCAGGCTTGCGCCCCTATGCGGCGGTGAATGAAGAAATTTGCAAGATGTTGCAAACCAAAGATAAAGCGGTTGTCAAAGATGTCAACGGGCAGCGCTATATCGGTTGCGGTATGGATAAAGGCAAGCACATTGAAATTCACGGCACGCCCGGTAATGATATGGCGTGCTACCTCAACGGCGGCACGGTCGAAGTCTTCGGCAACTGCCAGGATGCGGTCGGCAACACGATGGGCGGCGGCAAAATCATTGTGCACGGCCACGCCGGTGATGCCCTCGGCTACGGTATGCGCGACGGGGAAATTTATATTCAAGACAATGTCTGTTGCCGCGGCGGCATTCATATGAAAGAATTTCGCTCGATGAAACCGGTACTGGTCATCGGCGAAAATGCCGGCGCCTTTTTGGGAGAGTATATGGCGGGCGGCACGGTGGTGCTTTTGGGGCTGCACTTAAAGCGCGGCGAAAAGCTGTTCGGCACGCACTGCGCCTCGGGCATGCACGGCGGCAAGATGTTCATTCGCGGCAGTTACCCGCGCGAGAATTTGGCGGAAAATATTAGGGTCAAAAGCTTGGATGAGAGCGACAAAAAAGAACTTGCGCACTATGTTAAAAACTACTGCCGTTACTTCGGCGCGGATTACGAGGAAATTATGAGCAAACCTTTTAAAAAAGTGGTGCCGATATCCTCGCGCCCGTATGCGGGGTTATATACACCGAATTAAAAATTCGGCGTATTGGCGCTATGCGCCGGGCGATATGTGCTTTGCACTCGATATATCGCAAACGCTTCGATATAATTTGCTAAAGCAAATTTCGATATGTTTGCCGAGGCAAACGAAAAAGGTGGCGTTGCAAAGCAACGCATCAGAAAAGCGGTTCGGTAAACCGAACCGCCAACTGAACACTGAACACTGAAAACTGAAAACTTATAAAACGGTGGCTGAAAATCAGCCACCGTTTTGTTATGCGCTGCGCGCCTGTTGCATTTGGTCTATTCTCTCCTTCCCGTCTTGCGCGAGGTCGGCAAAGGCGTCAATCATTTGCGCCATTTGCGGCAGAGCATTTCTTTTGTAGCTTTCGCATTCATCGAATACTTCAAAGACCGTTGCAAACGACTGCTTGAGAGTTTCCACCGAAATCATCGGGTTGGTCGCCAGCTCCCCGATTTCGCCGCTTTGGCTTTTGAGCATGGCGGCATTCGCTTCAATCATTTGCGCCGTGCTGTCCGAGAGCGTTCTGACTGCTCTGAGCACCAGGTTTTGGTTATAAAGAGCCTGTGCGCACATCACACCCACGCGCAGGGCGCTGACACTCACTTGCTTGGCGCGCTCCACCCCGCGGATGAGCTCAAGGTTATTCTTGCGAATGATTTCGACCGCGCCGATGCCCTGGTAGTTGACCACGGCAAGCGTGCCCATATCCATCACCTTTTGGCGCAGAGGGAAGAGCACTTCGCTTTCCAAAAAGGCGATTTTCTTTTCATCCTCGCCCTCCATTCTTGCCTGCTCGATGCGGGCGCTTAAAGCGTCATCCAATTCCTGCCCCATAGCAATGTATTCGTTAAGCTTGATTGTTTCGGCTTCGAGTGCCTCCTGCTCCAAAAGCAGGGTTTGGTTGTCGTTTCTGAGCTGCTTCTCGCCGGAAGTGATGACATCCAAAATGCCGTCAATGACCTTGTCGGCTTTTTCATATTTTGTGAAGTATCTTCTTACCGGGTGGAAGAGCCTGCTGCGCACACCCTCCGAAAAGCGAATGCCCGAGGGGTCCAGGTCTTTCATGGCAACGGAGAGTTCGGTAAGATTGCTTGCCACTACGCCGGTTTGGTCGCTGTTGTTTTTAAACGAAGCAATGCGTTTTGCCAAAAAATCGTTTTTGCGGCGGCTGCCGACAATGGCATCCTCGCCGAAGTGTTCAATCGCTTCCACGGCGGCTTTTCTCTGCGCCACATCGGCGGTATCGAGCTGCAGCATTGCCTGCAGCTGCTCTTGGGAAGAGCGGGCAATTGCCTGCTCGGTTTTGGTGTCGACTGCGGTTTTTGCCTGAATTTCTTCCTGCATTTTCTCGGTGTCGGGAAGGGTTAAAGAAAATTTTTTCTCCATGATATTTGCTCCTTTCTTTGGAACGATTTGTTAGTTTAAAATTGTGTTTATCTGTAAGCACTTGTGTGGACGGTTAATTGGCGCATTTCTTCGAGAATTTGCTTTTTCTCGCTTTCGCTGCGCGCCGAGGCGCTCAATTCACTCAGCGCCAGGTGCAGGTTGTCCAGTGTCGTGATAATCTCTTCATTTTGGTAGAGCAGGCGGGTTAAAAGCCGAAACTGCTCCTCATAATACTGCGACTTTTGGCTGTGCATTGCCGGCGCAAGCTGCAGGCGGTTCGCGCGCAGGGCGCGGTATTCCTTTTCATCAAAGGTCACCACCGTATTGGTCAGGGTGCTGATGTTTTGGTAAAAGAGTGCGCACACTTCGTCAATATTCTCGCGGTATTTGAGGTAGGTCATTTCCCCTTTGTCAAAATACTGCTCAAGTATCATCACCAGCCCTTTTTGCTTGGCGCTGACGCGCTCAATTTGTGCAATCGCACTGTTTACCTGCTTGCCGAGTTCGCTCTTGTAGTAGTAACTGCGCAGGGTGCGGATATAATCCTTGGGTGCGGCTTTTTCTTTTTGCGGCGGTGCTTTACGCCCGCTTTCGCGGCGCAGCAGGCGGTAGTTGACGATGACGGCGACTATCGCCACGGCTGCACAGGCTACTGCGTACCCGAACGGGTACTCTGCAAAGCTGCCGGCTAAAAACGCCATAAAAAGATGGTGACAGATGAACAACAGCAGCGCATTGAATGCGCACACCTTGAATACTTTTGCTTTCATAAAACTACCTCCTCTCTGCGGATTTTCTAAATGTCCTCTTTCGAGTTTAGATGATTATATCACAGGTTCATTTGACTGTCAAGAGATTTTCAACCGATTTTCAAAAAATATTTTTGGCGGTGATTCGTGAGCAAATCCGACATATTTATTGACTAAGGTAATAAAATATGCTAAACTGATATCGCATATATGAATAATATATGTTTTATTTTGCAACAGTTAGTTAACGGAGTTACTTATGGACCAGGTTAGAGTTATCGAAATCAAGCAGAGCGTTTTTGCCGCTAACGACAAGCAGGCAGAAGAGTTGCGCAAGGAACTGAAAGAAAAAGGCATTTTCTTACTAAACCTTATGTCATCTCCGGGCGCGGGTAAAACAACGACCCTGCGCGCAACCATTGCGGCGCTTAAAGATGAGTTTAAAATTGGCGTAATGGAAGCGGATATTGATTCGGATGTCGATGCCAAGCGCATTGCCGAAACCGGCGCCAAAGCCATTCAACTGCACACCGGCGGTATGTGCCACTTAGATGCCGGCATGACCCGACAGGGGCTTGAGGGCCTCGGCACCGATGATGTGGAGCTGGCAATTTTAGAGAATGTCGGCAATCTTGTCTGCCCTGCCGAATTTGACACGGGTGCAAGCAAAAATGCGATGATATTATCCGTTCCCGAAGGGGAAGATAAGCCGCTCAAATACCCGCTGATGTTCTCGGTGTGCGATGTGGTGCTCATCAATAAAATCGATGTGCTGCCCTACTTTGACTTTGATTTGGAAAAGTGCAAAGAATATATCCATATGCGCAATCCCAATGCAACCATTATTCCCGTTTGTGCCAAAACCGGCGAGGGTATTGATGTGTGGGCGGATTGGCTGCGAACCGAAATCAACAACTGGAAAAGAAATTAGTGAATAAGGAATGATACATCATTGCGGCAAGGCTCCTTGCTCGAATTATTATCATTCTTTGAATAAAGATTTATACGAATCACTTAAATGAGGAGGATACACCGTGTCTGATAAAATGCTTGACTACGCTCCCGAATGGACCTATAACGATGATCCGATGAGGGAAAAAATTGTAAAGCTTGGCAGAATGATTACCGACAGAATTCCGATTGTGCTCGGTATCAAAAAAATTACCAAGCAAGACCCGGAATATTGGGCGGTTGCCACGATTTGCCCGACCGATGAAATGGCAGAGGTCGCTATCAGAATGAAGAAGCGCGTGCCGCGCACATGGGCAGATATGAAGAAACTGACCAAAAACATGGGCTTTAGCGATGAATATCTGGAAAACCTGTTGGCGCAGATGAGCGAAAACGGTTTAATCGAGTGGAACTATGAAAACGAGCAGCACGAAAAGCAGTGGGTACTGCCGATGTTCGTGCCGGGCTCCGGCGAATTTTCCAATATGAATAAGGAGTTGCTCGAAAAGCACCCCGAGCTTGGTCGCTTCTTTGAGCGCATGACCCGTAACCCGCTCGAAAAGGTTACCCCGATGGTGCCTCCCGGCGGTGGCGGTATCGGTATGCACGTTATCCCGGTCGAGAAAGCAATCGGTATGGAAAACGAGGCTATCAATGTTGAAAAAATCTCTTATTGGTTAGATAAATACGATGGCAAGTATGCCGCTTCTCCCTGCTCTTGTCGCTATTCGAGAATGACCTATGACGAAGGCTGTGCCGATGACCCCGAGGGGTGGTGCGTGGCAGTCGGCGATATGGCGGACTATGTGGTGGAAACCAAAAAGGGCGGCCACTATATTACCAAAG
>SVOD01000143.1 GCA_015066575.1 Oscillospiraceae bacterium
GGCTATCTGGTTGCAAACGTATTTCGTCTCTTGGAACAAGAAATCAAGTCTTTCATGAAGCTCTAATCGCTAAATTCTGATTTGTTGAGATAAAAAACAGAGCGGCTGAGTTTTTACTCAGCCGCCTTCTTTATAACGGGTGCCCCTTGCGAGTGTGTTTTTTTGGTCTGGCAGAGGGAATCGAACCTCTACTTTTCTGAAAAATGAAGTATCTGCCAAAGGCAGATATGAAGTACCGCCTGTGGCGGTATGAAGTGTTGCAGGCTTCGCTGCAACATGAAGTGAAATAAATGCCGGAGGGATTTATTTCATAAAAAAAGCGCATAGCGCTTTTTTAGCGCGAAAGGGTGAAGCCCTTGCCGCGCACTTCTTTAATTTTGGTGATGGTGATAAATGCGGCGGGGTCAATGCGGTTAATCATTTCATTGGCGGCATAGAGCTTGCGCGGCGGGATAATGCACAGCACTGCCTTTTGTTCCTTGCCCCGCAAGCCGGTTTGGATGGGTTGCATCGTGACACCTGCCTGCAGTTCGCCCAAGAAATATTCTTTTATCGCTTCGGCGCGCTCGGAAATGATATAAAGCCCGATTTGCGCCTGCCCGAAAACAGTGACATAATCGAGCACAATGGATTCAAGCACAAGCACCACAATGCCGATTAAAATGCTCTCGGCATCGCTCACAAATGCCTGCGCGGCGACAATCGCCAAGTCGCTTAACCACACAAAAAAGGCAACGCGGCGGTGGGTGAGTTTGGCAAAGATGAGGTTGGAAATATCGGTGCCGCCGGTGGAGGAGCCCACGCGCATCACCAAGCCCATTGCCAGCCCCATCAGCCCGCCGCCGAACAGGGCGGCGAGCAGGCGGTTGGCAGTCAGGTGGGCAATGGCGGGCAGAGTTTGAAACAGCGCGAGAAACGCGGGGTACAAAAAGGTGCTTGCAATCGAGGTCAAAAAGAGTTTTTTGCCGAGAATGAGTAAGCCGAGCACCAGCAACACCGTATTGAGCACGAGCACAATCAGCGCCGTATTGACCGGCAGGAAGCGCCCGAGCACCAGCGCTATGCCGGTGGTGCCGCCCATGACCAGAGAATGGGGCAGGATGAATGCCGCAACGGCAAACGCCAGCAGCGCGTTGCCCATAAGAATGCACAGGGCGGTTTTGGCAATTTCTTTGGGTTGTCGCATCGCAAAAAACACGGTAAATCATCTCCTCGCAAAAGGATAGTCGGCACTGTAAACAAACGCCGTAACAGCCGGATATATGGTTAGTATGTGCGCTCTTGCGGGTGAAGATACATTGTAATATCAGCACATTGGCATGAGGCGAAAAAACAAGGGGATAATAGTAAAAATCGCTTTTTTAATGCGGAATGCGGAGTGCGGAATACGGAATTAAATGGCGACACATTCGCGCTTGTTCCGCTACGCTCTATTTTTATGGCATAGGCGACAGTTTGTTTTTGACTTGTCAAAACAGGAAAATTGTGGTAGAGTGGTTATAGACTTGAATAAAAAGGGAGTGCTAATGATGAGTAAAAAAGAACGTAGCGGCAAAGCGATGCCGATATTATCGATTGTCTTTTTCGGTGTCAGTTTAATTTTGTTTGCCTCTAAAGCAGTTGTCACGATTGTATACCGTATCCTTTCCCAGCGCGCGAATTTGCTGCACATTGTTGTTGCCGAGAGCGGCAAGGTGATTGCCTTTGCGTTCCCGGCGGTGCTCTTTATTATTTGTGCGGGTGTGTATTTGAGCCGCAACCCCGGCTACCGCAAGCTGCTGAGCTGGAGCTATGTGTTACAAATGCTCAGCGCGTTTATCTTAGCAGGCAGGCTTGTCTATGTGCAGTACAAGGAAGGCTTTAGCAATACAGGTGTGCTTGTATATATGATGATTGCCATCTTGGCACTTATTGGTGTATTGTGTTTGGTTGCCGCGATTTTGGAAAAGAAGGGCAATCGCAAAAAAGGGCTTATCATTGTCATTTCCTGCTGCGGTTTTTTGCTCGCGTGCATTTTTGCTTCCACCTTCCTGGTGCCGCTGTTTAAGAATTTCTCTTACTTTTTAGAGCACATTGCGATGCTGCTCTCGAGCGTATTGAGCGCGCTGCTGTATGCGCTGGCGCTGATTTTCTACTATGTAGCGTTTCTTTTTACGGCGTTTTATAAAGAGGCATTTCCCAAGCCTGCCGAAAAGGTGAAAGTTGTTATGAAGGCAAAATAAGTTTGAAACCGCATTGCATGGCAATGCGGTTTTTAATGTTATACATCGTAAACGCTTTGAGGGTGGGCACTCAAATGCGGAATTCGGAATGCGGAATTCGGAATTAATGGTGGCGCGCGGGGCGCGCATTAGAATGTAGAATTTAGAAATTAGAATGTAGAATTGTGGTGGCGCGCGGGGCGCGCATTAGAACAGCGAGTTCGCTTTTGCGAACTTGCCTTTTAAAGATTCTTCACTGCGTTCAGAATGACAGGGGGGCGCTTGGAATGGCAAGCCTGTTTGTCATACTGAGCCTGTCGAAGTATCTTAAACAGGCGACAGAAAGAACCCTCGACTTGCTGCGTTCGGGATGACACGAAAAGTCGGATAAAATTGGCACAAAAACGAGCCTCTTTAGAGGCACACCAAGGTGGCAAAAACAATAAGGACCAAACAAAGTGAAAGCCCGCGCCTTGAGACGCGGGTTAGTAGCGGGGCTTATAGCCCCTGAGCAAACCACACGTTTGACGGGTGGTATTGATTGAAACTCTCACAAGAGCATTAACAGAATAAAATATTTACTAATTTATTTTTTCTGTTATAATAGTAATGTTACAATAATTAATCGAAATGAATTAAAGGCAGGCTATGGAAGATATTTTTGTATCGGCAAAACAGGGCAATCAGGCCTCGGTCAAAGGGCTGTACGCAAGCTCCGTGAGCAGCGCGTATGCGGCTGTCAGCGCAGCGGTGGCAGATGAGCAAAAAGCGGCGCAGATTATTCAGGAAATCTATGTGAGCGCTTTTGCGGATGCCGGTAGTTATGATGAGTTTTTCCTTTTGTTAAACAAAAGGGCTTCTTCCGCCTGCACTTTTGCGAGCGGCAGCACGGTTAAAATACAAAGCATTGCCGCCACACAAAGCGCTTTCGTCGATGTGGCGCAGTTGGAATTACCCGCCACGTTGAGCGGCTTTGAGCAGTCGCTGGGCGGCATTGTTGCGCAGTCGGCACAGGCGGCGGCAAAGAGCAAGCCGAAATTACCGCTGCGCTTGCGGCGCACCAAAGGCGGCGCGGAAAAAGGCGGCGATTTAAAGAGCTTTGAAGAGATGGTCAAAAAGCGCGATTTTGCGGGCTTTGATGACTACACACCTCCGCCGGAGCAGGAAGCGGAAAAACCCAAAACCATTGCCGAAAAACTGCAAAGTGAAGAAATTGAGCTGAGTGATGAGCAACTGCAATTAGAGCAAAAAGAGCGCGAAAAAAACCGCAGAACCGCGGTGATTGCCTTTGTGTTTTCCGCCATCATTCTGGCAGGAGCCATCAGCACCTATTTTATCACCAAGCAGATAGTTACGCGCAGGGAGCAAAGTACCGTGACCGGCGCCGGTGTGAATACGGAGCTGACGATTGATAAAAACTACAAGCCTGCCGAAGCGTATAAGGCATACAGAGATTATTTAAATAAAATTCTTATCAAGCAATACGGCAAAGCCTCTTTGGAACGCACGGTCGCTTATAATGAGGGCGGCGATGTCGGCGCCGAGCAGCTCAACGGTCTGCTCAGTTACCGCGTGCTGGATATAGACGGAGACGGGGCAGAGGAACTTGCCGCGGTGGTTTGCAGTGCGACGCACGACAACCGCAATTATTACACCTACCGCTATCGGCTGTTTTTATACCGCTTTGCCGACAAAAAAGTCACCCCTATGCTGGAAGATTACACCCTGATAGAGTACAGCGCCTACAACCGAGGCGGTGACTATGCGTTGGGCAATTTCAATATGTATCTCAAGGAAATCGATACCGGTAAGGCGCGCTATCTCTATGCCGAGGCAGCCGGCAAGGATGTTCAGGTTTGCGCCTTCCATTACTACGAGAGCGGCAAGATGTTTGAAGGGGAGCGCTTTGTGAGCTTTTCCTGGAACAAAAACGACTTTATTTATATGCAGCGCCGCCTGGACGGTACCTATGAGCCGCTGTACCTGCGCATAAACGCTTTGTTTGAAAAGGATGCCGGCAAACTCTCGCAACGGTATAAGGATGCTATGGCGGAATACGGCTTTACGCTCGGCAACACCGCCGTGCGCTGCAAGAACGGCAAGGAGCTGACTGCTTATTTTAACAAGGCATTTAAACGCATCAGCTATCAATTGCCGGGGTGGGATATGCGCTTTGATAGTGAGGATACTACCGATTATTGGTGCTACCTGCACTCTGTGACCGAGCAGGGCGATATGCTCTCAAACCGCACGGTGGTAAGGCTGACTGACTTTACAGAGTTAGACGCGTTTCTTGTCGGCGGTGACCCGAACCCGTGGGTGAAGGAGGAAACCACCGAAGAAGAGGACACCGAGGTAGTGGTCATTCCGACCACGGCGCCGACGACCACAACGACCACCACCGAAGAGGAAACCACCGAGGAAGAACAAGAAGAACAAGAAGAAAAACAGGAAGAGAAAAAAGAAGAGAAGAATTAAGAAAAGCGAGTTCGTTATAACGAACTCGCAGAAAACCGAACACTGTATTAGTAAAAAGGATGGGCACGAGCCCATCCTTTTATACTAATACTCTAATTTTCGCGCTGATATGAAAATCGGGAATGCCCGCAAGTTTTTGGTCTAACACGCTTTCGGTTTGTGTCGGCGTGATAAAGGCGACCTCATTGAGCGGCGCGCCCTGCAGGCTTAAGAAGGTGACCTCGCCCATCGCGGCTTTCACCGCATTGATATCGCCCTCACCGCGCACAAAGTAGGCACCCTCACAAGCGCTGTGCGATTCGACGAAGGCGGCATC
>SVOD01000144.1 GCA_015066575.1 Oscillospiraceae bacterium
ATTCACTATTCATTATTCACTATTCACTCAAATAAGGATTTGGGAGCCCGCAAGGGGCTCCGCAAATCCTTATTTGTTGCAGTCGTTCAAATAATACTTTTCATCATACACCACATCTGCCATGGAGCCGGCTGTTGCCCACAGGGCGTCCGCCGTTTCTTTCCACGCGGGGTAATCGTGAATATCCACAGGGAAATCCAAATAGTGGTGCTTGATTTTAGAAGCGATTGTACTGTAGTGCAGAAGTTTTTTAATGGTTACAAGGCGCATTTTACCTTGGAGTACACCTTTGAGCAGCCCCTTGATTAAATCCTTTTTCTCCTGCTCTTTATCCACCTGTTGATTGCGCAAATTGCTCTTGAAAATCAGGTTGTGCCGAAATTCATAATTGTTTTCTTCGGGCGAACAATCCACCGCGCCGGTCATGGTCGCCAGCAGTTCGGCAAACTGCGCACCCTGCGAGCGCTGGTAGCGCACATTCACACCCCACATATCTTCGGCAGTCGGCACCAAAGCGTTGCGCAAAGCCTCGCCGATTTCTTCGGCGGCAATATCCGCCAAAAACCAGGCGGCGGTAATTCCCTCGCCGTTATTGGGCTTGGTTAAGCAGGCGCTGTCACCCAAGGCAAAAAATCCGTCTGCCACAAAAGAGTACGGCGGACGATGATAAGGTACGGCGCCACGCTCCACTTTATCGACTTTAAACTCCGGAATAGAGATGTTTTCCAAAAACTTTTGCAGGCACCTTTCGCCGTAGGCATAAGACATATTGGCGCCCACGCCTAAAATGGCACCCTGCTCTTTCTCGCGCGGGGCAATCCACACCTTATAATAAGGCCAGGAAATGGTGTGGCGAATGTGTACTTTTTCGGGCTTTAAGAAAGAGATATAGTTAACGGTAACATAAAATTTATCGCTCTGCTCCAAGGCAAAGTTTTCGCAAACACAGCCGGCGGGCAGCTTGGTGCGCGCCGCCGCCGCAATACCGGTGCAATCCACTACCACGCCTGCTTCCACAGTCAGTTCCTTGCCGCCGTGAAACAGCTTGGCGCCGACCACTCTGCCCTCTTCGATAATCAAATCCCGAAACTCGGTTTTATACGCAAATGACGCACCGTATTCCCTTGCCCAGCGCACCAATCGCTGAATATATGCCGGCAGGTTCATCACATAGACGGTATGCTCGTGGTACTTCTCCCACCTGCCCAACGCCGAGCGAGAAGCGGAAAACTTAAAGGAATGCACAAAGTCTTTCCCCTGCTCCGGCACGGGCGCGCCGTAGCGCTTAAGTTCCGCAGCGTCCATATGAAAAATGCTCAGGCGCTTGCCGAGTTCCTCTTTGCCGCACTTATCTGCCACCATCACGCGGTAGCCCTGCTCTGCCATTCTTTTTGCGAAGTAGACGCCTGCTGTGCAGGCGCCGATAACCAATACATCACATTTCATGATTGTTGCTTCCTTTTCAGCCTTATTCGGGGTACGCGAAATTCACCGCACCCTCTGCCATTTCGACTGTAAATTTGTTTTCAAAAATCACTTCACCGTCAAGCGAATAGGCAAAGCCTTCGGGTGCGACCACTTCCACCTTCTTGGCTTGGCGGTAAACAACAATATCCTGCATTGCCGGGTCATCCAAATGCTTACCTTCGGTGTAAGTGCCCAAAATCTTCACAAAACGCAACCTGGAAATGGGCTTAATCATACAGACCTCAATCCAGCCGTCATCCACCTTCGCTCTGGGGGCGCACTTGAAGGAGCCGCCCACATACTGCCCGTTGGCAACCGTGCAAAGCAGGCATCTGCCGTCGGGATTGAGCACTTTACCATCGGCTCTGACCTTGCACTTATTCTTCATAGCGGTCAACAGCGCGGTAACAATGCCCTTGGTGTAGGCGCTCTTGCCGCCGTGACCGGTCTTATCTCTCTGCTTATTGATGGTAATGGCAACGGTGGTATCAAAACCGAAGTTGACCACATTGTTGGCATATCTGTCGCCGACCTTGAGCAAGTCGATTTTCTTTTCTTCGGCGGTCAAAATCGCTTCCACATCCATAAATTTTTCGGCGCCGCCGAATACCTTTACAAAGTCATTACCGCTGCCGCAGGGGTAGCAGGTAACGCAGGCGTTATCATGACCGACCGCGCCGTTGAAAACTTCATTGACCGTGCCGTCGCCGCCGCAGGCAATAAAGCGCACTTTCTCGCCGGGATTCTCAGCCAAATAGTTCTTGACATAATCGGTTGCATCACCGACCGCCTTGGTTAAATAAATCTCGCAATCTTCTTTTTGCGGCAAAGCCTCTAACTGAGCGCGGATATTTGCCTCGTTATCTTCTGTTCCCGCATGCGGGTTGACAATAAAAATGTACTTCATAATTCTCTCTCCTATCTAAATAATTATTTATCAAGCATTAACATACCAACGGTAATCAGCGCCTCACCCAGCAGGTAAGTGAGCATCACGGTGAAATGGCGCTTAAAGATAATATCTTTCTTCTCGTGGTAGCGCACCAAAAACAGTGTGCAATCGGAAGTAAAGAAGAGAATGGCGCCGGCATACGCAATCAGCGCCGCCGCATTCATATTGCTTAAAAGCTGCATGAAAGCGAAAATATTCATCGTGCTGTTGGCAATTAAATACAGGTACATCGGCACGACCATGATTTTGGGGGTATTTTTCTTGACCGCCAGAATAATTTTGAGCGCTATCGCCAAATACACAATTGCCAGCGGCGCCACAAAATACCACTTGACTGCCGAGAAATCGATATGCGGCACATACACCAAAATAAAGGTGATATGGCTGATTAAGAAGGAAATACCGCCGGCGGTAAACCAGCCGTTCCCCTTGGGAATGAGCAGCACATCGCCCAGCCAGCTGGTGGCAATCGCCACAATGAGCACGGTATTGAGCTTTTCACCGGCTGCAAGCGCGGCAAAAATGTAATAAGCGAGCAAAAAGATTAAGAGCATCGGCTTGGTGACGGCTCTCTTTTTGCCCTCATCGATCCACGAATGGTACAAATGCACGCCGCTTGCCGCAACAAACAGCGCCAAAAAGATATACGAAACAATAGTCATATTTTTCTCCTTTCCCTTGACAAATAAGAATTTGTCGCGCTCTCCGAGCGCGCAAATCCTTATTTATAATAATAAGTTACCAATATTTTATAGATTTGTCAATAAATGCAGCAAAAAAAGTAATGAAAGCCTGCCTTTTTTGTGCTTTTTTCATAACATTAGAAATTTTTTTAAAAAAATACTTGCATATTGACAAAGCTTGTGCTAAAATACTATTGAATTCTAGTATTCGATTTTCTAAAGGAGGAATTGCGCAATGAAAAAGTATGAGCAGCCGGCAATTGAGCTCATCAAATTTTCTGTCCTGGAAGTATTAGGTTCTTCAGAAACCTCCACTTCAGATTCCACAAGCGATTGGGATACTGAAATCATTCCGGGTATCTAATTTGTACGATTCAAAAGAAAAGAGCGTTACCTTCGGGTAGCGCTCTTATTCTATAGCCCAACGAAAACCAATTCCCAAACAGGTTTCTATCGCCTGTTTTCTGTTAATACTGCGTTAAAATGCCTCACAATACGACAAGCCCAACGAAAACCAATTCCCAAACAGGTTTCTATCGCCTGTTTTGCAAGCAATTGCAAAAAGCACTTAAACAGCGCAGCGAGTTCGTTGAAAAATTCCACAGTCGATATGGTGCAAAAAAGCCCGCACTGCAAAGGCAGTGCGGGTATATTCTCTTTGCAATCTGCTAAATTCCGATACGCGGAGTTTGATACGGATCTTTGGTAGTCGTTTCGGAAGGTGTATGCAAAGCCGAAGCGCACACGACATCGCGCGCCGAAAACTTCACATATTCTACTATCGGTCGCTCATACTGTTTCAACTGCTTTATTCCCTCCCGCAGAGTATTTTTATTATTATAGCATATTTTACGATAATTTGTCAAAAATGAAAGTAAACGGTGTAAAATATCATATAGATGTTTACAATGCGCCCGGAGTGTGCTATAGTGAAAACAGAAAACGAAAGGAGATGTTACTATGGAAAACACCTTGAACCCTTGGGACGAACCCTGTTCGCCCAATCCCCTTTTCTTTTTCGCCTGCTCCGCCGCTGCCGCACCGGCAGATGAGGATGACGACGATGATTATGATTACGACGATGATTATGATGATGAGTATGATGATGACGATGAATCATACGAATACGAGGAATATAACCAATTCCGCGAAGCGTATGAAGACTATGTAGATGAATATGATGAAGACGATGACCGCTACAGCGATGATTTAGAGGATTTGAGCGACCTCGGCTTTGATGATGATTTTTAAGTAGTTTTATTCCCCTGTGCCTGCCGCACAGGGGTTATTTTTATGCCACCGGCAGCGGTCGGCTCCTCGACCCGGCACGCTTCGTGCCTCGGGTTCAAGGACTTTCCCCCCTTATCAAAAACAATAGCACCACAAAGAATGAAATCTTTTGCGATGCAAAAGATGAAATCGGGCAAAGCCCGATGAAATCTAAAATGCAGGCATTTTAGATGAAATCAAATCCACCATCCGCTTTAGCGGATTTCATCGCTTGCGATTTCATCCGAGTTTTGCGAGGATTTCATCCACCGTCAGGTGGATTTAATTGAAAAACCGCCGAAAACGGCGGTTTTTCTTGGCAGGGGCAGAAGGACAGCACAACTGCCCTCTTGCGGTTCCCAAAATTTGCTTCGGCTTGGAGCGCCGGCAAATTTTGACCGCTGCGCCATCCTCGCCTCGCTTCATCTGCCACCGGCAGCGCTTCGGCGACGATGCCCGGCACGCTTCGTGCCTCGGACTCAAGTCATTTTCTGCACCTAATCAAAAGCAAAAAGCACCACAGAAATGGTGCTTTTTTCTTTTTGGCAGGGGCAGAAGGACTTGAACCCTCGGCACGCGGTTTTGGAGACCGCTGCTCTACCAACTGAGCTATACCC
>SVOD01000028.1 GCA_015066575.1 Oscillospiraceae bacterium
TTACTGCATTGGGCTGGGCGCTGATTATTGCCATTGCCGCACTGCTTGTTATCTTAATCGTTAAAAAGAAGGGCGGCTTGCCGCCGATTGAAGGCGTATTGACAAAAGAAGAAATCAAAGCACTGCCCAAGAGCGAAAGAAAAGCTGCCAAGAAGCAAAACAAAGCGCGTATTAAAGAGTGGAAGAAAGAACAAAAAGCCGCTAAGAAGGCGCGCAAGGCAGAACTCAAGGCAATGCCCAAGGCAGAGCGCAAAGCTGCTATTAAAGCCGATAAAGCCGCAGCCAAAGCCGCTAAAAAAGCCGCAAAGGCAGCCGCCAAGGAAGCGAAAGCAGCAGCAAAGCTTGCCAAGAAAGCAGCGAAAGCCGCTAAAAAAGCAGCGAAATAATAATGGTTTTTAAAAAGGAACGAAGTGGTATCACTTCGTTCCTTTTCTGTTGGCAACGGACAATTGACTTTGTCACCTTGCAATTATTTATTATTAATAATATAATAACCTTATGAATAAAGAACAATTAAGAAAACAATACAAAGCCGTACGGCGCGAAACAGCTCACAAAGCGCAAAAGAGTGAAAGTATCTGCGAGAAGGTGAAAAATCTGTCTGTCTGGCGCACAGCGTCTGTAGTGGCGCTATATGCTCCTCTGCCTGACGAAGTCGATACCGTACCGCTGATTCGTGCAGCGCTTCAAGCAGGAAAAACTGTCTGCCTGCCCAAGCTCAGCGGAAAAGAAATGCAGTTTTACCAAATCACACCCGACTGTACCTATTCCGCCGGCGCCTTCGGTATTCTCGAGCCCTGCTCCGATATCTTAATAGAAAAAGGATGTATTGATATCATGATTGTGCCGCTCCTGGCGGCGGATGACAGACTCTACCGACTCGGCTTCGGCGGCGGCTACTATGACCGCTATTTACGGGACTACACCGGCTTCACCGTCGGCATTTGTTTTAGCGAACAAATCTCGCCCGCTTCCCTCCCGCACGAAGCACACGATATACCGCTGAAATTACTCATTAGTGAAAAATAATAAATATCCACCCGCTACGCGGGTGGATATTTATTATGGCTTTTTATATAACTGTCAAAACGCCGATACTCTTTAAGAACAGCACAAACAACAGCACAGGGGCTAAGAACTTGACCACTACAATAAACATATGCTTTCTGCTCATCTTGGCGCCTGTTTTTTCAACTTCATCAATAACAAGCTTCGGTCCCGTAAACCAGCCGACCATAATACAGGTGGCGATTGCCACAATCGGCATCAGCGCGGAGTTGGAAATATAATCGAGAATGTCCAAAATCTGCCCCGTGGAGCCTGTGGGCAGCTTAAGTTCAAAGTAAAACACATTGTAACCAAGGCACACAATTATGCCGCCGACAAGCGCAATAAGGCTTTCCACAATGACCGCTTTTTTTCTTGACCAGCCGAAGGCATCCATAAAGGAAGAAACCACTGCTTCTAATATTGAAATAGAACTGGTCAGTGCGGCAAATATCACCATAGCAAAGAAGATAGCACCGACCACATGACCGGCATAGCCCATTTGAGAAAAGACCTTCGGCAATGAAACAAACAGCAGGCTGGGACCTGAGGCTTCCAAGCCGGCTTTTCCCATAAAGACGTATACTGCCGGAATTACCATCACGCCGGCAAGCAGCGCGACAACCGTATCAAACAGTTCAATTCTTCTGACCGATTTGTCCAAATTGTCATCATCCGGCACATAAGAGCCGTAGGCAACCATAATGCCCATTGCCACGCTAATACTGAAGAACAGCTGCCCCATTGCATCCATTACGGTAGTAAAGAACTGTTTGACGGTCAACCCCTCAAAATTCGGAATAAACAGGATTTTCAAGCCTTGCAATCCGGTTCTGATGTTGCCTTCCATATCTTTATGGCGAATTGTAACGGAAAAAATTGCAATACCGATAACCATAATCAGCAAAATCGGCATGAGCACTTTTGAGAGCGATTCAATCCCTTTATTGACACCGCGAATAACCACCACTGCCGTCACGGCGAAGAAAACCACATGGAACACAATCGGCTGCCATGTGCCGGTAATAAACCCGGTAAAAAATGTGTCGTTTGCCGTTTCCATACCCTTACCGCTGACAAACATACCGAAGTATTTGAGCAGCCATCCGCCGATTGCCGAATAATACGGCAAAATTAACATCGGCACAATGCAGGAAAGCACGCCCAAAAAGCCGAAGCCTTTTTTGCCGAGATGGGAATACGCGGTCAACGGACTCTGCCTTGTTTTCCTGCCGATTGCCACTTCACTCGAAAGCAAGGTGTAACCGAATGTCAACGCTAAAATAATGTAAATAACAATAAACAGACCGCCGCCGTTTCTTGCTGCCAGGTAAGGAAAACGCCAAATATTGCCAAGACCGACAGCACTGCCGGCAGCTGCCAGCACAAAGCCTATAGAGCCGCCGAATGAGTTTCGTTTTTTCTCCATTGTAAATCCCCTAAAAACTATAATATTTTAAAATTATACAATACTATAAGGGAATTTTCAATAGTCAATTGCGAATCAATTATCCCCTTTTTGGCAAATTCCAAAAAGGGGATGTATTATACCGGTCTTAATCTTTTGAATTATCTGCAGTAGTCGGCGCCTGCTCTTGTGATTGCGTTGTCTGTGGTTGCTTCTTCGTTTTTTTGGATTTGAGTACCACGAAAACAACTGCACCTGTCACGGCAACAATCGCCAATACAGCGATGATAATATAAGTAAGGGTGCTGTTTTTTTCATGCGCGGTATCCTGCGCCTGCGTAGCAGTCGTTGTCTGCCGGGTTGCCTGCTCTTGATACGCTGTTTCGGTAATCGCCTTTCCGTTCACATAAAGCGTATGACCGTTTAAATTAATATTGGCATTATCGCTGCTCTCATTTTCCAAACTTGAGAGATAACTGTCCCCTGTCAAGGTTATAACACTCGAACTGTCTAAACTTAAAGAGACATTTTTCGCGCTCTTATCACCGTTTATCGTACCGGTAAAGGTGCTGTTTTTGCTCAACTGCATGGTTACGCTTGATATGGAATCGGCAATAATATCGCCATTTATTTCCTGTTGCTGTGCTTGAAGGGTTACATCGCCTCCGTTGGAACCTTCATTGCCCCACTTCCCGCTTTGCACGCGCAAGAAAGCGCCGGTTTTATCGTTGTTGACAATCGTATTGTTCACCAGTGAAATCAGCGCTGTGGTGTTCGTTACAAAGAAACTGTCACCCTTATTGGTAGTGATGGTCGAGTCCGTTGCGCTAAAACTGCCCGCACCTTCATCCGCATCACCTGACATAGACTGGTAAATAAAGATGTTTTTGTAAGTTTCGGAATTACCGTTAAGGCTGTTATTGGTGTCGGTGAGCGTTGTTTTTTTGAGTGTAACAGAGTTTTTACCTTCAATGACAACTCCTTCCGAAGAAGTGGAAGTCAGTTTTGCACCGTCAACCGTAATATCGGCTGTAGAATAAATTGCCGGTGATCCCTTCCCGTTGGAGGTGTAACTGCCACCGGTGACCGTTAAAATGCCGCCACCCCTGTCGGAACGAATCGGTGCGGAAGAATTTCCATCCGTTTCGGCGGTAACATTTTTCGCGCTCAGTGTGCCGCCGCCTGTCACCATGACAGCACCGGAATTATTACCGGTCGTTTTAATTGTGGAATCTGCAAGATTGATAGTGCCGCTGCCATATGCAAAGACCGCATTGGCGTGTGCCGCCGCTGTCGTTATTTGAGCACCGCTGATGTTAAGTGTGGCATCTTCATAGGCTAACACACCGGCATTGGTGCCGTAGAAATCCGAATCCTCCCCATCTGCATCGCCTGTTTTATTAACCGTGATTTTTTTAAGGGTTGAATTGCCGCTTTGCGCTAACAGCGCATTTTCGGAACCGGTAGAAGAATTATATTTCTTGCCGGATTCGGAGATGGAGGAAGCAATCGTCGTAGCACCCGCATACGTCGGACTACCTGAAGAACCGCCGCCGGGACCACCTTCACCGCCGGGACCTCCTCCCGGTCCGCCGGGTCCTCCCGGCTGTGCAAAAGCATAAACGACAGTGGATGTGAGCAATAGCAGTGAAATGACTATAGCAACTGTTTTTTTGATGGAATGGTTCTTTTTCATGTAAATATCCTCCTTTCAGCCAAAAACATCTTATCACCAGTATAGTGAAATTTTATCGCATTGCAATAGGTTTTCGCGTTTTTTCAGTTAATATTCAGGATTCTTCAGTTTCCTGTCACATTCTTCACGGGTATTTCAAAAATCGTTCAACAGCAGACGCAGTTTTTGCAGTATTTTCTTTTCCTTGCGCGATACCTGTACCTGTGTAATACCCATACACTGTGCGGTTTTGGACTGGGTGTATTCGTGAAAATAGCGCAGGGTAATTAAAGTTCGTTCCTCTTCTTCAAGTGCCTGTATCGCTTGGGAAAGCGCAAGGCTCTCATCAATACGCGCTTCGTGTGACTCGACACTGACATCCAGCTCTTCCCCGGTCTCCACAGTCAGGCTTTTAACAGGCAAATTGCAGGCAAGCACCTGTGCCGTTTCCTCTACGCTCATCCCCAAAATCCCCGCTAATTCGCCGACGCTCGGTTCCCTGCCGCAGCGCACTGCAAACGCTTCTTTTTCGGCAAGAGCACGCATCCCTTTTTCTTTCATACTGCGACTGAGTTTGATGGCACCGCCGCTGCGAAAAAGTCCTTTGATTTCCCCCAAAATCACCGGCACGGCATAGGTGGAAAACGCAAAGCCTTTGCTCTCATCAAAGCCGTCAACACTCTTAATAAGCCCGATACAGCCCGCTTGAAAGAGGTCATCGTATTCAATGCCCCTGCCTTTAAATCTGGCGGCAAGCGCGTGCACCAAATTTATATTTTCTCTTATCTTTTCTTCTCGCAATTTGGCGGCTAACACCGCTGCCTGCTCTCTATCTTTTTAATAAGTGTAACGGTAGTGCCTTTACCGGCTGTGGAACGCACACTGATTTTATCACAAAAGGACTGCATGACCGCAAAGCCCAAACCGGCGCGTTCCTGCGGCTGAGAGGTAAAAAGCGGTGTCATCGCCTCCTCAATATCCGCAATCCCGCAACCGCGGTCACGAATGCGAATTTTGACCGTACTGTCTTCAAATATCCCCACCCATATGTATATTCTTCCCATTGTGTTTTCATAGGCGTGCACAATGCAATTAGTCACCGCTTCGCTGACAGCCGTTTTAATATCACTGAGTTCTTCCACCGTGGGGTCTAACCCCGCCACAAATGCGCTGACTGCCACACGCGCAAAACTCTCGTTTACAGAGCGGCTTTCAATGGTTAATTTCATCTCGTTGACAGCTTTCATTTTATATCTCCTTTACAATCAATTTTCGCGAGCAAATCCAGCCCCGCGAGTTTCATCACCTTCATCGTGGAAGGGCTTACCCCGCGCACGCGCACTCTGCCGCCAAGTGAGTGCATCAATTTATAACGCCCCATCACCAGACCGATGCCCGAAGAGTCCATAAAACTGACATGCATAAAATCCAAGCATAGCTCTAACGGTGCCAGCCGGTTGATGGTCGCATCAATCTCATCGCGAATGAAGACACAGCTGTGGTGGTCAATCTCGCCCGATAAATAGGCGGTGGTTAAATTCTTATCGGCTTCTATTCTGACAGGCATTTTCTTTCTCCTTGCAAAAAAATTAACGGTATCATGTTTTATGATACCGTCAGCTTGTCCAATATTTTGTTTTAAGTTGTCGATTGCAGGATAAAACTTCGCAGGTCTCCCGCCAAATACAGCGAACCGCACACTAATATCAGCGTATTATTATCTGCAGCATCCATCGCCCCCAGAAACGCTTTTTTGGCATCCGCTTCATAAGCGCAATGTAAAAAAGCGGCAATGTCTTCCGGCGGCAGGCTGCGCGGGTTGGATGCTTTGACCGCAATAATTTCATCGGTAACGCTCTCTAATTTGAGCAAACTTTCTTTCCACTCTTTATCCGCCATCATCGCCGTGATGGCAACAATTTTTTTATCGCTGAAAAAGTGCCGTATATTTTTACACAGATAGTCCATCGCCTCCGCATTATGCGCGCCGTCAATAATCACGGCGGGATTTCTTGAAACCAATTCCATCCGCGCGGGCAGCCGTGCAGCTTTAATCCCTTTAAAAACAGCCGCATCCGAAGCGCCTAACATTTTTGCGCTCTCAATTGCCGTAACGGCATTTTGCAGCTGGTGAAAGCCAAGCATGGAAAGCTCATACAGTTTATCCTCATACATAAAGGCTTTGCCATTATAGGAGCGCGTTTTGTTGCGGCAAACCAATAAGCTGTTTTTTTCTTTTTCAGCTTTTTTTCGGATGACATCTATGACTTCCGGTGCCTGACCGTAGGCTAGAACGGTCTTTCCGCCGGGCTTGATGATTCCCGCCTTGTTCTCTGCAATGGAAGCGAGCGTATCACCCAAATACTCGGTGTGGTCAAAGGAAACGGAGGTAATTACACTTAAAAGCGGTGTGTCTATGACATTTGTCGCGTCGTAAATGCCGCCCAAGCCGACTTCCAAGACCACCAAATCGCATTGTGCTTCTTTAAAATATAGCATTGCCATGGCGGTAATGAGCTCAAATTCGGTCGGGGTGTCTTCCATCTGCTCCACTTCTCTAAATACTTTTTCGGCAACGGCGCAAAGCGCTTCTTCGGCTATCATTTCTCCATCAATTTGCATACGCTCGCGAAAGTCAATAACATAAGGCGAAGTGTAAAGCCCTACTTTCTTTCCCTGCGCGCTGAAAATTTCGGCAAGCATCTTACTCACCGAGCCTTTTCCGTTGGTACCCGCCACGTGGACAAATGCTAAATCCCTTTGCGGGTTGCCCAAGCGCCTTAATAAATCAGACACCCGTTCCAATCCTAAACGGGTGCCAAATTTATCAAATGCATGAATTTTAGCGAGTGTCTGTTGATAATTCATTAACCTAAATTCTCTAAACTCTTCATAATATTGGCAATTTTTTCTTCCGTAACCCTTTTATCGGCTTTGACACCTTCAACCACCTTTTCGGGTGCTTTCGCCAAAAAGCCTTCGTTTGCCAACTTGCCGTTAATTTGCGCGAGCTTCTTCTCGGCTGCCGCCTTTTCTTTTTCCAAGCGCGCCCTCTCCTGTTCAAAGTCAATGAGCTCGGCAAGCGGAATATAAATGGTCGCATCATCCGTTACAATCTGCACGGCGCTCGGCATATCAAAGCTTCCGGCAACCTCGACCTCACTTGCGCTCGCCAGACGCTGCATAAACGGCACAGCCGCTTTAAAGGTATCGGTATACTCCGTTGCAATGCAGACCTTTGCTTTTTTGGAAGGCGGCACATTCATTTCGTTTCTTCTGGCGCGAATGGCACGAATGGCTTTGATAATTCTGCCCATTTCCGCTTCCGCTTCAGGGAAATGCAAGGCTTCATGATATTGCGGCCACTTGGAAATCATAATGCTCTCGCACTCATCTGACATGGTTTGCCAAATTTCTTCGGTAATAAAGGGCATAAACGGGTGCAGGAGTTTCATTGTTTCACTCATCACATGAATAATGACCTCGCGCACGGTTTTCGCGCTCTTTTCATCGGCATTAAACCTGATTTTTGCCAGCTCGATATACCAGTCACACAGGTAATCCCAAATGAAGTCATAGAGCTTGCTGACCGCAACACCCAATTCAAACTTATCCAAATTATCGGATACTTCTTTAGCAAGCGTGTTGAATTTTGAGAGAATCCACTTGTCTTCCAGTGCCAAGTCGGCAGGAAGCCGGTGATCAATCGCCTTCCCCTCGCAATTCATATTGATAAAGCGCGCCGCATTCCAAATCTTATTGGCAAAGTTGGAAGAAGCGGTGATTTTTTCTTCGCTAAAGCGCATATCATTGCCGGGGCTGTTACCGGTGGCAAGTGTGAAGCGCAGTGCATCGGCACCGTGGTCGGCAATGACCTTGAGCGGGTCAATACCGTTGCCGAGGCTCTTACTCATCTTCCTGCCCTGTGCGTCACGCACAATGCCGTGAATAAAGACAGTATGGAACGGAACCTTACCGGTATAAGCAATGGAGGAGAATATCATTCTTGCCACCCAGAAGAAAATAATATCATAACCCGTTACCAGCACATCGGTCGGGAAGAAATAGTCAAGCTCCGGTGTTTTCTCGGGCCAGCCGAGTGTTGAGAACGGCCACAAAGCGGAAGAAAACCAAGTATCGAGCGTGTCGGGGTCTCTTTCGATATTCTTGCAGCCGCAGTGCGGGCAGGCAGTCGGGTCCTCGTAATCGACAATGACTTCACCGCAGTCCGGGCAATACCAGGCGGGAATTTGATGCCCCCACCACAGCTGGCGGGAAATGCACCAATCTTTGATATTTTCCATCCAGTGATAATAAATTTTGGAAAAACGCTCGGGCACAAATTTAATCTCGCCGCTACGCACGGCTTCAATTGCCGGCTTTGCCAACGGTTCCATTTTTACGAACCACTGCTTGGAAACGCGCGGCTCCACTGCCGTGTGACAGCGGTAACAGGTGCCGACATTATGGCTGTGCGGCTCCACTTTGACAAGAAAGCCCTCTTTATCCAAATCCTCCACAACCGCTTTGCGGCAGGCTGCAAGGCTCAAGCCCTCATACTTGCCGGCAAATTCATTCATATGCCCGTCTTCCGTTGTCACGGTAATGACCGGCAAATTGTGACGCAAGCCGACCTCATAGTCATTGGGGTCGTGCGCAGGTGTGATTTTCACCACGCCTGTACCGAATTCCATATCCACATAGTCATCGGCAATGAGCGGAATTTCTTTATTGACCAGCGGTAAAATCAGCATTTTACCGACCAAATCCTTATATCGTTCATCATCGGGATGCACTGCCACAGCGGTATCGCCAAGCATCGTTTCCGGTCTGGTGGTTGCCAATTCCACATAGCCCGAACCATCGGCAAACGGATAGCGCAGGTGCCAAAATGAACCGTCTTGCTGTTCGTACTCTACCTCTGCATCCGAAATGGAAGTGCAGCAATGCGGGCACCAGTTAATCATTCTCTCGCCTTGGTAAATAAGCCCCTGTTTATATAAATCCACAAAGACTTTGCGCACGGCTTTCGAGCAGCCTTCATCCATCGTAAATCGCTCTCGGTTCCAATCGCAGGAAGAGCCCATTTTCTTAAGCTGCGTGACAATTCTTGTGCCGTATTGGCGGCGCCAATCCCACGCGCGCTCCAAGAACTTTTCTCTGCCGATATCCTCTTTGGTTAGTCCTTCCTCTTTCATGGCGGCAACAATCTTTGCTTCCGTCGCAATCGAAGCGTGGTCGGTGCCCGGTACCCACAGCGTACCGAAGCCCTGCATTCTTTTATAGCGGATTAAAATATCCTGAAAGGTGTTGTCAAGCGCGTGACCCATGTGCAGCTGCCCTGTAATATTCGGGGGCGGCATGACGATGGAATAGGAAGGCACGCCTTGTTTGATTTGCCCTTCAAAATAACCTTTTTCCTGCCAGAATTGATAGTTTTTATCTTCCACCGCTTGGGGGGAATAGCTTTTATCGAGATTTGCCATAAATGTATACCTTCTTAATGATAATTATAGTGTTACCGGTGCCAAATTAATGCTGCCGCAAAGGAAAATAGCACTTGCAAGCATCATTTGCCCGATGAAGTAAGTTGTCAGGTTAACTACCTTGAGCTTATAGGAATTCTTTGCCTTTTCGCTGCCGAACATGCAGAATACCAAGGTGCTGTCGCTAATGACAAAGAGCAGAGCGCCCAAGGCGAGCACAATACTCATCACAACCGAATACTTGGCTGCATAAATCGCTAAGGTGACGGCGCTGACCAACATCGTGCTGATGGTCGCAGCATATAACGCTACGGGAACTGCTGCAACACCGAGCTTAATTTTTGCCACAAACAGCTCCACAGCCACAAATGCCGCAAGCAGAATCACCACTTCAATGACAATGGTAATGATAGTCGACCGGCTCCAGTGACCGACCGCTTTGATGCCCTCGAGGTAGGCAATCACATAGAAAATGTGACCGACCAAAAATGCAACTAACCCCGACACAAAGGAGCCGCCTTGAAATGCTTTGGAGGGCTTTTCTTTTTTGGAGAGCGCTGTCAGGTGCAGCAACACATCGCCCAGCCAGCCTAACGCAAGACCAATTACCATATCTCTTGCAAATACCTCAAGAAACTTATTGCCCCACGCATTTTTTGCACTACAATAAGCAAAAATGCCGTAACCGACAAAAATGGAAGCCGCAATTACTTTCCACACAAAGCTCTTCGGGCATTTCTTAGGCCACTGCGCTTTAATAAAAATCGGAAATGCAATACATTCCGCCACCCAAAACGCTATCACAATGATGAATGTACGCAACGGATATAAAGTTCCCATATTTGTACCTCCTAATATTTGCTTAAAAGCAGCAAAATCAAAGTTATTTTAACATATATTACAAAAAAAAACAACTGTTATTATATAAAATAAATAAGTATTGAATAAAATATAGAAATCAAGTATAATAATATTTTGAAATCAAAAAAAATATTGAAAGGAGAAAACATGATGAACAAAGGCAAGTACTACATTACCACTGCGATTGCTTACACCTCTCGTAAGCCGCACATCGGCAACAGTTATGAAATCGTTTTGACCGATGCGATTGCGAGGTACAAGCGAATGCAGGGCTTCGATGTTTTCTTTTTAACGGGAACGGATGAGCACGGGCAGAAAATCGAGGAAATCGCCGCTGCCGAGGGTATTACGCCCAAGGAGCATGTTGACAAAGTCGCCGGCGAAATTCGCGCCATTTGCGATTTGCTTAACACCACCTACGATAAATTCATTCGCACAACCGATGCCGACCACGAAAAGGTGGTGCAAAAAATCTTCAAAAAGCTCTACGACCAAGGTGATATCTATAAGAGCGAATACGAAGGTCTGTACTGCACCCCCTGCGAGAGCTTTTGGACACAGTCACAGCTGGTGGACGGCAAGTGTCCCGACTGCGGCAGAGAGGTAAAACCCGCCAAAGAGGAGGCATATTTTCTCAAGCTTTCCAAATACCAAAAGCAGTTGGAAGCTTTTTTGGAAGAAAACGACAGCTTCATTTACCCCGAAGCGCGCAAAAAAGAAATGCTCAATAACTTTATCAAACCCGGTTTAGAGGATTTATGCGTTTCGAGAACCTCTTTTAAATGGGGTATTCCCGTCACCTTTGATGACAAGCATGTCATTTATGTGTGGATTGATGCGCTTTCCAACTACATCACCGCTATCGGCTATGACCCCGACGGTTCGAGTGAACAATACAAAAAGTATTGGCCGGCGGATGCTCACATTATCGGCAAAGATATTGTGCGCTTCCACACCATTTACTGGCCGATTATGTTAATGGCGCTCGGCGAGCCGCTGCCCAAGCAGGTTTACGGTCACCCGTGGCTGCTGTTTGGCGAAGATAAAATGAGTAAATCCAAAGGCAATGTGATTTATGCCGATGAATTGGTGAACCTCTTTGGCGTGGACGCGGTCAGGTACTACCTGCTCAGCGAAATGCCCCACGCGAATGACGGTTCTATCAGTTACTCCAATATGATTGAGCGCTACAATTCCGACCTTGCCAACACTCTCGGCAATCTGGTCAACCGTACGGTTGCGATGAGCAAAAAGTATTTTGGCGGTAAGATTATGGCACCGACCGCACCGGAAGATGTGGATGAAGAACTGCGCAGCCTGGCGCTTGATACAGTCAAAAAAGTGGAAGAGCACTTTGCGGCATTTAAAATTGCCGATGCGACCGATGATATTATCAATCTCGCCAAGCGCTCCAATAAATATATTGATGAAACCATGCCGTGGGCACTTGCCAAAGACGAAAGCAAAAAAGAAAGACTCGGCACGGTTCTCTATAATCTGCTCGAATCCATTCGTTTTTTGGCAATACTGCTCCAGCCGATTATCCCCGAAACAAGTGAAAAGATTTTTGCACAAATCGGCACCGATATTAAGGATTACGACTCTTTAGAAAACTTCGGTGCAATTCCGGCAGGCAGCACTGTCGGCGAGGCTGCTCCCCTGTTTGCGCGCATTGACCTCAAAAAGATGCAAGAAGAAATTGACGCTTTGATGGCTGCCAAACAAGCGGCTGCCGCAAAGAGCGCAAAACCGCAAATTGAAGGCTTGGCGCAAATCGGCATTGAGGACTTTGCCAAAGTCGAGCTCAGAGCGGCAAAGATTACCGCTTGTGAACCGGTCAAAAAAGCAAAAAAACTTTTAAAACTCACTTTGGATGACGGCACCGATGCTCCGCGCACCGTTGCTTCGGGTATAGCGCCGTGGTACAAGCCCGAAGACTTAATCGGTAAAACCGTTGTGCTGGTGGCAAACCTCAAACCCGCCACCCTCTGCGGTGTGGAAAGTAACGGCATGATTTTAGCGGCAGATGCCGGCGAAAACGATGTCAAAGTCATTTTCCTGGAAGGGGTGCCGGCGGGCGCAAAGGTGCGCTAATGAGCGGTATTTTTGATACCCACGCCCACTATGACGATGAAAAATTTAATGAGGATAGGGCTGCGCTCCTATCCTCATTACCATCTAAAGGCGTGGAGCTGGTAATGAACTGCGCGACCAACCCGGGGAGCATTAAAAGCACTTTGGCGCTCGCTAAAGAATACGACTTTATCTACGCTGCTATCGGCTTTCACCCCGAGGATTTAATCGGATTAAAGTTAAGTGACTTGGAAACGGTCAAAACCTTGGCGCTACAGGAGCCCAAAGTTAAAGCGATTGGTGAAATCGGCTTGGATTACTATTGGAAAGAAGTGCCGCGCGAAACGCAACTTCCCTTCTTTGAAACGCAAATTGAATTGGCAAAAGCTTTAGGTTTACCGGTAATTGTGCACGACAGAGAAGCGCATGAAGACACCTATGCCCTCTTGCGCAAGCACAAGCCGAAGGGAGTGCTCCACTGCTACTCCGGCAGTGCCGAAAGCGCTAAAGAAATTTTAGACAACGGCATGTATATCGGAATCGGCGGTGCGCTAACCTTTAAGAATGCCAAAAAGGTTTTGAAGGTGGCTGAGTATGTGCCGCTTGAGCGCATTCTCTTGGAAACCGATGCGCCCTATATGGCACCGGTCCCCTGCCGCGGCAAACGCAACGACTCCTCTCTCATCGCGCATGTAGCAGAGAAGTTAGCCGAAATCAAAGGTATCTCGACGAAAGAAGTGATTGATACCTGCAACCGAAACGGGAGAGAATTATTTCATATCGACAAATAAGGATTTGCGGAGCCCCTTGCGGGCTCCCAAATCCTTATTTGAGTGAATAGTGAATAATGAATAGTGAATAATTGAGGGAGGGACACCCTCACCCGATTGATAAAGAATTGTGTTATTCTTTTATTTGATGATTTTTGCTGAAATTAAGCCATTTCTCCCCTTTGGGGAGATGTCGACATAGTCGACAGAGGGGGATATAATCAAGTGCGAATGTGTCGCCCTTAACTATTCATTATTCATTATTCATTATTCATTTAATAAGGAATTTGCGCGCTCGGAGAGCGCGACAAATCCTTATTTGTAAAAAATGCCTCTTTGGAAAACCCAAAGAGGCATTTTTATTGCTTAAATTATTATTTGCCGAGCATATCCAGTAAGGAACCGGAGTTTGCCATTAACGGCGCAAATAACAAGGAAATAACGGTCATCAACTTAATAAGGATGTTGATAGACGGACCGGACGTATCTTTGAAGGGGTCGCCGACCGTATCGCCGATAACGGCTGCCGCATGAGCATCGGAGCCCTTGCCGCCGAAGTGACCGCTTTCGATGTACTTCTTCGCATTATCCCAAGCACCGCCGGAGTTGGACATAAAGATAGCCATCAACACACCGGTAACCAAAGCACCTGCGAGCATACCGGTCAGAGCGCTTACGCCGAGACCGAAGCCGACCAACAGCGGAACCACAACAGCCATGATGCCGGGGATTAACATTTCTTTTAATGCAGCCTTGGTGGAAATCGACACACAAGAGGTGTAATCGGGTTTCTCGGTGCCTTCCATAATGCCCTTGTGCTCTCTGAACTGGCGGCGCACTTCTTCAATCATCTGAGAAGCAGCTTTACCCACAGAGTTCATGGTAAGAGCGGAGAAGATAAACGGCAGCATACCGCCGATTAAGAGACCGACCACAACCTTGTAATCAAGCACGGAGCTCTTGGCAAGGTCGCCGCTGATATTTGCTTTCTCTGCGAAGGACATAAACAGTGACAGTGCTGTCAGGGCAGCGGAACCGATAGCGAAGCCTTTACCCATAGCAGCGGTGGTGTTACCGACACTATCCAGTGTATCGGTGATTTTACGAACGCTTTCATCAAGACCGCTCATTTCGGCAATACCGCCGGCGTTGTCGGCAATCGGACCGTAAGCGTCTACCGCAACGGTGATACCGGTAGTCGAAAGCATACCGACAGCAGCGATAGCAATGCCGTAAAGACCGAAGAACACGTAAGAAATAACGATTGCAATAGCAATTAAGATAATCGGCAGCACCGTACTCTTCATACCGACAGCCAAGCCGGCAATGATGTTGGTGGCAGGACCGGTTTCGGACTCTTTACCGATGTGCTTAACGGATTTGTAAGCATCGGAAGTATAAACCTCGGTGAGGATACCGATGAGGGTACCGACGATAACGCCGGAAGCCACAGCGGCAAATGCCTTGAGATTGCCAAAAGCAAACCAAGAGCCGACGCCTGCAGCGATTAATACCAAAATGCTGGAAGTATAGGTACCGATATTCAGTGCCTTATGCGGGTCGCCGCCTTCTTTACCGCGCACAAAGAGCTGACCGATAATAGCGGAGATAATACCGCAGCCTGCGATTAAGAGTGCAAATATAGCAGCATTCTCAAAACCGGGTGTTTTGCCTGCCATGGTGGTGCCGAGAATGATAGCGGAAACGATAGCGCCGACATAGCTCTCGAAGAGGTCAGCGCCCATACCGGCAACGTCACCGACGTTGTCGCCTACGTTGTCGGCGATAACTGCGGGGTTACGCGGGTCATCTTCGGGAATACCGGCTTCGACTTTACCGACAAGGTCGGCGCCGACATCGGCAGCCTTGGTGTAGATACCGCCGCCCACACGCGCAAACAAAGCGATAGAAGAAGCACCCAGAGAGAAACCGGTGAGCAATTCGCCGCTTCTGGTGAATGCATAAATCACAGCTGCGCCTAAGAGGCCGAGACCTACTACGCAAAGACCCATCACGGAGCCGCCTTTGAAAGCGATGGAAAGCGCCTTATTCATGCCGCCTTCTTTCGCAGCATTGGCAGTGCGCACATTTGCCTTTGTTGCCACATTCATACCGAAGTAACCGGCGAGTGTGGAGAACAAAGCACCGCAAAGGAAGCAAATTGCGGTTTGCCAACCAAGACCATAGACGCCTTCTTTGTCAAAGAAGCCTACCACAGTGATGATTACGAACACGGCTGCAACGAAGAATACAAGGATTTTGTACTCGGAAAACAGGAATGCCTTTGCACCCTGGTTGATAGCCGTTGAAATTTCCTTCATTCTGTCTGTACCGACAGGTGCTTTATTAATTCTTGCCGCTTTAATAAAAGCAAGGAACAAAGCAAGAACTGCCGCACAGATTGCAATGTACTGAACGAATTCCATATTATTTCTCCTTTATAAAAATTATTAATATCATTATAGCAAAACAAGAAAATTTATGCAATAGAAAAATTAGATGTTTTGAATAAAAAAGCGCCGATATTCAACAAATAATCGGCACTGTTTTAGTCAATATGTACAAATTTTGTGAATTCACAACTCTTTGTAGGCATTTTCAAGAAATTTTCCATGCACTTCTGCGTGAAAGCGGTCTGTAAGCGCCGCGCACATTTGCGCACTGTCGACACTGCGGCAATAGAAGCAAAAGCGCACCTGTTCGGCGTAGTCCACGCTTTCCTTGACACAGGCATACTCCTCCAAAAAGCGGTTCATTTTATCAACATATGAATACGGCACAACCGCTTCAAATACACTGCTTTCCGAGACTTCGGTGCTGCCTGCCGCTTCAAGCGCCATCGCCGCTGCCTTTGAATACGCCCGTACCAAGCCGCCGGTGCCGAGCAAAATGCCGCCGAAGTAGCGCGTTGTCACCACGCATACATCCGAAAAACCCTGCCCAAGCAAGACATCTAAAGTGGGCATGCCGGAAGTGCCGGAGGGTTCACCGTCATCCGAGCAGCGGCTCTCACCGCTTTTGAGAACATAGGCATACACATTGTGGCGCGCATCCCAATACTCTTTTTTGATAGCGGCAATAAACTGTTCTGCCTCTTCCCTGCTTTCCACGCGGCGAATATGCGCAATAAACTTGGAGCGCTCCACCACATGGGTAGCTTCGGCATTCTGTTTGATGGTTTTATAATCTTTCATCTTCCTTAAAGTGTGGAGTGTGGAAAGTGAAGAGTGGAGTTGTGGTGGTGCCGCTAGCGGCACATTATATTGCGAAACGCAGTTTCGCCACCTCTAATTCCGCATTCCGAATTCCGCATTCCGAATTGTAAAAAATAAAGCAGGTAAAACACCTGCTCTTATTTTTTGATTATTTCTGTGATAAACCGAAACGCTTGTTGAATCTGTCTACACGACCGCCGGTATCCACCAGTTTTTGCTTACCGGTGAAGAACGGGTGGCAGTTGGAGCAAATATCCACAGACATATTACCTGCAGTAGATTTTGTCTTAATCACGTTACCGCAAGCACATCTGATTTCCGCCTCTTTATACTCGGGATGAATTCCAGATTTCATTGATTTTCACCTCTTTCAAACTAAACATAGAAAAATAACAATGGAATAATACCACAGGTGCAAAGAAAAATCAAGTATTTTTTAATTTTTATTTGCCCATTTCCAGCGAATCATTTTATTTTTCTTATCAATGACCGTATTGGCCTTCAAATACAGCGCCATCACAACAATATCCACAATCACGGTCTTGCCGATAATGAGTACACTGACAAAACCGACCATACCGTCAAAAATCACGGCGAGAATGAGCAGCACCCACAGCACCAGTGTCGCAATCAGATAGCCGCACAGGAATTTTTCAATATTCTTGCGAAAGCCGTTGTACTTCGGGGTGCCGGCAGTGGCATCCTTGACATTTAAAAGAAACAGACGCTGAATAAAAGAGTAGCCTTTTTTGATATTTTCAAGCTCCTCTTTGGTTTTGCCTGCGCTGTGCAAAGAAACAATGGCACTTCTTAACACAAAGATAGTCCAACAGCTGGATATAATCAGTATGATTAATAATGCTAATTGCATCTCTTCACACCTTTCTCTACAATTTTGCCTGATAGCTGAGACAGTATAGCACACTTTATACTATTTGTCAAAAATCTATCATAACATCTTCATTCAGGCTAAAGCTGTACAAGTGGCATTGCCTGACTTCGACGCCCCAAATCCTTTCGATTGCGCGCTTATAAAGCTCCATTTGCTTGGCGTAACGCGCAGTCAGCTCGGCAGCGGTTTTCACCCTGTCGGTTTTGTAATCGACAATGTGCGCCGCACCGTCCTCCAAAAAGGCGGCATCTATCTTTCCGTCTACAAACACCTGCTCATTTTGGAGTTCCCGCGGCAAATCGCTGTCAAAAAATCCTGCGTTTTCCAAATAGGAAATCTCGTATTCCCTGACAAGTGTCTGCGCCTGCGCCATACGTGCGGCGAGTTCACTCTCAAAGAAAACGGTAATTGCCTTCTTGTCGAGCACTGCCGCCTGCTCGGGGCTTAAAAAACCTTTTGCAAGCATTGCTGCCTTTTCACTCTCAAAATCAAAATGCGCGAAATCTCTGACCTTTTCCATAAAGCGGTGCGTAGCAGTGCCGCGCTGTGCCGCATTAAACTGCTCGGCGCGCATAAATGCAGGCGCTTCAAAAGCAAAGTCCGGTGCCGTTCCTAAATCTTCCGCTACGGAGGAGGGTGTTTTTTTGCTTTCAATGCGCTGTGCGCCCGCATACTTGTAGCGGAAGGCAAAGCGCTGTAAGAGCGCCTGCCTAAGCGCGTCATCCGCCTTGGCAGTGTGTGCCGGTGCCGCCGTTTCTTCGCTCTGCGGGTAATACTCCGGCAAGAGCACCTGCAACTTACCGCTCTCGGCGCTATCAATACAAAACACTGCCGCCTCGGTTGCCGCACGCAGCGCGCCTGCCTGCGGGTGCATCAATGCACATGCGCACAACCAATATAAATAGTTATTATTCGCGCGCAACCACCCGCGGCGGATTTCTCCACCGTCACTTGCCGCAGTCTGCGCAATGTAACTCAATGCGTCCTCACGCGGTGTCAGCCCGCTTTTTTTGACTTTCCCGCTGAAGGTACCGGTCACAATCAGCTGCGCTTTGGCTCTGGTCAATGCGACATAAAGGGTACGTATTTCCTCCGCCATATCCTCGCGCAGGTTGGCAAGGCTGACCGCACTGTAGGAGAGTGTTTTGTAGCGCGCATTGTCCTCCGGGTATTTCGGCTTTATGCCGAAACCGAGTTTACGGTTAAGCACAATATTGTTGCCGTAGTGGTTGTTGCTGCTGTTGGTGTAAGCGGCAATGACCACAGGGAACTCCAAGCCTTTGGAAGCGTGCACACTCATAATTTTTACCTTGCTGCCGCTCTCGGGCATATAAGCGCAGGTAATGTCGGTGCGCTTGGCTTTGACCTTTTCCAAAAAGCGTACCAAACCGGTCAGCGAGTAATACCCGCCTGCCGCATAGTTTTCCACGAGCGAAATAAATTTAAATAAATTCGCTTTTTTGACTTCCCCGTTTTCGGCGGCACACATCAGTTCCGGCAAAGAGGTTTGGACATATAATTGCCTCAAAAATTCTGCCGGCTCCAGTGTTGCCGCCATCGTGCGGTAAGTCTCAAGCTGCTCCATAAAGGCACGGCACTTGGTGTTGCCCGCCTCGGCAAGAGCTTTCAGTGCGGTGTAAAAACCGCCGCCGCGCTTTTGAATGCGCATGAGTGCCAATTCCTCTGCGCTAAATGCAAAAAGCTCGGAATACATCACTGCCAGCAAGTCCACATCACGCAACGGATTATCAATCGCTCTGAGTAAACTCATCACCAGCATAATTTCGGGGGCATCAAACAAATTGTCGCCCGCCACACTCGCGCAGGGAATGCCCTGTGCCGCCAATGCTTCTTCCAACTCGGCAATATGCGTTTTACTCCTGACTAAAATGCAGTAGTCGCCGTAATCGGTCGGGCGGTACTCGTCGCCGATTTTAAGCTTTTCACCGCTTTCTACCCGCGCGCGAATAAGCGCGGCAATATACTGCGCCTCATAGATGTGTTTCTTGACCGGTTCACGGTCCTCGCGCTCCACGTTATCGAGCAAATGCAGCTCCACATCTGCCGCTTGAGCATCACTTTCTTTTTCTTCGTGCACTAAGTATTCATCTTCGTTATAATTGACATCACCGAGCGATTCGCTCATGATTTTTTTAAAGATGAAGTTGACAAAATCTGTAATCGGCTTTTCCGAACGGAAATTGTTTTTAAGTAAAATATAGCCGCTTTCACGCCCTTTTTCATAGGGCGGTAATGCCTTGCGCTTGTCGATAAAAATTTCCGGCATCGCTTGGCGGAAGCGGTAAATCGACTGCTTAACATCGCCGACGACAAAGAGATTATTATCGGCAATCGTGGAAAAGATTAAATCCTGCACATCGTTGGTATCCTGAAATTCATCGACCAAAATTGCCTGATATTTTTTTTGGTATTCCAGTGCCGCCGTTGTGGGCTCACCGCCCTGCCGCAGTACCTGCAGGCAGAGGTAAGCAATATCCGAAAACTCAAAGCTCTGGCGCTCTAACTTTTTAGCAAACAAAGCATTTTCATAGGCTTCAAAGAGGCTTTGCAGCTGTCTTGCAATCGGGTAAATAAAGGCATTGTCTTTTAAGAAACCCGCTTCATCTTCCACCACGCAGCCAAACGCACCGACCAACGTGTTTTTCGCCGCATCGCGGTAAACTTTTGCTTGCGCTTTGAGGTCGGTGTCTATCCCCTTGCGCACACCCGGGTAGCGCGCAAAGCCGGCAGATAAAAAGCCGACTAACTTGTCCCACTCCCCTGCGCGCACGATTTGCAGCGCTCTTTCAATGAGTTCTTTTTCCCCGATAATACAAGGGGCAATGGCTTCAAAGGTCGGTGCATCCTGCTCTAAAATGCACAGTGCTGTATTGGCATAATCCAGCGCCAAGAGCAGTTTTTCTTCCATATCCTCTAAAATGAGTTTTCCCCAAGCGCTTTCGCGCACACCGATGGTGCAAAACTGCTCTGTTTTTTCGCGCATCCATTGAAAGCGGTCAATAAAAGCAGACGTATACAGATGCAGCCCCTCTATGACGGCATAAATATTGGTATCATTTTTGCCGCTCGTAAAAACATCCATCAGCGCCTTAAAATCCGCATTGCCGCTGTCGTAAAAGGAGTCGAGCACTTCATCGAGCACTTCGGCGGAAAGAACGGCAAATTCCGTGGCATCCATGTTTTGGTAGTTCATGGCAATGTTGATATCCGCCAAGTGTTGAAAATTATTCTTGACCACGTCCGCACAAAATGCATCGATGGTGGTAATTTGCGCTTTATCCAGCAACAGCTGTTGGCGCTGAAAACGCTTGTTGAGCGGGTCGGCAAGCAATTTTTCGGCAATCGCTTTGGCAATTTTCTCTTTCATCTGCGCCGCCGCACTGCGCGTAAAGGTCACGATGAGCATACGGTCAATGTCACTGCCCTGTTCGAGCAGTTCCATCACGCGCTGCACCAGCACCGCCGTTTTACCGGAACCGGCAGCGGCGGAAACCAAAATAGTGCCCTGTGCTTCAATCGCCAGGCGCTGTGCTTTGGTCCATTTTATCTCACTCATGCTGCTCACCGCCTTCCAATTCCCGCAACGCCTCCTCAAACTTCGGAATGCTCACCTCATTGCGCTTACCGCGGTTGCAACACACCGCTTTATAGTCACAATAGTCACATGCCGAGAATGAACCGGTCGTGTATGGCATATCATCAATCCTGCCACTGTGTAAGGCGTTACCCATCTCGGCAATGAGAGCATCGAGCTTTTCGCGAATTTTATCCATTTGCTCCTGCGTAACAATGCTGCCTTTAAACTCACCGTTTTTATCGCAAGTAACGGGAATAAATTTCCCGGTCGGTTCGTGCTCCATACCGTATATAACGGTTTCATCATTTAATAGCATGCCGTTCATCTGAAAGCGCTCGCCCTTCTTTTTGGCAAGACCTTTTTCGTCGGTATGAGAAGCATCAATTGTCTTATCCTTTGCTTCAATGTATAACAGCCCTGCCGGTACACTACCGCGGTAGCGCTCACCTTGGTCGGCTGAGAGCGACAAAAGGTAAATGAGCATTTGCGCATTAATACCGTGGAGCACTTCTCCCAAACTAAACGACTTGGAGCCGGTTTTGTAATCAATTATTCTAAAATACTTTTTATCATCGGTTTGCATTAAATCCACGCGGTCGACCGTGCCTTTTAAGCGCACCTTCCCCTTTTCGAGTGGCACAACATAGGCACCTGCGGCTTCGCCGACAGTGAGTTCGAAATCTACGGGGTCAAAATCGCTTTGGCGCATTTCCGCTGCCATCTGCTCTAAGGTGGCAATAATGATGTTACGGTTTTTGGAAACGATGTAGCGGAACCTGCCGGTTATAAACTCTTCCGGCAAATTCAGCTCTGCTAAATACTGCTCCACATAGCGGTCGGTATACTCCCGCAGCCGGCG
>SVOD01000145.1 GCA_015066575.1 Oscillospiraceae bacterium
ATATTGTTCCTACGCCGCTTGCGGCTTATAATGGGTAAGGGCGGAGCCCTTCCTTTCGCTAACGGCTAATTTGCTAACCGCTGACAAATAAGATTTGTCGAGCTGTCAGCTCGACAAATCCTTATTTGTATGTTATAATACCACACAGTTATATTTTAGGGGAAAACAGCTATGGAAGAAAAGATTAGTGTGATTACCGGCGCTTCCGGTCATATCGGCTATGCGCTGTTAATCAAACTGCTCGAACAGGGCGAAAAGGTGCGCATTCTCATTCGCCGCAATGAGCCGCGCTTTGACAATCTCGGTTGCGAAAAGGTTTTTGGCGATGTGAACGACAAAGCCTCTCTGAATAAAGCCTTTCAAGGCGCGCATACCGTCTACCACCTTGCCGGTGTGATTGACATTAATAACGGCGACGAATCTATTGTTTGGAAAGTGAATGTGGATGGCGTTAAAAATGTAGTGGCAGCCTGCGAGGCACAGGGCGTGGCGCGATTGGTATACGCCTCTTCGGTGGATGCCTTTACTCCACTGCCCGACAATGCGCTTATGCGCGAAGTCAATCACTTCGAGCCGGATATTTTGGATGGCACCTATGCCAAGACCAAGGCGACCGCCACCAACTTTGTGTTTGAAAAATGCGCGGCAGGCTTCCCGGCAGTCGTTGTCTACCCCGGTGCCTGCCTGGGTCCTTACGATTACAAGGTTTCCAGTGTGGGCGAAATGGTCAGGATGTGCCTGCGCGGTTCCATGCCCGCTTCCCTGGCATTCGGCGCTTACAATTTTGTAGATGTGCGCGATGTGGCGGATGGCATGATTGCCGCCGCAAAGCAGGGCAAGCTCGGCGAAGGCTACATTCTCTGCGGCGAGCAAATCTCTACCGACGGTTTTATTAAAGCCGTGATGCATGCCTGCGGCAAAAAAGCACCGAAATTTAAGATGAAAAAAGGGCTTGTCAGTGCCGCCGCACCGGTGATGGAAATCTACTATAAAGCCACAAAGAAAACACCGCTGTTTACCCGCTACTCTATTCGCAAACTCACCTCCAACTGCAATTTTTCCATCGAAAAAGCAAAAACCGAACTCGGCTACAACCCCATGCCGGTTAAACAAAGCATTGCCGATATGGTGCAGTGGATTAAAGAAAACGAGAAATAGATATATAGAGCCGTTAGCTGTTAGCAAATTAGCAGTTAGCGAAAGGTGGTGCCTCGCGGCACTATATAATTAGGTGATGGCAATAATGCCCTCTTATTTCAAATTGATTCAATAAAAGGTCGCTCCGCAAGCGACCTTTTTTATTTCATTTTGTGTTATTCTATGCCTGCAAAACAAAAAAACAACCATTTGGAGGTAAAAAACAATGGCTAAGAAAACACAAAAAAATGAATTGACGGAAATGGTCTTTATTCTCGACAGAAGCGGCTCGATGTGCGGTCTTGAAAGCGACACAATCGGCGGTTTTAATTCGCTGATTGAAAAGCAAAAAAAACAAGAGGGTGACTGCTTTGTGACCACCGTTCTCTTTTCGGACACCATGCAAACCGTTCACGACCGCTGCAAATTGGAAGCGGTGGAAAAAATGACCGATAAAGACTACCAAACCATGGGCTGCACCGCCCTGTATGATGCCATCGGCAGAACGCTAACGCACATTGCATCCATTCACAAATATGCGCGCAAAGAGGATGTGCCGGCACACACGATTGTGGTCATTATTACCGACGGCTACGAAAATGCCTCTCGCGAATATTCTCACGCTGCTGTCAAAAGACTCATTGAGCAAAAGAAAGAAGAGGCAGGCTGGGAGTTCCTCTTTATCGGCGCGAATATTGATGCCGCCGCCACTGCAGAAAACATCGGCATCGGGCGCGAAAGAGCCGCAAATTACAAAGCGGATAAAGCGGGTACTGCCGTGGTCTTTGAGGCACTGAGCGCACCGCTTTGCGCCTGCCGCGCAAGCAGACCGCTCGATGAGAGTTGGAGCGAAGCGATAGAAGAAGATTGCAAAAAAAGATAGGGCTCTGCCCTATCTTTTTTTGAATGAATAATTAATAATGAATAATGAAAAATTGTGGTGGCAAGGCTACGCCTTGCAAACTGAACACTGAAAACTGAACACTGAAAACTATAGGCTGCAAATTCTTATTTGCAGCCTATAAGCGGTTGGTCGAAATCATACAGCGAGTTATTAATCACAAAGATATCGTAAATCCCCTGCCGCAGGTAATATTCCACAATCAAATCCGCCTTGCTCGCGCGCGAAAGCGCGTAGCCCGCTTTATGCAGCATTTCCACCGCCTCGCCATACGGCAGTTCGAGCGCCAAAATCAGCGCCAGCGCCGTCGACTTACTCGGTTTATACAAGGGGTTCGAGCGAATTTTGGAAAACAGGCGCTTATCGATATTCGCCTTTTTATAACAGTCGGCATCGCTGATGCCTTTTTCATCAATCTTGCGCAGAAGCATTTCGGTAAACGACTCGTCTTTTACCGTGCGCAAATATTCTTCGAGCGCATCTTCACTGCTTGTTCCTGCGACCGGCGCAGAAAAAACTGCCCGCGGCGCCTGCGCGCTTTGCTCCGGCGGCACACTTTCGGAAGGGGCAGGTCTCTCTGCAGGCATCGCCTTCTCACAGGGCAACAGCGCAGTTCCTTCGGCTTTCGGAGCACTGCGCGCTTTTTTTGCAGGTGCCGGCGGCGTTGCCCGCGGCATCGCGCAACTATAGCACTCCGGTTCCAAGTGACTATCAATATAGATGCGAATGGCATCAAAATGTGCCCGGCTGATTTGCCGGCTTTCTTTTTTATTAATCAACATCGCGTCTCCTTATCAACAGTATTGTAACACCAATTCGCACAACAGCACCGCCGCAGAGGCGCTCGCCGCCACGAGCAACAAACTGCGCTTGAAAAACGCCAATATCAGGGCGACCGCTACGCCGACCGCAGCGCTGATGACACTCCCCGTTGCCGTAAACACGGCAGGTACAGTCATCACGCTGAGCACCGCATAGGGCATATAGTGCAAAAACGATAAAATGAATGTATTTTGAATTTTCTTTTTCACAAGCACCAGCGGGATGGCGCGCACCGCATAGGTGACTAAAGCCATTACCAGCAAATACGGTAAAAAGGCGGCATACTTCATACAGCGCTCCCCTCCTCTTCACTCTTGACCGGGAACAGCCACGCCGCCAGCGCACTTGCCGCCACGGCGCAAATGATTACCACAAAACCGCCGGGCACACGCTTAAGCAGCGGCACAAAGTGAAACGCAAGGCTCAGTGCAACGGCAATGAGCACGCAAATGAGCGTTTTTTTGTTTTCCCGCGCGGCAGGAATGACAATGGCAATAAACATCGCATAAATCGCAATCCCGAGCGCGGAAATAACGATTGCCGGCAGCACATTGCCTGCCACGGCACCCAAAATAGTGCCCGCGCTCCAACCGATATACGGTGTGAGAATCAGCCCATACATAAAGTGCTTGCCGACTTCCCCTTTTTGAGAAGCGGCAACGGCAAACACTTCATCCGTCACCACAAAGGCAACGAGAAGTTTGTCTGCCAAGCGAAACGATTTATCAAATTTTTGCGAGAGAGAAACGGACATCAGCGAATAGCGCAAATTAATCACAAACTGTGATGCGGCAAGTTCAAACAGAGTGCCGCCGCCCACCATAATAGGCACTGCCGCCAACTGCCCGGCAGAGGTGACATTGGTCATGGAAATGAGCAGTGCCTGCAGGCTGTCAAGCCCTGCAGAGAGCGCAAAAATACCGAAAGCAAAGGCTACCGACAAGTAGCCGAAGCATATCGGTAAACCGGCTTTGATTCCTTTTAAAAACGCGCTTTTACTGCTCATACTTTCCCTCTCTTTGCAATGCTACTATTATAATATAGTTTCACTATAATAGCAAGTAAAAAGGGGCTGTCTCAAAAAGACAGCCCCTTTCCTTATAACAGATTACTCTACTTTCGGCAGTTTTGCCGCGTACTTAGCCAATTCTTCATCGGTCGGGATGTAGTCATCCATCTGACCTTCGTGGAATTTTTCGTAGGCAACCAAGTCGAAGTAGCCTGTACCGGTCAATCCGAATACAATGGTCTTCTCTTCGCCGGTTTCCTTGCACTTGAGCGCTTCATCGATTGCCACTTTAATGGCGTGAGAACTTTCCGGAGCCGGTAAAATGCCTTCTACTCTTGCAAAAGTTTCCGCCGCTTCAAACACATCGGTTTGAATCGCAGTGGTCGCTTCCATATAGCCATCGGCATACAGTTGCGAGAGAATCGGGCTCATACCGTGGTAGCGCAAGCCGCCGGCGTGGTTCGCGGAGGGAATGAAGTCCGCGCCTAAAGTGTACATTTTTGCCAGCGGACAAACCATACCGGTATCGGCAAAGTCATAAGCAAACTTGCCGCGCGTAAAGCTCGGGCAGGAAGCCGGCTCAACAGCGATAATGCGGTAGTCCTTTTCACCTCTGAGTTTTTCACCCATAAACGGTGCAATCAATCCGCCGAGGTTGGAGCCGCCGCCGGCACAGCCGATGATGATATCGGGTGTAATATTGTATTTATCAAGCGCCGCCTTGGTTTCCAAACCGATGACGGACTGGTGCAGCAGCACCTGGTTGAGTACGGAGCCGAGCACATAGCGATAACCGGGGTTGGAAACCGCCACTTCCACCGCTTCACTGATAGCGCAGCCCAGAGAACCGGTGGTGCCCGGGTGCTCTGCTAAAATCTTTTTACCGATTTGGGTGGTCTCGGAGGGTGAGGGAGTAACGCTTGCGCCGTAGACACGCATCACTTCGCGGCGGAAAGGCTTCTGTTCATAGGAAACCTTTACCATATACACCTTGCAGTCCAAGTCAAAATAGGA
>SVOD01000146.1 GCA_015066575.1 Oscillospiraceae bacterium
AAGATTGAAAACGCCGAAATGCGCTTTAATAGAGCATTGAAAGCGTGTTTGTGCGGTAGTATTATTGCCTACAAAGAAAAAGCAGGGAAATTAGCCGAATAGGGCAAGCGAGAGGCTATTAGGATTTAAGCCTTTTTGCCCCTTGCCACCACAACTTTGGCGAAGCCAAAACATCACTTGTGCAAAGCACAAACATCATTGCGAAAGCGGGCATCACTTGCGCCCTGCGCAAACTTCACTCAGCGGCAAAGCCGCTGCTGCTCCACACTCCACACTAAAAAAGCAAGTGCGATGCACTTGCTTTTTTTTACATAAACAAACTTCCTGCTATGAGCAGTTGCCCGAGGTAGTATAGTGACAGGTTGGTCGGGCGCATCCAAGCCTTTTTGTGCTCGGAGAACATATTAAAGATTAATATCACATCACTTGCCGTAAAGAGAATGGCACCAATCATAAAGACCAAAGAGCGGCTGCTGCCGTCCAAAATAAACTTGGTCACTGCCACGGCGGTCATGACCACCACGGCGCCGACATAGAAGATGCCGAAAATCTTAAACACCTTTTGGGCGGTGATATTTTTAAATATCCAAATGAGCAGCCCTGCCGCGCAGACAATGCCTGCGCCGATGCCGATGAGCAACGCCTTGGTATCCTGAATTTGCAGGATGATTGCGGCAAGGTAGAGCAGGTGACCGATTAAGAAGGCGGCAATGCCGGCAAGGAAGATTTTCTTCCCGTCCTTAAGCACCAGGCGCAGGTTTAAGCAGATGTCGCCGAGCATTCCGAAGCCCAAGCCGATAGCAATGAGCAGGGAAGCGAGGGCGTATTCGTGCGCCGCGTTGAGCGCACCGAAGCTGAGCACAGAGTTATTCAGTAACGCGCCAAAGACACCGATGGCAACAAAGATAAGCGCCGCCAAGCCTTTGAGCACCACTGCTTTTTTGTAATGCTCCATATGCTCTTGCATAATAAATGCCGCTTGCAGTATTATGCCCACCAATGCAACAGGTACAAGATACAGTATCGTCAATGCAATCACCCCTTTACATAAAAAACCTCAATTTATACTTTATATATAGCATAGCTTTTGTTATCTGTCAACTTTTGACAAAAGCTGAGAGTTACCGTAGTGCTTCAAAAAGTGCCTCGCAGCCCTCCGAAATATCGGCAAAAGCGCGCTCGAAATTGCGCGTATACCACGGGTCGGCAACCTCGCCGCCGCGCGGGGTATAGTCCATGAGCGCGTGAATTTTGTGCGCCGGGTCACCGCCTAAAGTTTGGTGCATAAAATACAGGTTCTGCTTGTCCATGCCGATAAAGTAATCAAAGTCAAAGTAGTCATCCGGCTCCAACAGGGCAGCCTCTTTTTCGCTGTCAAAGGGGATGCCGTGCGCCTTTAGGCAGCGCTGTGCCGGCGGGTAGATGGGCGCACCCTTCCCGCGCCATATGTTTTCGGAATGGGTGGCTTTGGAAACGATGTAAAAGTCTTTTCCTTTACCGGCTTTGTTGACCATATCTTTCATAATAAACTCTGCCATCGGTGAGCGACAAATGTTTCCCAGGCAGACAAAACAAATTTTTATCATAGTACCTCCCCGACAAATAAGGATTTGCGGAGCCCCTTGCGGGCTCCCAAATCCTTATTTGAATTCGGAATGCGGAATGCGGAATTAGTGGTGGCAAGGCTACGCCTTGCATTTTAAAGATTTCTCGCAATCTCGAAATAATAAATCATTAGCTGTTACAAGGTTTTTTTACTTGTGAGTAAAGACTACATTTTCACAATAGAGCGAAGCGGAACAAGTGCGAATGTGTCGCCCTTTAATTCCGAATTCCGAACTCCGAATTCCGCATTGCTGTTCGCAAAACAGCTCGACAAATCCTTATTTGTAAAACTCTTTTGCAATATTGACCCCTGCCATAGCATCTTTTGCGTAGTAATCGGCATCAATTTGCTTGGCATAGTCGGGGGTGAGCACGGCGCCGCCGACCATTATTTTTGCAGCGGTGTGGGCGTGCAGCAGTGCAATGGTTTTTTCCATACTCGGCACAGTGGTGGTCATCAGGGCACTCAAGCCCACCAGACCGGCACCGCTTTCTTTCACGGCTTCCACGACTGCTTCGCAGGGCACATCTTTGCCGAGGTCAATCACCTCAAAGCCGTAGTTTTCCAGCAGCACTTTGACGATGTTTTTGCCGATGTCGTGAATATCGCCCTCGACTGTGGCAATCACAATTTTACCGCCGCCTTGCTGCCCGGCGTCCGCCGCGGGCATGGTGGCTTTGATTTCATCAAAAGCGGCTTTTGCTGCGTCCGCGCTCATTAAGAGCTGCGGTAAAAACAGGGTTTTCTGTTCAAACTGCCTGCCCGCCTCATCGAGCGCCGGCACAATGTAGCCCTCAATCAATTCCAGTGAGTCGGTGCTTTTGAGCAGCGCTTTGGTCTGCGCGGCGGCATCTTTCGAGAGCCCGCGCAAAATGGATTGTTTCAAATCGCCTTCGCCCGTGCTGACAGCAGGGGAGGTGTCCTGTGCATTTGCGATATATGCGGCGCAGCCCTCATCCTTACCGGCAAGCGCCACAAAGGCGTAGTACGCATTCATCATCGGTTTCGAGAGCGGGTTCATAATCCCGGCGCTCAAGCCCGCCTGCATGGCAAGGGTGAAAAACGCGGTGTTAATCGCTTCGCGGTTGGGCAGCCCGAAGGAGATGTTGGAAACGCCGAGCACCGTGTGCAGCCCTTCGGCGTGCAGCCGCCGCAGGGTTTCGAGAGTGATGTTGGCGTTATTACCATCGGTGCTGATGGTCATTGCCAGCGGGTCAAAGATTAAATCCTTTTTATCGATGCCGTAACGTTTCGCGGTAGCTGTCAGGCGCCGGGCAATCTCCAGCCTGCCTTCGGCTGTGGCGGGGATGCCTGTTTCATCTAAAAGCAGGCACACGCACACCGCACCGTATTTTTTGGCAATCGGAAATACGGTTTGCATGCTGCTTTTTTTGCCGGTAACGGAATTGAGCATCGCTTTGCCGTTGTAGCGGCGCATCGCAGCTTCCAGTGCCTTCGGGTTGGCGGTGTCAATTTGCAGCGGGGTGTTGACCACGCCCTGCACGGCTGTGACCGCTTCGGTAAGCACGGCGGTTTCATCAATGCCGGGTAAACCGGTGTTGACATCGAGTACATCCGCACCGGCGGCGACCTGTGCCGTAGCCTCGTTAATAATGTAAGAAATATCGTTTTCCATCAGCGCCTGCTTAAAGCGCTTTTTACCGGTAGGGTTAATGCGCTCGCCGATCACAACGGGCGTGTTCCCCAGCTCCACCGTGGTGGAGTAGGAAGAAATAAAACTGTTGGTTTTCGGGGCGTTGGGTTTTGCCGGCACGGTGCGGCAGGTGTCAATCATCGCGGCGATGTGCGCGGGCGTGGTGCCGCAGCAACCGCCCAGGTAGGAAACGCCGAGTGCGGCAATTTCGCGCATGGCGGCGGCGTATTCTTCAACTGTCAGGTTGTAGACGGTTTTGCCGTTAATGCTTTCGGGCAGCCCTGCGTTGGGTTGCGCCAAAATCGGCAGGGAAGAGTAGCGGCGCAGCTCCTGGACAAGTTCCAAAAACTGCTTGGGACCAAAGCCGCAGTTAACCCCGATGACATCCGCACCGAGGCTCTCGGCGAGCACGGCGGCGGTTTGCACATCCGCACCGGTCAGCAGCCTGCCGCTTTCATCAAAAATGAAAGAGGCAAATACCGGCAGGTCGCAGTTCTCTTTTGCCGCAAGCAGCGCGGCTTTCATTTCGTAAGTATCCGAAACGGTTTCGATAATCACGGCATCGGCGCCCGCTTTGCCGGCGCGAATGACCTCGGCATAAATATCCACCGCTTCTTCAAAATCCAGTTCGCCCATCGGCGCGAGCAGTTTGCCGGTCGGCCCCAAATCGAGCGCGACCTTTTTGCCCGCCTGTCGGGCGAGTTCCACACCTGCCTTGACAATCGCCTCGCAATTTTCAAAGCGCAGGCGGTTGGCACCGAAGGTATTGGTGGTAATGTAGTCGCTGCCCGCCGCGGCGTAAGCCTTGTGCACGGCGAGAACCTGCTCGGGTTGCGAGAGGTTCCAACTGTCGGGCGCGGTGCCGCGCGGCAAACCCGCAGCCTGCAGGAGAGAACCCATTCCGCCGTCAAAAAATTCAATCTTCATAATCTACCCCTATAAACGCAGTCACACTTTTGGAAGGTATCATGAGCATCGTATCGCTCAGCGTTACCCCGATGCGTTTTGTAATATCCATCAAGTTAAAAAAATCTTTTTGGCTTTCCAGCGCCAAGTCAAAGTAGCCGGGCGAATAGCGCTGCCGCAGGTGCATATGGTGCGTTTGTTTGATTTGCGCTTCCAAATTGTCGCACACTTCTTCGACCATCGCCGCCAGGACCGCTTGGCATATCATCAATTGCGCCGCGCCTTCGGCTTTGGCGGTGCGCAAGAGCGTGTCCGCCTGTGTGCCGAGAGTGGCGGCAAAGGCAATGACCTGCCGGCAGCCCGCCAGGTTGGCGCCAAGGCGTTTGCTCTCAAAGCGTATGCCGCCGATAAGCGCGCCGTCGTCATCCGGCGTGCACTCGAAAATTTCATAAATGGTTTTCGGGTGTACCGTTTGGTAAGCTGCCGCGGTGCAGCGCTCAATGCGCTGCAGCAGCTCTTCATCTTGTACACCCGAATAGGTGCGCAGGTAGCGCAGCACCTCTTTTGTTTCTATCATCTTACAGTAAATCTCGAATGCCCTCAAGTACCTCGCGAGTGGTTTGGGGCTTGTTCATGGTGTATATGTGAATGTTTTTTTGCCCGCGCTCAATTAAGTCGCGAATTTGTGCAATCGCATAGTC
>SVOD01000147.1 GCA_015066575.1 Oscillospiraceae bacterium
ATTTTTGCAGGAAGCAAAGCGTAAAGGTATGAGCCTTTACTGCTCTGTGGTGGACAGCGCTGCGGCAGATGTCGTCACCCTTGCCGGCAAGAGCGGTATCATCACCGCTGTGGGCAATGAAGCCAATGGCTTGAGTGAAGAAATCCTTGCGCTCGGTACCCCCGTTACCATTCACATGGCGGGCAGAGCAGAGAGCTTCAACGCTTCTCAGGCGGCAACGGTCCTGATGTACGAGATGTCAAAATGAGCAATACGGTCTATTGGTTATGGGCGGCGCAAACCTTAGGTGCCGGTGCCAAAACGGCAAAAATTATGCAAACCTACGGCGGGATAGAGCAGTTGTATGTGTGCGAAAACTATGAGCACCTGTTTACCAAGCCCAAAATAGAAAAGCTACGTGATAAATCGCTTCAAAAAAGCGAAGAAATCATAGAATATTGTGCCGGCAGAGGTTATACAATATTAACGCCGGAGTCTTCCGACTATCCGCAGGCGTTTTTGCAAATGCCCGATTATCCCTGTGTGCTGTATGTGCAGGGTAAAATAGATTTTAATGCCTTGCCGTTTATCTCCATTGTCGGTGCCAGAAAAGCTACTTACTACGGCTTGAATGTGGCAACGCGCCTGGCGTACTCCTTGAGTGCCGGCGGTGCGGTGGTCGTCAGCGGCGGCGCGCTGGGCATTGATTCCGCGGCGCATAAAGGCGCGGTTCTTGCCGGTGGCAAAACCGTGATGGTGCTTGGCAGCGGGCTTGACGGCGGCTATTTTAAAGACAATGAAGCGCTGCGCGCGGCAGTCGCGCAAAGCGGTGCGATTATCAGTGAATTTGAACCGACCTTTCGCGCCAATCGCCTTTCATTCCCTATCCGCAACCGGCTCATTGCCGCATTGGGATTGGGTACGGTCGTGGTACAGGCAAGCCCGAAATCGGGTTCGCTGATTACGGCAAATTTTGCCAGGCAATACGGCAGAGATGTTTACGGTGTTCCCGGCGGGATTTATAACAAGGAATTTCAAGGGGTTAATGAGCTGATTCGTGACGGTGCGGGTATTGTTGTCGGGGTAGAGGATATCCTGGGCAACTATAAAGCGCAGTATCCCGATTGTATTGATATTGAAAAAGCCGTGGCATATGACATTCGCGATAATGAAGAGATTTACCGCGATTTGCCGCAAACCGAAATTGAGGCGGTTGACCGCGAAATAGAATTAAATTTCGATGAAAAGAAGCGTATCACCGGGCTTTCCCCCAAAACGCGCTTAGTGTATGATAGCCTGGAAACAGGAGAAAAGCATATTAATGAAATCAGCACCTTGACCGCACTTTCTCTTTCGGAGGTGTTGTCCGAACTGACAAGTCTGGAATTGATGGATGCCGTGGTTGCCCTTGAGGGCAGAAAGTATCGGCAGAGCTGATGCATTTTTAATGAATAATGAATAGTGAATAATGAATAATTGCGGGCGGGACACCCGCACCCGATGGGCTCGCTGTGCGAGCAGTTAGTAGTTGTCCGTGCATGCGAACCAAGGGGTAACACGCTGTGTTGCATTTTAATGGTTAACTATAAAAATTTTCAATTTTTTTAGAGGTAATATATGTCAACATTGGTTATCGTTGAGTCACCAACGAAAAAAAGCACAATCAAAAAGTATTTAGGCAAGGACTATACAGTCGTTGCCTCCAACGGACATGTCAGAGATTTGCCCGGTTCTAAATTGAGTGTCGATGTCGACCATGATTTTGAGCCGAAATATGCTGTTGTCAAGGGTAAGGCAGAGTTGGTCAACCGCCTGATGGACGCGGCGCAAAAAAGCGACCATGTGCTACTTGCAACCGACCCTGACCGCGAAGGGGAAGCAATTTCCTGGCACCTGGCAACCCTTTTAGGGTTAGATATGAATGCGGCGGACAGAGTCACTTTTAACGAAATTACCAAGAGCGGTATCGAGGCAGGTATGAAGCAACCCAGAGCCATTGATATGGACTTGGTGAATGCTCAGCAGGCAAGGCGCATTTTAGACCGCCTGGTCGGTTACCGCCTCTCACCCTTTGTTTCGCAGAAAATCCGCAGAGGCCTGAGCGCGGGCAGAGTGCAGTCCGTAGCCCTGCGTCTGATTGTTGACCGCGAAAAAGAAATCAGAGCGTTCCAACCGGAGGAATATTGGTCGATTACTGCAAAGCTGGTGCCGCCCTCTTCCAAAAAGCAGTTTAAAGCTGCGTTTTACGGGAAAGACGGCAAGAAAGTAAAGCTGACCAACAAAGAGCAGACTGATGCGATTTTGGCGCAGTTGGAAGGAGCCGAGTACTTTGTGCAGAACGTGGTCAAGAGCGTGCGCAAAAAGTCACCGCAGCCACCGTTTATTACTTCTACTATGCAGCAGGAAGCTTCGCGCAAATTGGGCTTCCAATCCAAGCGCACGATGAAAGTGGCGCAGGAGCTGTATGAAGGTATGGATGTGCCGGGCTTCGGCACCCTCGGTGTGATTACCTATATGAGAACGGACTCTTTGAGGATTTCCGATGAAGCGCGCGCGAGCGCCAAGTCATATATTGCCGAGCATTTCGGTAAAGAGTATGTACCGGCAAAACAGCGCTACTTTAAGCAGAAGAATAAGGTACAGGATGGTCACGAGGCAATCCGCCCGACCAATATTTTAATCACACCCGAAGTGTTTGCAACATCCGGTGCAAGCCGCGACCAGGTTAAGCTCTACAAGCTGATTTGGGAGCGCTTCGTGGCAGCGCTGATGGCAGACTGCCTGCAGGATACGGTGAAAGTTGATATCACGGCTGCCGACTGCCTGTTTAAGGCATCGGGCTATACCGTGAAGTTTGACGGATATACAAGGCTTTACGAAGAGTCAAGCGATGAGGAAGAAACCGGCGGTGCCTTGCCTGCGTTGCAGCAGGGCGATAAGCTTCGCCTGAGAAGCCTTGACGGTGCCCAGCACTTCACCCAGCCGCCTGCGCGCTACACGGAAGCGGCGTTGATAAAAACGCTTGAAGAAAACGGTATCGGCAGACCGAGTACCTATGCTTCCATTCTTTCGACTATTTTGTCGCGCGAATACGTGGTGCGCGAGAGCCGGCACATTAAGCCGACCGAACTCGGCGAAGCGATTACGGATTTGCTCGAGGAAAAATTCCCGAAAATTGTCAATGTTAAATTTACCGCGCAGATGGAACAGAGTCTGGATGATATCGGTCAGGGCGAGCAGGATTATGTGGATATGCTCCACGAATTCTATGATGATTTTGAAGATAATCTCGGCAAAGTCAAAAAAGAGATGGAAGGTGTCAAAATCAAGCTCAAAGAAGAAGAGACCGATGTTAAATGCGAAAAGTGCGGCGCAAATATGGTCATAAAAATCGGCAGATTCGGTAAGTTTTTGGCTTGTCCGAATTACCCGAAGTGTAAAAATACCAAGCCTTTTGTGGTCAATACCGACGGCAAGTGTCCGCAGTGCGGCGCGCAGGTGGTAGCGAAAAAATCCAAAAGGGGCTACAAGTTTTACGGTTGCTCCAATTATCCCGATTGCAGCTTTATGACTTGGGATGAACCGACAGGGGAAGAGTGCCCGCAGTGCGGTTCGACCTTATTTAAGCAAAAGGGCGGCGTGCTCGCCTGCTTAAAGGAAGGCTGCGGCTATTCCAAAAAGATAGAGAAAAAAGCGAAAAAGTAATGAAAAAAGGGAGAGAATTCTCTCCTTTTTTCATTACAGTTTTCAGTTTTCAGCGTTCAGTTTTCAGTGGTGTTGCAAAGCAACACATTTTTCATGAGAGGTCTTGCTTCGCCACCTCAATGATTCATCATTCACTTCACTATTCATTTATTAAAAGGGCTAATTTATGACAACATCAATCAGTATTATCGGTGCGGGGTTTGCCGGCTGCGAAGCGGCGTGGTACTTGGCAAACCGGGGCGTGCAGGTCACGCTTTATGAAATGAAACCCCGGCAGTTTTCACCGGCGCATAAGAGTGAAAATTTCTGTGAGTTGGTTTGCTCCAATTCGTTTAAAGCCAAGCGTCAGGAGTCGGCGGCAGGCTTGCTCAAAGCGGAAATGCAGCGGTTCGGTTCGCTGTGTGTTGCCTGCGCGCTGGAAACGGCTGTGCCCGCCGGCGGTGCCATGGCGGTCGATAGGGATTTGTTTTCCGCCATGGTGACCGAAAAGGTCAAAAACCACCCCAATGTCACCGTAGTCAATGAGGTTATTAGTGACTTCCCGCAGGGTGCGGTGATTGTTGCAACCGGGCCGCTGACCGAAGAAAGCTTTGCCGCAAGCATTCGCCAAAAGTGTGGCGATGCGCTCTCATTTTACGATGCGGCGGCACCGATTGTCAGCGCCGAGAGTATTGACAGAGACTTTGCGTTCAGCCAGTCGCGCTATGACAGGGGCGGGGAGGATGATTACCTCAACTGCCCGCTGAATAAAGAAGAATACGAAGCCTTTCATGCGCAGCTCATTGCCGCCGAAAGCGCAGTGGTGCACGATTTTGATGTTTACGAAGGTTGTATGCCGATTGAAAAACTCGCCAAGCGCGGCAACGATGCCATTCGCTTCGGACCGATGAAACCGGTGGGTTTGACCGACCCGAAAACCGGGCATCGCCCGTGGGCGGTTTTACAACTGCGCAAAGAAAACAGCGCCGGCACGATGTATAACCTGGTCGGCTTTCAAACCAATTTAAAATTTGGGGAGCAAAGGCGCGTGTTTTCCATGATACCGGCGTTACACCGGGCGGAGTTTGTGCGCTATGGGGTCATGCACCGCAACTGCTTTATTAATTCTGTGCAGGTGCTGCAACCC
>SVOD01000148.1 GCA_015066575.1 Oscillospiraceae bacterium
TAAGTGCAGTAATGTATTCAGCTTGGCAATACTAATAGGTCGAGGGCTTGACCAAATTTGGTTTATGTTAGTTTCCTTGCTTTGCTCTTTGTTCAGTTTTGAGGGTACAGAAATATATGCCTTCAGGGTTAAATAGTTAACCTCTTGGATATGCACCATTAGCTCAGCTGGTAGAGCACCTGACTCTTAATCAGGGTGTCCAGGGTTCGAGTCCCTGATGGTGTACCAAATATGGCCCGTTGGTCAAGTGGCCTAAGACTCCGGCCTCTCACGCCGGCAACACGAGTTCGAATCTCGTACGGGTCACCATTTGTTTATTACAGCTTCGGCTGTTTAATAAAAAAGAATAGTTGGTGTTGATTGCGGAGAGGGTCCACCCGTTCTCATTCCGAACACGGTAGTTAAGCTCTTTCGCGCCGAAAATACTTGGCTGGCGACGGCCCGGGAAAATAGGTAATGCCAACATCCTTTGCCTTAATAGCTCAGTTGGTAGAGCACGCGGCTGTTAACCGCGGAGTCGTAGGTTCGAGTCCTACTTGAGGCGCCAAAAATTCCTTCATCACTTTTGTGATGAAGGAATTTTTTTGTCACCTCAGCAGTCCTCAAACTACGACTCAGGTTAACAGCCGCAGGCTGTTAACTGGACGAGGGCACTGCGCTCCCGGTGGGAGATGAAGCAGTGCCCTCGTCTGGAAGAAACAAGGAGAACTGCGAAGCGCTCCAAGCGAGCAGGGCGACTATGTTTCTGATCGATGGAGTCGTAGGAAAAACCTGCGGTTTTTCAATGAAATAAATTCCCCAAGGAATTTATGAAGTATTCCTTCAGAATATGAAGTAGCTGTCGCTATGAAGTATGCTGCGCATATGTATTTGGAATTTATTTTACTTCATATTGCAGTGAAAACTGCAATACTTCATAATTCGCAGAATTACTTCATACCTGCTTTGCAGGTACTTCATTTTCTTCTCATCATTTTCGGTGGGCTTTTCTTTTTTACCACTTTTTACCCCAAAATCCACACTCTCATCAACCGCACAAAAGTAATAGTTTGCTTTATGGGGTAAAGGTTTACATCGTAGGGTAATGGTTTGCTTTTTAGTGTAATGGTTTACATCGTGGGGTAACGGTTTCCGGGCACCAACTTCAAATCTTTGATTTGTTAGTTGGTCGGGTTCTTTTTCCACTTTTTTTGTTTAAAATCATACTTTTGGCTGATGACAATCGTGAAGATATTTAGTATTATAAAAATGGATAATTTTAATTTATTTGCAAATTTTTAAAATAAAATAAATTATAAATAGGTACATATATTATTGAAAGGCAAAGGAGCAGAAATAATGAAAAAGGCTGTATCTATCCTCTTAACTCTCGTGATGCTTTTGAGCATCTTTACCTGTGTGCCCGTGGTGGCACAGGCGGACAGTATTCCTCCGAGCGGGCAGTGCGGTGAAAACGCCTATTTTACCTTTGATGCCGAGACCGGTTTGCTGACTATCTCCGGCACCGGCGCAATGTGGGATTACGGCTATTCCCCGACCGGCGATTACGACCCCTATCCGGATTATTTCAATGACCGTTCAGCAGTCACTGCAATCGTTGTGGAAAACGGCATTACAAAAATCACCAAACAGGCATTTGAAATGTATTTCACAAATCTCGCTTCGGTTGTCATCGCCGATTCCGTTACCGAGATTGATACGGAAGCTTTTGCCTTTTGCTACGCTTTAACGGATGTTACCATCGGCACAGGTGTCACACGCATTGGCGAGGGAGCATTTTATGATTGCAAGAATCTTGCGCATGTCAATTATGCCGGCACGGGGCAGCAGTGGGACGCGATTGACATTTCGCCGCAACACAATGAATTACTTTTTGCTCTTAAACCGCAAAACGGCACTATCACCGGCTCGTGCGGTGAAAACGCCTCTTATACCCTTGATAAAGCAACCGGTGTGCTCAATATTACCGGCAGCGGCGATATGCAAAACTATAATAGCCCGGAATTGTCGGACTACGGACTTTCGCCTTTTTATGCAAATACGCTGATTAAAACCGTCAATATCGCAAGCGGTATCACGCGAATCGGCACGGAAACCTTTCGCCGTTGCACGGAAATGACTGGCGTGAACATTCCGAACACGGTCACGAAAATCAATTATTCCGCCTTTCAGGGCTGCGAAAAACTGACAAGTGTGAGCATTCCGAACGGTGTCACCACGATTTCACAATCCTGCTTTAGTAATTGCGCCAACTTGCAAAGCGTTACCATTCCCGTGAGTGTAACAAAAATTGATATCTATGCCTTTGCAAGCTGCACTAATTTAGAAGAAGTCAACTATGCCGGCACACAGCAGCAGTGGGAAGCAATTGATATCGGTGCCCACAATAACTGCCTGACTGCCGCAAAACCGCCTTTGAGCGGCAAATGCGGTGAAAATGTGAACTACACATTAAATAGTGCAACCGGTGTGTTAACGCTCAGCGGCAGCGGGCAAACGAATGATTACGAAACGACCGAGTCGCCGTTTTACCTTAGCAAAGTTATCAAACAAATTGTGATTGGGAATGGTGTAACAAGTATCGGCGAAAATCTCTTTAGAAATCTTCCTAAGTTAGAGGGCATCAGCATTGCTTCAAGTGTGGAAAGTATCGGAACCTTTGCCGATTGTACAGCACTGCAAAGCATCACCATTCCGCACTCTGTCACGGCGATTGCGCCGGGGGCTTTTGCGCACTGCCAAGGCTTATCCTCCATCACGGTGGAAAGCGGCAATGCGGTCTATGACAGCCGCGGCGGCTGCAACGCCGTTATCGAAACCGAGAGTAATACCCTTGTGGCAGGCTGTAAGGAAACCGTGATACCGAACACGGTCAAGGTGATTGGCGAAGCGGCGTTTTACGGCTTCGAAGATTTAACCGAGATAAGCATTCCGAACGGCGTCACCCAAATCGGAAAAACCGCTTTTTGCAAGTGTACCGGATTGACGAGCATGAAACTCCCCGACAGCGTTACCGCTATCGGTGCGTATGCTTTTGACGGTGATGCCGCTTTGGAAAGCATCAACTTCCCCGACAGCCTCACCGAAATCGGCTCCCAGGCGTTTTACGGCTGCAAAAGCTTAAGAAATATCACAATTCCGGACAGTGTCACGCAAATCGGAAGCTTTGCTTTTTACGACTGTGATGCACTGACGAGTATCACGATTCCCGGCAGTGTTGAAGCCATCAACCGCGGCACGTTTAAATACTGTGATAATTTAAAAAAAGCTACCCTTTTAAACGGCGTGAAAACCATTAGCGAGGGTTCATTTGAGGGCTGCAATGCATTAGCGAGTATCTATCTTCCCAAAACGCTCACCACCATAGAAGACAGGAGCTTTTTTAACAACGAAGGGTTGCAATATGTCTATTTTTTAGGTTCCCCGGAGGATAGGCATTACAGTATTGACTTTTCGAAAAATAAGCCTCTTCAAGAAGCCGAGTGGCGGTATTTAGAGGGCTCGTGCGGGGAAAATGCAAGCTATCGCTTTGACCCGGAAACCAACACACTCTTTATCAGCGGCAGCGGCGCAATGGCGACTTACAGCACCACCGGTTCGCCGTTTTACTGCCAAGATTTTATCGAGCATATTGTGATTGAAGATGGCATCACGCGCGTGGGAGACTTTACCTTTGTCGGCTGCACGGGTGTTTTGGATGTTATCGTACCGCAGAGCCTGACAACCGTTTACCGCGGCGCCTTCCGCGATTGCAGTCAGCTGAGCGATGTTTATTATATCGGCACGCAAACGCAGTGGGAGAGCGTGGCTATCCAAAACCCGAATGACCCGCTGTTTGATGCCACCAAGCATTTTGACTGCTCAAGAGGTTTCTGCGGCGAGGATGTCCGCTACTTCTTTAACGGCACCACCTTAACCCTCAGCGGTACGGGTGCGATGTATGATTTTCATGAAAGCGGCGATTCCCCGTTTTACGGCGAGAGTGCGATAAAAAACATTGTCATCGGCGGCGGGATTACGCGCATCGGTAACAACGCCTTCCGCTATTGCACAGGATTAACCGATGTGACCATTCCGACCTCGGTCACTTCTATCGGCGAGCGTGCCTTTATCGGCTGCAGCAAGCTGGCAGAGGTGAACTACACCGGCACGCAGGATGAATGGGATGACATTGCCATCGGTACCGGCAACGGGCTCTTAACCAATGTGAAACCGCAAATGCTCAAGGGACCCTGCGGCAACTATGCCCGCTATTCCTACAACCCCAAAACAGGTGTTTTAACCATTACCGGCACCAGTGCATTTGAGGATTGCACGATATATGATTACAGTGTCGGCACCGCGCCGTGGTATGAGAACCATGTCTTTATTACCGCGGTGGTAATGGATGACAGAATCTCCGCTATCGGCGCAAATGCCTTTGCGGATTGCATGAATATGACAAGTGTTACCATCGGGCGCCGGGTGAGTACGATTGGCGACGGTGCCTTTAACGGCTGCGATACACTTGCTACGGTAAACTATGCCCGCACCCAAGCGGATTGGGATGAAATCAGTATCGGCGAAAATAACGCGCCTTTAACGAACATTAAGCCCCAATACGGCGGCAAGTGCGGCACCAATGCCACCTACCACTTTGACCCTGCAAGCGGCACGCTGACTATCTCCGGCAGCGGTGCCATGGATGATTACGGTTCCGATTACCCGGGCTACTACGGCTTGCGCGATAGTATTACGGC
>SVOD01000029.1 GCA_015066575.1 Oscillospiraceae bacterium
CTCCCGCACCGCCAATGACACCGATTGAGGATAATTACAAGGTGCCGACACCTGAAGGTAAGATAGTTGAAATAAAAAAGAAGCGTATATTTGTTCCGAGCACGGTATTTGATAATCAGAAGTTGCTCGACAATGACCCGCAATATCTCGCCAGTTTGGCAATGCTCCCGGAAGCAGAGCGCAATGCGCTGCTTTACGGCTCATGGGACAGCTTCGAAGGGCAGGTCTTTACGGAGTGGCGCAACGACCCGGAGCATTATGATGATGAGCGATGGACACATGTTATCAAACCATTTCGCATACCGGTATGGTGGAAAATCTTTCGCGGCTTTGACTTTGGTTACCAAAAGCCTTTTAGCGTTGGGTGGTACGCCGCAAGCCCGGACGGAGATATATACCGCATCCGCGAATACTACGGTTGCGACGGTACGCCGAATCATGGTGTAAAAATGAATATGGCGGATGTGGCGGCAGAGATACGGCGAATTGAGAAAGAGGATGAAAACCTCAAAGGAAAACAAATCATAGGTATCGCGGACCCGAGTATCTTTGACCGCTCTCGCGGTGAGAGCATAGCGGATATTATGGCAAAAGGTCCGAACGGCGTGTTCTGGGACCCGGGTGACAACCACCGCATTGCCGGCAAAATGCAATTTCATTACCGCTTCGCCTTCGATGAAGACGGACACCCGAAGTTTCAGGTATTTAATACATGCAAGCACTTTATCAGAACCATTCCGAATTTGGTCTATTCGCAAACGAATGTGGAAGATATCGACACAACGCAAGAAGACCACATCTATGATGAGTGTCGCTATGTGCTGATGGCGAACCCGATTACACCGCGGCAGATGAAACAAAACACCGCGCCTGCCTTTGACCCGTTAGATTTAGCACCGAAAAAGCAAACACATTCAAATTTTTACAGAATATAAAAGCGAGGTTATGAAATGCCCATTACAGTGAATGAAATACGAGAAGCGGCGGCAACGCTGCAGAAATACAAGCAAGGTAAAGCGAACCTTGAAAACCGTATAATTGAAAATGAGCAGTGGTTTAAGATGACACACTGGAAGCAGTACAAGCGCAATGACGGCGGCAAACTGCCGAGTTCCGGTTGGCTGTTTAATTCAATTGCAAATAAACACGCCGATGCGATGGACAACTATCCCGAACCCGCGATTCTACCGCGCGAGGAATCCGATATTGAAACGGCAAAGGTATTATCGCAGGTGGTACCGGCTGTTCTCGAGAAGAACAAATATGAAAAGGTGTATTCCGACACATGGTGGTACAAACTCAAGCAAGGGACCGGAGTAAAAGGTATCTTTTGGGATCCGGTCGCTGACGACATCTCTATTCGTAGAATTGATTTGCTCAATCTCTTTTGGGAACCGGGTGTTCTTGATTTGCAGGAATCGGAAAACCTCTTCCATGTGGAATTGGTCAATCATGATGTGCTCAATCACGCCTACCCGAAACTCCAATTAACCACCGGAGACCAGAGCATTCAGGTGAGTAAATATGTGTATGATGAAAGCATTGACACAAGCAATAAAAGCGCCGTTATAGATTGGTATTACAAAAAAGAAAATGCAAACGGTGATATGGTGCTTCACTATTGCAAATTTGTAGACGATAACATTCTCTTTGCTTCGGAGAATGAAAAAGGATACAAAGACGGTTTTTATCATCACGGCAAATATCCTTTTGTTGTGGACCCGATGTTTTTGGAAGAAGGTATGCCGGTCGGCTTCGGATATATCGATGCCATGAAAGATGCGCAGGAAACGATAGATGAACTCGACTCCAATATTCAGTTTAATGCGCGCCTGCTTGCAAAACCGAGATACATCACAAAAGCCGGTAACGGTGTGAATTTGGAAGAACTTGCAGACTATTCGCGCGACTTTATCGAAATTGCCGGTGATACAGATACGGCTATCAGGCAATTACCGGTGCAGAGTCTCGATGCTTCTATTATTGCTTACCGCGACAAGAAAATTAATGAGTTAAAGGAAATCTCCGGAAACCGTGATTTCAATCAAGGCTCTACAGCAGGCGGTGTGACGGCGGCTTCCGCCATCTCCATGTTACAGGAAGCAGGCAACAAACTCTCGCGTGATGTAATTAAATCGGCTTACCGTGCTTTCAGTGAAGAGTGCGAATTGATTATTGAACTCATTCGCCAATTTTACAATGATGAGCGTGTGTTCCGCATTACCGAGCCAAACGGTCAGCACACTTTCCTGCATTTCGATAATTCCAAACTTCAACCGAGGCAAGAAGCACCGCTTCTCGGTCAGGAATTTGAGGTGAGAGTGCCCGTGTTTGACATTAAGGTCAGTGCGCAGAAGAAATCACCATTCAATCAAATCTCGCATAATCAGTTGGTCTTGCAACTATACCAAATGGGGTTCTTCAATCCGCAAGTGTTAGAGCAATCGATTATGGCCTTGAAGTTAATGGACTTCGATGGCAAGGAAAGCATACTGAATTCAATGAGTGAAAGACTCTCACAGCAGATAGCAATGCAACAGCAACTGCAACAGCAGGCTGAACAAGAAGCAATGTTGGCACAATATCAAAATATGCAATACGACCCGGAAGCAAACGAGGACGGCAATTTTGATTTGAATATTGAAGATATTTTACAAGGAGGTACGGACATCTATGATGAAGGTCAAGTTAACGCGTAAAGAAAGCGATTACGGTAAAATCCGATTCGATATTACCGATATCTACAAAGATATTTCTTCTCCCGAAGAGTCGTTGGCGAGAGCGGTTGTGTTTGATTTTCTCGAAGCAATTTACACGATTGTTTGTCATTATGAGAAAAAAGGAAAGATGAAAAATGTTCAGCTTTTTGTCGGCGACAACGATATGTACTTATCGTTTGAGATGTTGGAAATGAATCAGCACTTTGATAAAATCATCGACAACATGATGAAATATATCGAAGGCATGCAGCAATTTATGAGCCTTTCGGTCATTACAAAATAAAGGAGAAAAAAGCGATGATAAAAATTCTTTTACAATTGTTTGCCGGTGAAGGTGCCGGCGAAGGCAGCACGGGTGCAACAGCGGAAGCGGCACAAATGGCTACGGAAGCCAATCAGGAAATCCTCTATGGAAAAACTAATGAGGTGCAGGAAACGGAACCGGAAGAGGTTCCCTCACCCGAGGTCTCTCGCAAAGATGATTACAAGCGCTTCAAAAAGGAATTTGCGGATGAATATCAATCGGATCTGCAGCGCGTTATTGACAAGCGCTTTAAAAACTCAAAGAAAACAGAGGCTCGCTTGACGGAAGAAAATGAGAAATACCGCAAGGTATTCAGTCTGCTTTCCAAGCATTACGGTGTCAGCGACATTGATGCGCTGGAGAAGAAACTGTTTGATGATGAAAGCTTTTATTCCGAAAAAGCGCTTCAAAACGACATGACTACCGCTCAATACAAACAGCAGCTGATGACAAGTCTCAAAGAAGAAGAGTTGGACAGCCAAATCAAAACGCTGAAAGCGGCAGAAGATCGCCAAAAGCAAATAGAAAAATGGGATGCCGAGTTCGATGAGTTGTTGGAAACATACCCGGATGTTGACCTCGAAGAGGAAATGCAAAACGAGAAGTTTGTCAATGCAGTTCACGGCGGGATGAGCATAAGAGATGCATTCCAGATGGTTCATTTTGATGAGTTAATGAGCGGCATGATTCGTTACACTTCCGACAAAATGCGCAATGCAAAGATTGATAATGCGCAGGTCAGGTTAAACAGACCTAGCGAAAACGGTCTCGGTAAGTCAGCAGCGGCTATTGTCAAATCTGATGTGAATAAACTCTCAAAAGCGGATATGGAAGAAATCGACCGCAGAGTTTTGCGCGGAGAACACATCAGTTTTTAATAGATAATTAGGGGGTATAACATTATGGCTTCTACTTGGAACAAGAAAAAAGCGCTTGAAGTATTATCTGCTGCTGCTCCGGGATATACGGTAAGCGACAGCACAAAAAAAGAATACAAAAACATGCAAAATCTTTCCAAGAGTTGGAACGATAAAATTAACACCAACATTAATCAATACAATGCGATTGGTGACTTTGACCCGGCAAAAAGCGCGATGTATCAAAAAGCATATAACTCGCTTAAGCAGGTTTACAAAACGCAAGGGAAACAAAACATGCAAAATGCCATTGCCGAGGCAGCGGCGAACACAGAAGGATATGGTAATTCCTACGGTACAACAGCAGGAAACCAAGCATACCAACAGGCACTTGCAACTCTTGCCGGAAAAGTACCGGAATTATATTCGATGGCGGCAAGTGAACATGCTGCAAAGAAGTCAAACCTGGCACAGACAATTGGATTGCAGCAATCGCAGTACCAAACTGCTTTGAATGATGCTCAATATAGGCTGTCTGTTCAGCAGGCGTTAGATGAACAGCGTTATAACGCTTTGGTCAATCAGGATTCCGCAAAGAGAAAACGCGCGGAATGGTGGTTAAAACTTTACGGTAAAGCATAAAGGAGGTATACGATGGCTTATAATTTCAAAAATGCTGATGCATTGTTTGATTACATTATCAACCTTCCGTTGCCGCAAACCTACAAGACACCTGATTCGCTTAAGAAAACATACCAAGGTGTATTGAATTCTCAAAATGCTTATTCATCGCAAATCAATAATGCTATTAAGCAGTACGGTGCATATACACCCGTTGCCAATTCAAGCACATACCAAAAACTGGCGGCAATGTATGACCAGGAGTACCAAAAAAATGCGGCACTTGCAGCCGCCGAAACGGCAAAAGCAAGTCAAGCGATGAATGCAGGTTACGGTGACAGTTATTCCAAAGCGGCAAGCGACCAGGCATATAACAATTATATGGCGGTGCGCGGAGCAGCAGTACCCGGTCTGCTTTCGTCTGCCGCGAGTGCGTACCATGGAGATAAAGATGCGCTTGCAAATAGTATTAACGCAATGATGAACCAGAGATCTCTATTAACAGGTGCGGCAAAGAACATTTACGGCAGTAAACTGTCTGATTATCAAACCGCGTTAAAGGCAAAGCAAACTGCCGCAGATACACGACAGAGCTCATTATTAGATTTGTATAATTACCAAAAATCTCTTGAAACGGCTGCGAGTTCCGGCGGCAGTTCCGGAGGCGGGCGCCGAAGGAAAAGCAGCTATTACAAAACACAAAAAACCACGCAGAAACAAAAAGAGCCAACAAATAACGGTGATTCTCTTTATAGTGCAGCCTACAATGCCGGTGGTACAGGCTTAATGACACAACGAGAGTTTGCACGTAGACAGCGCACTTCCAAGACATATTCCAAATACAAGAATTATGCCGAATATGTCGAAGACATGATGACAAATTATTATCATAAATAACGAAAAGTCAAAAAAGGAATAACTTATGGGATATAAAGAAGAACTGCAAAAAGCAAAAGAGTATTATCAATACAGAGATCAAAAGGCGGCAGAGTACTTTAAGTCCGGCGGTTACAAGCAATATCAAAAAGAATTAAAGGATATGGAGAATAAAATGATTTCGTCTCCGTCCTTAAGCGAAAAAGATATCGCATCTTACCGCTATACTTTTAACAGATATCAAAATTTGTTAAATTTAAGCGGTATTCAAGACAATAATTCTGTAAAAAACCTATATAATGTTGTGCTTTCGAATGCAAATTACCATGCTTCTTCCTCTGCTGATAAATTCAAAATCGGCGAGTCTGCGGATAATAGCCTTGCTGGTTTAAATACATCTATCGAATGGCTTCGAAATCTTTCCGATTCTGCAACGGATGAGGAAAAGAAACAATTAAATGAAATTATTAATAGTTATTCAAAAAACTATGATGATCTCAAGGCATTAAGCGATTCTATTCGAGAGCAACGGCAACTTAGGGAGCAAAGAGATGAAGAAGACTCTACAGCTTTTTGGAATAAAACTGCTTCTACTGTTCTAAGTGCTTTAGCCGCCATGGGCGGAGGCGAAAATGCAAGTAATGCTATGCAAGTTCGCGAAACAAGCGAAGCAGAAAAAGGTATAGCATATGATGCCGAAAAGAAAGCCAACCAAATCCGAAAAGAAATACAGCAAAACTATGAAAAATATGTGCCATATCTTGATCATACTTCTCTGAAAAAGTTATTAGATGATGGGGAGAAAAAAGGCAAGGAACAAGATTACCTTGAAGAAGATTATCATCAGGCATACAAATTCTACCATGGAACTCTTGCTGCAGAATACAGAAAAAACGAAGAGGTTGAAGCACTTGCACAAAAAGCGGGAATCGCAGCCGCTGCAAAAGAAGATTCCGATAACATTCCCGGCAACAATCAAAAGATAGATAGTATTGCAGCAGGATACGAGCCTACCCGGCAGGAGTTGCTTAACAAGCTAAAGGAGTTAGGGTATAAAGGCGATGAGGAAGAACTAAATGATACTGTTGACACGATTATAGATCAAGCAAAGCGTGATGAAACCCAGCGGCAGCAAGATGAAGTAAATGCAAAGGTTGCAGAGTTTGCAAGCAAAAATAAATTTAACGCAATAGTAGCAAGCGCCGGCACAGCAGTTGCCGGCGGAATTGCAAAAATTCCAGGTGCAATCTATTCCGCTAAGAAAACAATAGAGGGATATTCCACCTATAAGCCGGTGACTATGGATGAAAATTCCGGTGCTTTTTTTGGTTCAAACATTACCAGCACCATCACCAACACTGTTGCCGACAATATCAAATCAGATGTTTGGAGAGAAGCGTATACCGGCGCCATGAGTTTTGCAGATAATGTCTCCCGTGTTGCTATCAGCGCGGCGCTTGGCCCTGCCGGTGAAGCTACATCGCTTGCTATCATGGCTGCCAGTGTTATGAGTGATACAGCACTGGAGATGACAAAACTCGGCTATGATGCAAAAGCCGCAGGAACATATGCAGCAGTTGCCGCCGGTGCAGAGTTGCTTACGGAAAAATTCAGTATTGATACCCTTTTGAAAAGTATTCCGTCAGGAGTTGACAAGAAAGGTTTTTTAATCAAAGTAATAAAGCAATTCATTGCCGAAGGCAGTGAAGAGGGTGCTTCCGATGTTATCAATGATATAGCAGATGTGGCAATTGCTATGTTTACCGAGAACGACTCCCAAAAAACAAAAGAGATAAACACTTACATGGCGCAGGGGCTTAGCTATGATGAGGCTTATCAAAAATGGAGCAGAGAGCATGTAAAAGAATACATCAAAGATATGGCGATGGGCGGTCTTTCCGGCGGCATTATGGGTGCCGGGTATACCGGAGTAAATGTCGGATACAATTTAGCAAAAAACACATCTGTTTATGTTGCTGAGCAAAATCAGATGATTAAAGATATTAAAGAGGAATACAAGCGCCAAGGAAAGGATATCACCACCTCTTTTGCAAAGACAGTGGCGAGCCTTCGCGGTAACACCTCACTTGATGATACTTCGACACACCAAGTATATAAAAACCTTATTCGCAACGGTTTGGAACATTCCGATTCGAAGGTGCAAAAGCAAGCGGCTGCGCTCTATGAGAATTTCAAAAACTCCGGCGAAGTGTCGCGAATGAAAGCCGGCAGGCTGATGAATAACATTAACGCCGCAAACACCAATATCTCGAAAGGTGTGGCAATAAATATGCTTGAAAGCGCCGGCGCAGATACACGCACCATTGCAGCTGTCAACAAAGCAGTTGCCGGTGATGAATTAACAAAGAAAGATATCAAGGTAATTCGCGGCTCCGAAGCGGCGCGCAATATCATTTCACAACTCTATACTGAAGCGACAAAGCGTTTCGGTAATCCTGACGGTGACACCATCATCTTGACGGAAGACTCATCCGATGAAGAAATCGAGCAGGCGGCAAGCGCGCTCTACGGTGCCACCTTCAATATTGATATGCGTACAGATTACGGCAGAACGTTCTCTTCTGCCGCTTCTCTGCGTGGAGAAAACAAAATCGGTTCAAACGGTATGAGCGGCTTTGTGAGAGGCTTTACCAATGAAACAGGTATGAGCCTAAAAGAATATTCTCTGATGTTCCAAAAGGCGTATCAAATGGCAAAAGATGGCAAGAGTGACGAAGCAATCCTCGCCGCCTTCCGAGAGAATTTCAGTTCCGATGAACCGATAGAGGAACTCGCAAGGTTGAACGCTATAGAGATTGCGCACACCAGCGCTTACTATGACAGTGTAGCAGAGGAAGCAAATAAAAAGGCAGAGGAAGCAAGCGACGATGATGCCGAAGAAACAGATACCGAAACAGAAGCCGATAATAGCCAAAATGAGCGACTTTCCGATGAAGCAATAGAATTTGGCAAGCAAATCATAAACAAGGCTTCTGCCCTTGCCTCGTTAAGCGAGAGCGAGAAAGAAACGGTATATAAGAACGGCGGCGCCATTGTCGAGAGTGAGCAAGAGCTGACCACCGAACAGGCGGCGCGTATTTCATTCTACGACTACCGCGGCAGACAGCACGGTATTGTGTACCGCTTTGTGGATACTATCAATGCCGACGATACCGCAAAAGGCTCGCGCAAGCGCAATGTTATTACCCTTCGTTTAGATACGGTCGGTGATATGACATCCGCTGCCGGTCACGAACTCGGACACATTCTCAAAGACAGAAATGAAGCCGAGTATTTGAAACTGCAAAACTATGTTCTCAATGCGTTAAGTCAAAAAGAAGGATACAATCTCGAGGCGCGCGCACAGAGAATTCTTGACCGCTATCGCGAAAACGATAGACTACGCAGGGAGCGTGGCGAGGTAGTTACAAAGGAATTCACTTATCAAGATGCTCTTGATGAGATTACTAATAACGCTCTTTTCGCAGTGGATGTGGCTTCCGAAGACTTCCAAAAGTTTGTGAAAGAAAACCAGGATTTGTGGAAAAAGGTGCTCGATTTTGTTAAAAAGATGATTGAGGATATCGAGTCTTTCATCAAAAGCCTTTCCGGCGAATTCAAAGATGTCAACGATGTTGCAGAAGTGAAAGCGCTTCGCGATGATATCGAGTTCATGAAACATACCGCAGAGCAGGTGGATAGTATTCTTAATCAAAATGAAAACGAAGTTGGCAAAAATGAAAACGAAGTTGGCAAAAATGAAAACGAAGTTGGCAAAAATGAAAACAACACCACCGAGAGTGATAGCGTTCAGTTCATTCTTCAAGATATTAAATCTGCAAGGGAGTTGGATATTTATTGGGATGAAAACAACAACAGTTCTATTAGAAAACAAATGGAAAATCATCTTGAAGAAATAAACGAAATGAAACCTGTGACATCTGTAACAATTGAAAATTTTTCCAAAGAATATGTTGTTGCTGAACTTCACAGAATTTTAAGTAAAAATTTCGGATATAAAATTGAAACACAACAATATGGCACATTCCTTTTTGACAAGCGAGCAATTAGCGCAGTAGATAATTATTTGAAAGAAAATGAGTCGGCTGCCATTCTTGCTTCACCGTATGTCATAAAAAGAGGAAAGGTTATCAGCGGTCACAAAAACCATAAAGGAAAAGGAAATGTTTCTCTGCTGTTTGCTGCTCCTGCAATATTAAACGAAAAAATTGGAAATGTCGGTGTAGCTGTTTTAATCGGTAATAAAAGTAGGGTTCATTCTGTTCGTGTTATTGCACCTGATGGTAAAGAATTTGAACTACTTAAAACAAAAGATGCAGAACCGTTGTCATTCGCTGGTGGCAACACAAAAAGTGCTGTCAGTACAGCCATAGGTTCTGCATCTAAGGATATGATACACCAAAAATCCAAAAATATCAAGACCGAAGATGAAAAATTTCAATTAAGTGACACTGCATACATGGAAGCCGCCCGGAACGGTGACGAAGAAAAGGCGGCGGAGTATGTGGAGCAGGCGGCAAAGGAGCGCTGGGGCGCGTATGCCGGCAACGACGGTAAGCCGAAGGTGTTTTATCACGGTACAAATAATCGTGAAGAGAAAAGCAGATGGAATAGTGAAAAAGGTCAGTGGGATACCGAGTATTCTATTTTCACTGTATTTAAACGGAACGCGGGTTCGCCCGGTCATTTCTTCAATGAAGATATAGACAACGCCGGAGGCTATGGTAGTACACTGTATCCTGCATATCTTCGTATGAATAATCCTTTAATTATTGACTGCAAAGGGCAAAACTATTCTGAAATTGAAATTGATGGACAAATCAAAGATACCTACGAATGGGCTGAATTCGCAAAGAAAAAAGGATATGACGGAGTAATCTTTAAAAACATTTCTGATGGCGTAGATTATGCTGCTTTATCGAAAACAACGGATGAAGCGGTGGTATTTAAGTCTTCGCAAATCAAATCAGCCGATCCGGTCACCTATGACGATAACGGTGAGATTATCCCGCTGTCCGAACGGTTCAGCGAGGATGATGACATCCGTTTCCAACTCTCCGACAATTTCGAGGAAACGCGCGATTTGGTGGCGGTGCACAATGTGCACGAAACCGAGCTGTTGAAGTCGTTGCAACTCGGCGGTATGCCTATGCCGAGCATTGCGGTGATGAGAGCAAAAGAGAGCGGAGCCAATAAAGGATATGGACCTGTATCTCTTGTGTTTTCGAAAGATACAATTGACCCGGAGAAGAACCGTAATAACAAAGTTTATGGCGGGGATGTCTGGAGCCCGGTTTATCCGAAAATTGAATATAAAGTCAATGAGAAGAAAGCGGATGAGATTTATAACCGTGCCCGCAATGCATTATCCGGCAAAGCTGCAGCATACAATAAAACTATCCTATTTGATACTTCCAATATTGAGGAATTTTTAAGTCGTTTAGGATATGAAGGTACTATTGAAAGATATGCCAACGATTACAATACAAAGCAATTCTTCTTGGTTGAACAGGGAGAAGCACCGGAAAAAACAATACAGCGAGAAAAGAAGACGGAGATGTCTGATGCCGATGTCGAAATGTCGGAGTTCTTTATCCGCAGAATGAAAGATGAATTAGAACTTGACAAGACAGTATTTCCGCGTGAATGGTATCATCGCCACGGCTCCCGCTTTGATGAAGTGTATACTGAATACATGAGAAGCTTAATGCCGGAAATTACAGATGAAGAAATCCAACATGTATTCAATAACATGAAGCCGGTCGATAGAACAAGAATGCGCAAAACTATCTATCAGTATTATCATGATGGGAAAACTAAAACCGAAGTGATTGATGATGTTGCAGGAACTCAGGAAATTATTGACAGCAAAATCGACAAGAGGCAATACAAAGAGTGGCTGGAAGATTTGTTTTCCGATATCATTGAAAAGAAAGGTATTAGAAATGATGTCGATACCTTTGATTCGATGGGAAATCGGCGCTCTTTTGAAGCGCTCCATTATGAAGAAAACCTTGAAAATGTTGTTCGCTCCATGAAAAGTAAGGATAACGGTCAAAGTGTTTTCTTTAACGGTACCGGTATTTGGGCAGTAGCAGCAAAAAACTATGGCACAATCAGCGAGCTGAAAGAAGATGCTAAAAGCAGGCTTAAAACGATACCGGATGAAGAAATGAGCGATATCAAGCAATCATTCGGGCAACGGTTTAATGAAATAGCAAATGCCCTGATAGAAGGGAAAAAGAGCGACAATATCTTTATAGACCTTGATAATGCTTTTGGAAATGTTCTTGAAGCTGTCAAAGAAAAAAAGACGAAAAGCGGTGTTTTGAACGACTTGAAACAGTATTATGGGGACAATGTCACTGATTCTTTAGTCGATGATATTCTTGACCTTATTGCCGATGTCGGCAATATGCCAACAGCATACTTCGAAGCGAAACCGCAGCGCGGTGTAACCTTCAATGAGGTATACACGGCCGTGATACCCGACAATGCTTCCGCTGAATTAAAATCAGCACTCGATGAAGCCGGTGTTCCCTTCCGCACAAATGAGAGTGGTAATGAAGAAGATCGCGTTCGTGTAATCAATTCACTTGACGAGGTAAAATTCCAATTATCAGACACAGCGGATGATAAGGAAACAAGTGCGGCTCATGCGAGAATTGCCAGAAACAACGAGCAAACTATCAAGCGCCTTACCAAACATGTAGAAGCGCTCCAAAAGGAAGTCGAGAAGCAAAAAGGAGAATTGAAACTCTCAAAGAATTATGACCATGACTCTGCGAAGACTCCCGAAATCGCCGCCAAACTGTTAAAGCAATTCGGCGCGACTGACTTGTTATCGGAGCAGGAAGAAAGGTTTATTAAGCAGTTAGATTACTTGTTCGATTTGATTGACGAATCCGATTTGAGTGGTCCCGGTGTTAGTTCCGATATGATACTGATGGCGGCTGTGGATGCCGTAAAGACAATTAAGTCCGATATCAAACAGCCTGCTGATAGCGGTATCTCGGAAGACAGAATCGAAGATTTCTTTGATTACTTCAAAGGATATACCATCCTTGATGACAAAACAGCTGACGAGGTAAGAAGCCAATATGGCAGCATTAAAAATGCCAACCGCGTTGTGCCAGGTATCAACTTCACTACGAAGCGCACTCCTGGCGGAACGACTCTCGGCCAAAAATGGGGGGAAATAAATGAGTCTTTCCCCGATATTATGAATCAAGTTGATGATTTCTGGGCTCCCGATGGCAAGGTGGACGAGATTACTCCACCTTCTCAACCGTTAGTCATTCTCGAACTCGCTCAAGGTTTATACAAAGAGCAAAATAAAACAGAGTCGCCTTTCAAAGCAGACCGCATTCGGGAGCGCGTTTACTGGAGTGATAATCCGAGCGAAGTGGAAATGGCAGCCGCAGAAGAAGATATCGAGAATGAATTTGCCTCTCGTTTAATCAATGCCTATAAAGATGTGGCATGGAAAGCCACCTTCGCCGATAAACAAGCCGGCAAACTGAATATTCAAAAAATTCAGTTTGAGCAAAAATTGAACAGGGCGAAAGAAAAAATTGCCGAGTTGTCTGCTGCAAAGAGCAAACTCGAGTATTATAAACGCATGCGGAACAGCGAGGCGAAGACTCGCTCAGAAGTTGAAAAAGCACAGCGCCGAGAAAGCGCCGGCAAACTCTATCAGGCTACGCAGAATGCCAAATTCAAAGACATTCAAAAGGCGCGTGAAAATCAATTTAGTGTCGTGAAAGGAAATCACCACACTAAAGAGCAAACGCAAAAGGTTGCTGCTCACTTGAAAGAAAAACTCCACTCTTCTCTTTCGGTGGAGCAGATTGTCGACAGCGCCGAACTTGACAGATTGTTCTCGATGTTTGATGAAAGAGGCAGCGACTATCAGGAAAGTTTCTTAACGCATGTCGCCTTCGTTCTTGCAGACTCTATCGAGCGAGGATATACGAGCGCAGCAGACAATGCGCTACTTAATTTCTTCCGTTCAGACAAAACTAACGCGGAAAAGAAAACCGCTTTCTTAAGCGATGCACAGTTGGAAAAAATCAAAAAGGTTTTCGGTCAATCTGTCAACCTTAACGATTATGTGAGCGGTCTGTCGTTCGCTTCCGAGTTGAATATCAAGAAGCACGGCACAAAATCACTCGCACAGAATTGGTCAACTATCTGTAAAGATAGCGGCGCCGGTACTCTCGGTCGGGTGTATGAAACATTCTACCAGTCCGGTACCGAAAGCGTGAGTGAGTGCCCGGAAGAGTTAATGCCGTTTGTGCTCATGGATGCGTGGAATGAGATCCAAGAGCAGCAAAAAGGCACTTTGTATTCCGGCATGGAAAGTGTCGCTTCATTCGAAGAAACCGCGCTGGATGTCGCCAATGCGATTATGGATGACTACTTCTCTATTGCCACCAAGCCTTCATATAAAGGCATTGAAACATTGAACAATGAAACCCTCACACTCGCAGATCACAACAGGCAAATGCTGAAATTCAGTAAAAACACCGCCAAGACTATTTCTGCTTACCGTGATTTTGTCGGCGATAGGTACTCATCTCAATTGCAAAAGGAAATCGCCGCAGCTGAAAGTGACGGCAAAAAAGTCACAAAGGCTAAAATGGCTACCATCAGAAACAAGGCGCGCAACGCAAAAAACATTGAGTCGTATAAGCACGCCACACAGCAGCGCATGGAGAATGCCAGGGAGAGTAAGCGGCGCACGGAACTTCTTGCCAAAATCAATAAGTCGTTGCTTGAGTTTGCAAGGCTCGGGGCAAATGCCACCAAGGAAAAGCACATACCGAACGGTCTTGTAAACGCTGTCAAAGAATTCCTCAGCACCATACAGGGTGAAGGTAAGAACGCAGAAAGAGTGAATGATTACCTCTCCCGTATCAACGATGCTTTCACCGATGAAACGCTTTCCAAGAAGCCGGAGTATGAATCCTTAATGGAAGAATATAGTTTTGCAATTTCCACGAAATTGGCGAATGTAAAACAAGTTATCGGCGATACAAAGTTCAGCGAGTTAAACTCTGCACAGTTGGAAGAAATCTGGGCGCTTTCAAAAATGATTGCGAAGTGCATCTCCAACGGCAACAAATCATTCGTTGCAGATAAGGATGCAACGATTGAGGAAATCAGAAGCCGTTTGATTGCGGAATTGGAGAACCGGAAATTCCGCCCGAAAGGTGAGAATGATATTCTTTCCGGCATAAAGGGATTTGCCGTAAATGATTTGAAGCCTGTATACTTCTTCAATCACTTGCACTCTAAAACTTTTAACCAATTATACAAAGCGCTGCGCAACGGTCAAGATGTGTGGACAGTGGATATAGCGGAAGCGAAAGAGTTCATCGACAGTTGCAAAGAAAAATACGGCTACGAAAAGTGGGAGACCAATAAAAAGCAAACCTTTGACTTGGAGAGCGGTGAAAAGGTCGCTTTGAGTTTGCACCACATTATGACTCTTAAAGCACTTTCCGAGCGCCCGGCGGCAATGGACCATTTGCTTGCCGGCGGCATTGAGTTAGAATTCGGTATTGAGAGTAAGCGCAATTTCGTTTCCCGCATAAAAAACAAAAAGAATAACGATACATACACCTTGACGGAAAAGGATATTCAAAATATCACCGGCGCTTTGAGTGAGGAACAGCTCAAATATGTCAAGGCAATGCAGGGCTACCTTGCCACGGAAGTTTCAAAGAAAGGCAACGAAGTTTCCCGTGAATTGTATGACATTGATTTGTTCAATGACAAGCAGTATTTTCCGATTCGCTCAAGCGGTAAGTTTACGACCATGAGCGAAGAACAAACTGTCGGTCAAAAGAAAATCAAAAACAGCGGCTTCACAAAAGCGATTACACCGCATTCCTCTAACCCGGTTATCCTTGGTGAATTCAATGAAATATGGGCGGAGCATGTAAACGAGATGGCAATGTATCACGGCTTTGTTTTACCACTCGAAGATTTCCAAAAGGTTTACGGATATTATAAGGTGTTCACTAACGATAAGGGAAATGATGATGTTTCTATCGCCGGTAAAGCAAGTGTGTCCATTCGGCAAATGCTCTCCGATAGAGATAACAGTTATATCTCGAAATTCCTCAAAGATTTGAATGGCGGCGTGAAGCAGGAAAACACCATCACCGGTAAGTTTGTAGCGCGTACTAAGAAAATCAATACCGCGTTGAATATGTCTGTTGCTATTCAGCAGCCATCAGCTGTCGGTAGAGCGTTCATGTATATCGCACCAAAATACTTCCTCACTTCCACCGGGCAAGGGTTGCGCGGTATTAAGAATGACACAAAGCTCGTTGAAGAGATGATGAAGTATGCACCCTGCGCGCGAGTCAAAGATATGGGCTATTTCGATGTAGATACCGGTAAAACAGCCGTTGAGTATCTTAACGACCACAATTATACCAAACTGAAAAATAAGGCTTGGGCTATGATTGCGGACGGTCAATACAGAGACAGCATATTGACGGTTGCCCCGGAGATTATGGACCGTATCACATGGACACATATTTGGGCGGCGGCGAAAAACAAGGTCAAAGCCGAAGAACACTTGGAAGGTGAAGCACTGTTAAAGAGAGCCGGCGAAGTATTCTCTGAGTGCATTGACAAAACACAGGTATATGATACCGTGTTCAGCCGCTCCGCGCACATGAGAAGTACCGACAATCTCGCAAAGATGATGACAGCGTATATGGCAGAACCGACAACGGCTCTTAACATGATTTATGATGCCATCGGTCAATGGCGAGGCGGCGAACAAGGCAAAGCGTATGTGGCAAAAGCATTCAGCAGCGTAGCGGTCGCAACTGTTTTCAATGCAATTCTCAAATCGATTATATCCACGGCCAGACACGGCAAGAAGGATAAAAACTGGTGGGAGTCATACACCGGCGAAGTTGTTTCCAACTTCCTTGACGATATGATTTTCTTAAATAATATCCCTCTTGTCAAAGATGTGTATGCAAAATTCCACGGTTGGGATATTGAGCGCACAGATATAACTTTGGTTTCTGATTTATATAAGGCATGGAAAAAAGATGATTATGCCGGTATGGCGCTCTCTATTGCCTCTATTTTCGGTATTCCGGTGAAGAATGTACGCAAGGACTATAATGCCATTAAAAACGCTATAGCAATGCTTACAAACGGCACACACACCACAAAAGAAGAAACGCTGCGTGCGTTCTATGAGGCGTTGTCGGATTCGTTCTTATTTGACGATATCATTAATAAGCACGGCGGTCATCTGTTTGAGACTTCTTCCAGCAAGTATGATACCATTTATCAGTTAATGAAAAATGGAAATGAAGAAGAAGCGCAACGCAGAATTGAACTGCTTAAAGAGGCTATGTTAAGTGAAGAGAAGCCGAAAGAAGGCGAAAGCGAAAAGGAATTTGCTGAACGCATGAGCGAGAAGTTCGATAAAGGGCTGAATAACTATATTGTCAAAAATATGCTTCAAGATAAAAACATCATCGAAGCATCACACTGGCTTATGCAGGGTGATTTGTCAAAGACAAAGAGCGCTTTGAATAAGGTAGAAGGGTTCAGCGAAGAACTCTCTGAAAAGGCAATATACAAAATTTTAAACGCGCAGGTAGATAAAAACAACAAGACCGTTAAAGAAGACACTTTAGTTGCCGTTGACACTAAAAAAACACTTGAACAGAATATGTTGCTCAATAATTACACCGTAAGGCGCGCTGCGAAAGCTTCTCACAATAATGATGTGGCGGAGAGAACAAGGCTCCAAGAGTCCCTTATTGCTCAAGGATATAAGCAAGACGATGTTGTAAAAGCAACAAATGCTTTGGAAAAGAAGATGTATCCTAATAAGAAAAAATCTTCATCGGGCACAAATCAAAAAGGTGTGTATAAGTATTCTGATGTGGCTAATGCTTTGCTTTCCAACGATACCAAAACGGCGAGTTCTGTAACAAATTCGCTTGTTAAGAATTACACTAAACAAGGCAAATCGGAAAAGGATGTTAAAAAGCAAATACGCAATCAGATAACACAAGCCTTCCGCGCTCAATACTATGATGCTTCGGAATCCCGCAGGCGTGAAATAGAAGATATGCTTCGGACAACAGGCGCATATAACGGCGACCAACATATTTATAATGCTACGCAAAAGTGGTTACGCGAGGAAAAGAAGAAGCGCGAAGGATAAGAAAAGGGCTGTCAAGGATAACTTGACAGCTCGTTTTTTACTTCTTTTTGTAGGACAAATTTAGGACATTTTGTTTGAATAGGACAGTTTTAGGACACTTTTTGTTAAATAAAGTTAAACAAAATTAAACAAAATTAAACCGCACTGCACAGGTGATAAGCCTTGTAACAGTGCGGTTTTTGGCGGAGAGCAAGGGATTCGAACCCTCGAGTAGGCGTTTACCCACTACACGATTTCCAGTCGTGCTCCTTCGGCCAGCTCGGACAACTCTCCAAAAAAATCAATTTCTATTTAATTGACTATGATATTATACAGTATGAAGCCGAAAAATGCAACACAAAATTTTATCTTTTTAAAATTGTTGTTCGCAAGCGCTTATTTTATGTTATAATAATTTCACTACACTTTTAAAGGAAGCAATTATGCAGCAGGATTTACAGAGCGTTGCTATGCCGCTTGTGGCGTGGTTTCGGCAAAATAAAAGAGAGCTCCCCTGGCGGCAGGATAAAAAACCCTACCATGTGTGGGTGAGCGAAATCATGCTCCAGCAAACGCGCATTGAGGCGGTTATCGAGCATTACTACGCCTTTATGGCGGCACTGCCGACTGTCGAGAGCCTTGCCGCGGTGCCGGAGGAACGCCTGCTCAAACTCTGGGAAGGCTTGGGTTACTACAGCCGCGCGCGCAACCTTAAAAAGGCGGCGCAGGTGATAATGGAAACCTACGGCGGCAATTTCCCGCAAGAATACGCCGCATTGGTCAAGCTCCCCGGTATCGGCTCCTACACCGCAGGGGCGATTGCTTCGATTTGCTTTAATGAGAAAGTGCCGGCGGTAGACGGTAATGTGCTGCGCGTGCTCGCGCGCCTGCAAGCCGACCACGGCAATGTGCTGGACCCCACAGTCAAAAAAGCGGCAGAAACGCGTATCCTCTCTATACTCCCCAATGCAGCGGGCGACTTTAATGAAGGTATTATGGAACTTGGCGAAACAGTCTGCCTGCCAAACGGGCTGCCGCTGTGCGAGAAATGCCCGCTCATAGACCACTGCGAAGCCTATCACCAAAATATTACTGCCGAACTGCCGGTCAGAATCAAAAAAACACAGCGAAGGCTCGAAGAAAAAACTGTCTTTCTTTTCTACAGCCCGCAGGGCGAATTGGCACTGCATAAGCGCGGTAGCAATGGTCTGCTCGCAGGGCTTTATGAGTTGCCGAATGTTGACTCGTTTTTGGAGGAAAGCGACATTGCCGCACAGGCGCGGCAATGGGGTTTGGAACCGGTCGAAATCCGTCATCTTAAAAACTGCAAGCACATTTTCACCCACATCGAATGGCAGATGCGCTGCTATACAGTAACAGTCAAAGAAAAGAACGATTGCTTTGACTGGTGCAGCGCCGAAGCACTTGAAAGCGATTTTGCCCTCCCCACCGCATTTGCAAAATGCTTGGAATAAAACTATTGTAAATTAGCAATAAAATTGCTATACTAATATAGTTATAATAATTGATAGACAAGGTGAAACTATGAAACGAACGGAAATTTACAAAATACACGAAGCGCCTGCCGATTTTGCAGGCAAAGAAGTTACGGTTTGCGGCTGGGCAAGGTCTATTCGTGCCGGCAAAAGCATCAGCTTTATCGGTTTGAATGACGGCTCGCATTTTACCCCCCTGCAGGCAGTGCTGGAAGAAGGTACGATTGCCGACTATAAAGAGGTTACCTCCCAAAACATTGGCGCGGCATACGAAGTTAGGGGCATTCTCACCCTGACACCCGATGCGCCGCAGCCCTATGAAATTAAGGCAATACAGGTAAAGGTCATCGGCACCTCTACACCGGACTACCCGCTGCAAAAGAAGCGCCACACCAGAGAGTACCTGCGCACCGTTGCTCATCTGCGCCCCCGCACGAATCTTTACGGCGCGGCATTCCGCGTGCGTAACGCGGCAGCCTTTGGTTTGCACAAGTTTTTCCAGGAAAACCACTTTGTCTACGCACATACCCCGCTTATCTCCACTTCCGATGCCGAGGGCGCGGGCGAAATGTTCAAGGTCACTACCCTTGATTTAGAGAACCCGCCCAAAACCGAAAGCGGTGCGATTGACTATGAGCAGGACTTTTTTGGAAAGCCTACCGGCTTAACGGTTTCCGGTCAACTTCACGGCGAGTGTATGGCGCTGGCTTTCGGCAAAATTTACACCTTTGGTCCGACCTTCAGAGCAGAGCGCTCCTACACCGGTCGCCACGCGGCGGAATTTTGGATGATTGAGCCCGAAATGGCGTTTGCCGATTTGGAAGAAAATATGGAAACGGCGGAGGCGATGCTCAAATATGTGTTAAAATATATTTTAGACACCTGTCCTGCCGATATCGAATTCTTAAACAAGTTTGTCGATAAAGGCTTAAAAGAGCGTTTAGAGGGCATTATTAACTCCGACTTCGGCAGAATCACTTACACAGAAGCGATTGAAATACTCCAAAAGAATAATGACAATTTCGAATACAAAGTGGAATGGGGCTCGGATTTACAGACCGAGCATGAAAGGTACCTGACCGAGGTTGTATTCAAGCGCCCTGTCTTTGTTACCGACTATCCCAAAGAGATTAAAGCCTTCTATATGCGCCAAAATGATGACGGTAAAACAGTTGCCGCAGTGGATTGTCTGGTGCCCGGCATCGGCGAAATCATCGGCGGTTCGCAGCGTGAAGAGAGGCTGGAAGTACTTGAAGCGCGTATTAAAGAGCTCGGGCTCAGCGAAGAAGAATACTGGTGGTACACGGAGCTTCGCAAGTTTGGCGGCGTGGTACACTCGGGCTACGGTTTGGGCTTTGAAAGGCTTGTGATGTATGCCACGGGGATTGATAATATCCGCGATGTCATTCCCTTCCCGCGCACAACGGGTAATGCAGAATTTTAAAAAATGAGATGGCAAATATTTGCCATCTCATTTTTTAAAATTCAGAGTTCAGTTTTCAGTGTTCAGTTTTCAGTTGGCGGTTCGGTAAGCCCGACGGGAGTCGAACCCAAACAGGTTTCTATCGCCTGTTTTGTGTTAATACTGCGTTAAAATGTCTCACAATACGACAGTATTCTTTCACCATTTTGCCTTGTCTTAACAAAAACCAGGCAGATATAAACTGCAAGCACCTCTCGGTTAGAAG
>SVOD01000030.1 GCA_015066575.1 Oscillospiraceae bacterium
ACGCACTTATTGTGCGAAAAGATTGAATTTTGAGGCAAAACTTCGTTACCGCTACTCTCCTTATTGCGGGTGCCCCTACCGAGGGTTTGTGTGTTATGCAGTAAAGAAATCAAACAGCCGTTGCCCGTAGTCGGGCGCAGTGTCATAAGAAGCGTGCCCGTAACCGGTGTAGAGGTATTGCGAAAACTGCGGGTTTTGCTGCCCTGCGGCGGCAAGGTCGGCGGCAGCTTGTGCGCCGAGCACGGCATCGTCTGCAGCAGAGAGCGCCAGCACCGAGCAGCGCAGTGAAGCGAGTTGTGCGCGCGCATCAAAGCCGGCGGTGCCCTCACACAGGGTGACAAAGCGGTCGAGCTCTTCATCTTTTACGGTTTCGGACATGGTAATAAACAGGTCTTTGTATTTTTTAAAGAAAACCGGCGGGTACACCTTTTGACAAAATTCCAAATACAGCTCTTTGCTTTTGTGCTGCCGCGCGAGGTTCGCCCAGTGCGCTATGACGCTGCAAGCAGTTTCATTCACGCTCACGCAGGTGGAGCCGAGCGCGAGTTTTTGCACGGCTTCGGGGTGCGCGGCGGCAATGAGCATTGCCATCATCCCGCCTTGCGAAGCGCCGAACAGGCAGTAGCGCTTAAGCCCGAGCGCGTGAATTGCTGCGGCGGTATCCTCTGCCATTTGCTCTACCGTGTAGTGCGCCGGCAAATTGGCGCGGCGGTCAAAGACATAGACCGTGAAATCTTTCGTGAATTGGCGGTATTGCTGCCGAATGGCGGCAGCGCTTTCCGACACGGGTTTTACACTCAACCCCGGCACAATGACAAGCGGCATATTGCCGCTGCCAAAGCGAAAAAAGCGCATTTGTATAGAGTCTGTTTCTACCATTTCAATTGGAATAGACATAGGTATTTATCCCTTCTTCTTTGCTTTCGGTGCCGGTAAGTCTTTATACATCGCGGCAACAAGCTTTGCCAAAAAGGCTTTGTTTTCGATATCCTCTACGAGCAGCATTTCTTTCGCGCCCGGGTAGGGCGTTTCAAGTGCCGCCTCCGGCATGAGGGCTTTGGCGGCAGCGGTGGGTTTAACCAAAAAGCGGTTGTCATATATCCCGCCGAACACCTTGCCGCGGCAGTAGAGAATGTATTCGCCCATCATCGCGCGCGAGGTAATGCCCTCCGCTTCGGAGAGCTGCTCTAAAACAAAATCTAAATATTCTTTATCGGAAGCCAAGGTTTTTCTCCTTATGGATAAAAAAGGGTGCGGTATTGCCGCACCCTTTTTGCAAATCAATTTTAGCCGAAATATCTGTCGAGTAAACCTTTGAGTGCTTTGCCGTGGCGGGCTTCATCTCTTGCCATTTCATGCACTGTGTCATGAATCGCATCAAGGTCAAGTGCCTTTGCTCTCTTGGCAAGGTCGGTCTTGCCCATGGTTGCGCCGTTTTCGGCTTCCACGCGAACCTTGAGGTTCTCTTTGGTGGAATCGCTGACCACTTCACCTAAAAGCTCTGCAAATTTCGCGGCATGCTCTGCTTCTTCCCAAGCAGCCTTTTCCCAATACAAACCGATTTCGGGATAGCCTTCTCTGTGAGCGACTCTCGCCATTGCCAGGTACATACCGACTTCGGAGCACTCGCCCTGGAAGTTGGCGCGCAAATCTTCGAGAATGTCCTCCGGAGCGCCCTTTGCCACGCCGACAACATGCTCGGCTGCCCAACTCATTTCGCCATCCTGCTTCACAAATTTCTCGGCAGGTGCTTTGCAAACCGGGCAAAACTCGGGAGCGGCATCGCCTTCAAATACATATCCGCAAACACTGCATACAAATTTAGCCATGATAATATCCTCCAAAATAATAAATTATTAATATAAGTATACCACAAAATGCCAAACTAAGTCAAATCAAACAAAGTGAAAAAACAACATATTTTGTGTTTTTGAAAAAAAGTCTTTCATATTGCGCCAAAATATTGTATAATAAATTAAATAATGGTTTTTATAATGAACGGAACCTTTCGGGAGGTAGAAATATGGCTAAATCAAAGGTAAAAATCAATGTCGCGGGGATGGATTTCTCTCTGGTCACCGAAGATGACCCGACTTACATTGAGGACCTTGCCAAACAGTTAAGCGACAAGATTGAAGCAATTGTTGAAGGTAACACCAATATTTCCGTTGCGCAGGCATCTATTCTTGTAGCCCTCGATTGCCAGGATGAGCTGAGCAAGCACAACAATTCTTCCGACAATTTGCGCGCGCAAATTAAAGATTATCTGGAAGATGCTGCCAGAGCCAGAATGGAAGCAGAGCAGTATAAGCGCGAGTTGGAAAAACTCAAGGCGCAATTATAATGGCGGAAATTTTAGCACCTGCAGGCTCACCGGAGTCTGTTTTTGCTGCTGTCAGGAGCGGCGCCGATGCCGTTTACCTTGCCGGTGAACAGTTCAATGCCAGAAGAAATGCCGCCAACTTCACTGCCGCCGCGCTGCAAGAGAGTGTGGCATATTGCCATGCCCACGGGGTAAAGGTCTACCATGCCCTTAACACCTTGGTGAAAGACAGTGAAATCGGCGCATTAAAAGAAGAAATCGAGCGTATTCTCACCTTTGGTGAGGATGCGCTTATTTTGCAGGATTTGGGCGTGGCTGAGATTGTGAAATCTCTAGCACCGGAGATGCCGCTGCACGCGAGCACACAGCTTAGCGCACATTCGCTCGCGGGCGTGCAGGCGCTCGAAGCCGCCGGCTTTCGGCGCGTGGTGCTTGCCAGAGAGCTCAGCCGCGAGGAAATTGCCTATATCCGCCGCCACACCGCTGTGGAGCTGGAAGTGTTTGTGCACGGCGCATTGTGTATGTGCGTGAGCGGTCAGTGCCTGATGAGTGCCTTTTTCGGTGCCAGAAGCGGTAACCGCGGGTTGTGCGCGCAACCTTGCCGCCTGCCTTTCTCGGCGGGGGGCAAAAACCGCCACGATTTGAGTTTAAAGGATAATTCCTTATTACATTACCTGCCCGAGCTGCAGGAGATGGGTATCGACTCTTTTAAAATTGAGGGCAGAATGAAGCGCCCCGAATATGTGGCGGCAAGTGTGAGCGCTTGCACCCGGGCGCTTGCCGGCACCTATGATAGTGCAGATGAGCAACAGCTCAAGCAAATTTTTTCCCGCCAGGGGTTTACGGACGGTTACTATACCGCAACCCGCGGTAAAGCGATGTTCGGCGCGCGCACCAAAGAGGATGTCACCGCTGCCGATGCAAAACTGCTTGGCAGCTTCGCGGCGCTGTATGCCAAAGAAACGCCGCGCGTGCCTTGTGAGATAGTGTGCAGCATGACTGCCGGTGCTTACCCGACGGTGCGCCTGAGTGCTTTGGGAAAAACTGCCGCAGTGACCGGCAGCAAAATGCCCGAGCCGGCTTTACACCGCGCACTGACAAAAGAAGAGGTCGCCGACCGCCTGCAAAAACTCGGCGGAACCGGCTTTTATGCCGCGGACACCCGGGTGGATTTACAAGAGGGGCTGATGCTCAGTGCCGGGGAGATTAACTCCCTGCGCCGCGAGGCGGTTGCCGCGCTGCAGCAGGCGCTCTCTGCCCCGAAAGAATATAAAAAAGGTGATATGCCCGGGTTGCCGCCGGCACACCGCTGCTCTAAAAAGCAAGTGTACCTGCGCTTTGCCGACATCGCGCAAGTGCCGCAGGGTGCCGCTTTCGATACCATCATTTTGCCCATAGAGCAGGCAAAAGAAGCCGTAGAAGCATTTGGCACCGAAGCGCTTATTCTCGAAACTCCCCGCGTGTTCTTCGGCTTGGAAGAAAAACTGGTTTCTTTATTGGATACCGCCAAAGCGCTTGGCGTTACCACCGTTTCGGTCGGCAATATCGGCGCGCTGTATTTAGCCAAACAGCGCGGATTTCGGGTTTTGGCAGGGCTTGGCAGCAATATTTTTAACTCTTACGCCTGTGAAGCGGTAGATGCCGACAGCATTTTATTAAGCCCCGAAATGAGCGCGGCGCAAATCGCCGCTTTGCACACATCAAAGCCCGTGGGCGCGATTGTTTACGGTCACTTGCCGCTGATGATTAGCCGCAACTGCCCGCTGCACAATGCGCACGACTGCGCGCACTGTGATAAAAACGGGTTTATCACCGACAGGAAGGGCGAGCGCTTCGAGGTGCGCTGCCGCTTCGGCGCAAGCGAGATTTTTAACCCCCATGCGCTGTATATGGCAGATAAAGAGGAAAGCTTGCAAAGCGACTTTTCGCTTTTGTATTTTACCACGGAAGACAGCGCGCAGGCTGCGCATATTTTAAAGTTGTATGCATCTAAATCCCCTGCGGATTTTGCCTTTACAAGAGGCCTATACGCCAAAGGCGTATTATAAATAAGGATTTGTCGCGCTCTCCGAGCGCTCCAAATCCGGTTGTTCGCATTGCTCACAGTAATTCGCTTCGCTCATGGTTGCCGCTTGAGCGGCAGTTGCTCGCGTTGCTCGCAGTTATGGTAATTGCAACTGCACGCAGTGCAACTGTGAACGGAGTGAACAACTGCAAATGCAGTTTGCAACTGCGAATGAAATGAGCAACTGACAAATAAGGATTTGTCCTCGACAAATCCTTATTTGAAGATGAAAGGAAACTTATGAAAAAATTCATTTTAGCTTCGGCTTCGCCGAGAAGAAAAGAACTGCTGCAACAGGCAGGCTATACCTTTGAAATTATCCCTTCCACCTGCGAGGAGCAGGTGCCGGAGGGCTTGGCACCGAAAGATATTGTGGAAGGGCTTGCCTACCAAAAAGCACTTGATGTTTACGCCCTGCACCCGGAAAGTATCGTGCTCGGTGCCGATACGATTGTGTGCTTTGACGGCGAGATTTTAGGTAAACCCAAAGACAAAGCGGACGCGCGCCGTATGCTGAAACTGCTCTCCGGGCAAACCCACGAGGTGCGCACCGGCTTTGCCCTGCTCGGTAAAGGGGTGGAGTTTGTGAGCAGTGAAGCGGCAATGGTTACGTTCTTTCACTTAAGCGATGAGCAAATCGAGCGCTACATTGCCACCGGCGAACCGATGGATAAGGCGGGCGCCTACGGTATTCAAGGCAAAGGCGCGGTCTTGGTGCGCAGTGTGCTCGGCGACTACTTTAATGTGGTCGGGCTCCCGATTGCCACCGTCGGCAGAGCCCTTGCCGCTGTCGGTATTCACGGGGATATTCTGTGATGTAATATAATCATGAAAAGCGCAGAGAATTTCTCTGCGCTCAGACTGTCGAAAAAGTGGCTGAAACCACACGAATTTATAAATCAGAACACTTTTCGCTTTTCTCGACAATTCCTAAATAGTTTTTAGTAAGAGAAAAATACAAGCATATGCTATTAGAAAATCGCCGTTTTTTACTGATATAACGGCGATTTTGTGTTTTTGCCAGTCTCTGCTTGCGGTACCTATGTACAGCTCAGCGCAGAGACTGACAAATTTCATCTCACTTTTTCAACATCTGCCAGCGTGTCGAAAACAAGTTTTTCGACACGCTGAGCGCAGAGGTTTTCTCTGCGCTTTGGTTTTATGCCTTTAAGAGTTTAATAATTTCAATCACGCTGCGATGCTCCACATCGCGCGGTTCAAAGCCGATGATGTGGTAGACCACCTGCATCACGGGTCCCGTGCCGAAAGCGCAGACAAGTGTGCCGATACCGACCTTGCCGCCCAACAGCCAACCGCATAGCAGCACCGTTGCCATCACCAGCAGCAACACCACACCGATAGGCACTTTTTTCATCCGCTTGCCGATGCCCACAAACAACGCATCGCGCGGACCGCAGCACTGCGCCGATTTCATATAAAAAAACTGCCCGATTGCCATAAAGGCAAGCCCCGCAATGATAATGAGTATGCCGACAAACACATTGTGTGTTTTGGGCAACACATCAATATCGTTAAACAGTTGGGTGAAATTGCCGGTCAGCAGCGCATCAATAATGGTGCCAAAGCCGATTTTCTCTTTAAGCAGCACGTCGATGATAAGCACCACCACCGCAATGAGTGTCATGGAAAGCCCGTAATTAAGAGGTGTATGTTTAGCAATGCCCATACCAAGGCAATCCCAAGGCGCCAGCCCCAAATCCGCTCTGATAGTCAAGTGCACACCAAAGGCAAAAATGAGCAAACCGCCTACGATGCGCAGCCAACCGAAAATAATAGATTTTTTGGTCATAAATTAAAAAGTAACGGTTTGATGCGCTTCGGTAAAGGAAGAAAACACGGCGGTAGCGTTTTTGAAATAGAGCACCTGCGTGTTGTCATCGTCAGCGCTGTACATATGCTTTAATTCCGGCATTTTTTCGAGCATCGCGACCTTGACTTCTCGGCTGTCGTCATTCACAAGTTCTCCTGTCAGGCGCAGTGTGGTTGCGCCGTCAAAGGCACACAGCTCCACTTTGGGGTTGGCGGCAATCTGCTTGGAAACCGCCTTAACTTTGCCGGTTTGGATGTAGAGCCTGCCGCCAAAGAGCAGCACCGTGCCAAAGGGGCGCACGCGCGCTTGGTCGCCCTCCACCGTAGCCAAGTAGTAAGTTTTGGTTTTATCTAAAAAATCATATACTTTTTGAATGTCGCTCATAAAAGCCTCCTGAAAAATAGAATATAGTATACTTATTCATTATAGCGGCGCGGCAGGGTATTGTCAAACAGCGCCGAGAGATTATGATACAGCCGTCAACCGTTTTCGGTATTTAAAAAATAACTATTGCATTTTCGCTTTGTTTGTGCTAATATAGTTGAGCACAAAAAAATGCGCTGCTAGCTCAGCTGGATAGAGTGACTGGCTACGAACCAGTAGGTCAGGGGTTCGAGTCCCTTGCAGCGCGCCAAACAAAGAGAGCACCCTTGTGGTGCTCTCTTTGTTTGAGCGCGGTGTGATAGGGCTCGAACCCCTGAGAGGGCTTTTGCCGTAAAAAAACAATCCGGTGAATTGTTTTTAGGCAAAAGTTCCGAAGCGACACTTGGGAGCGAGGAGGGTGGTTTGGAGCGAAGCGAACAAAGCACGTCCCTTGCAGCGCGGTGTGACAGGGCTCGAACCCCTGAGAAGGCTTTTGCCGTTAAGATTGATTTTCGATTATATTCGGATTATAATACAAATAAGGATTTGTCGAGCAGAGCAAAACTAGTTTTGCTCTGCAGTTTGGAGAGTGGAGAGTTGAGAGTGGAGTTAAGGGAGGGCTCTGCCCTCACCCATTTTAAAAGGCTTACTGTAAGCATTTCAATCGGGTGCGGGTGTCCCGCCCACAACTTCAATCTCTACTCTTCACTCTTTACACTCAAATAAGGGTTTGCGAGGTCGTAGACCTCGCCAAATCCTTATTTCCGGAGGAACTATGAGTACCATTCGAAACGCACAAAAGAAAGACATCCCGAAAATTTTGGAACTGCTGCTGCAGGTGGATATGGTGCACCATCGCATCCGCCCCGACATTTTTAAGGGACCTGTCACGAAATACACGGATGCAGACCTGGAAACCATTCTTGCCGATGAAAGCACGCCCGTGTTTGTGAGCACCGATGCCTCCGACTGTGTGGAGGGCTATGCTTTTTGCGTTATCAAAGAGCACCGCGGCGACCAACTGTTGGAGGACGGCAAGGAGGTATATCTTGATGACTTGTGTGTGGATGCCGCCTGCCGCGGTAAGCATATCGGCACCGCGCTCTATGAATATGTCAAAACCTTTGCGCGGCAAATCGGCGCTCGGCGCATCACCCTCAATGTCTGGGAAGGGAACGACAGTGCGCTGGCATTTTACCGAAAGCAGGGGATGGCAGTGCAAAAAACCACAATGGAAGAAGAATTGTGATGGTAGCACAGGCAAAAAACGTGATTGCAAAATAAAACAGCGAGCCTTTCATCAAAGGCTCGCTGTTTTTTTTTATCGTGTCAATTCTGCAAGCTGCACCGCTATGATTTTTTGCAAATCCGAAAGGCTCATTTCGATTTGCCGCCCGACCTTGCCTGCCGAGAAAAAGATGGTCTCGCAGTCGGCGGCGCTTGCATCAATAAAGGTGGCAAACTGCCGCTTCATCCCGATTGGTGAGCAGCCTCCGTGCACATAGCCGGTGAGCGGAAACAGTTTCTTTTGCGGGAGCATTTCCACGCTCTTTTCACCCGCCGCTTTTGCCGCCTTTTTTAAATCCAATTCGCTTGCCGCCGGCAGCATAAAGACATAGTATTTGCCGCTTTTGGCAACGGTGACCAGCGTTTTAAACACTCTGCCGACCGGCTGCCTCAATGCCGCTGCTACCTCTTCGGCGTTCAGCTTCGTATTGTCATACGCATAGTCGCGAAAGACAGCGCCGGCAGCGGCGGCTATGCGCATTACATTGGTTGTTTCATCTTTTTTCTTTGCCATTAGTCGTTGAGAATTTCAAGTATCGGTTCTTTCAGCGCATCGGGTAAAGAATCGGGAATTTTGTTTTCCGTGAGAAGTTTTGAAAAAACTACCTGCTTCATCACGTTGGAGCCCTGGAAGCGAGAGACCAAATCGGTCAGCGCTTCGCTCTTTGGCGGGTTTTCGAGTGCTGTGATACCGCTTAAGGTTACCTTGGCTCTTTCGGTCGGCTTCAGGGTGATGAACAGCTGCATGCAACCTTTATTGATGCGCTGTGTTTTCACTCTCCTGCCGTTGATATAGACGGTTGCGCTCTTTGCGGCGACAATGTCTTTAAAAGAGAGCAGGTAGACTCTGCTTTTGGGAACCAGGCTCAAGTCGCCTTTGGCAGGGCTGATTTCAAAACAGAGCTTATTTTCTTTCTCGCTCACTGCAAAGGCGGTTTGGCAGTAAGCGCCGCTTTGGTAGGCATAGCTTTCGCCATCATCCTCGTAGAGCGTAAAAGCGCCGTCACCGCGGTAAATGAACAGCTCCAGCAAGTCCGGATTAGCAACGGAATTGCTCCGGTTATCTACCGCGAGCGGAATAATGGCACCTTCCTTTGCAAGCACGGGAATGGAATTTAAATCGCGGAAGAGCTTTTTTCTGCCTTCGCCCCGGTAAATCCTGCCGGTGAAAATATCGGTAAACCTGCCCTCGGGCAGCCAGACTTCCGTGGAGGCAAGCAGGGTGGTTTTGTTGCGTTTTTCGGTAACCGGCGCCACAATCAGCTCGGAACCGAAGTAATATTCATTCGGCACTTCATATGCCGCGGCGGTTTCGGGGTAGTGGTAGTACATCGGCTCAATGAGCGCCCTGCCTTCGGTATGTGTGCGGTAGTTCATGGTATAAATATACGGTAGCAGGCTATGGCGCAGGCGCAGCGCTTCCGTGGCAAGGCGGCGCGCTTCATCCCCGTAGCGCCAAGGTTCCTTGCCCATAAATTCATTGTTGGAGGAGTGCAGGCGCATAATCGGGCTAAACACACCGAACTGCAACCAGCGGGTGTAGAGCTCATCGTCATTATACCCAATCATGTGTCCGCCGATATCGTGGCTCCACCAGCTGTAGCCGATGTTGGAAGCGGTAGCGGTAAAATAGGGCTGGAATTTTAAAGCTGACCAGCACATCACCGTATCGCCCGAAAAACCGAGCGGGTAGCGGTGAGAGCCTGCTCCGGCAAAGCGCGAGAGAATTAAGCCGCGCTTGCCGCCGGCGGCATTGTCGAGCGTGTGGTAGTGGTTGAGCGCCCACAGCGGGTCGAGCCCTTTCACACCCGAGTTCTTTCCCTGCTGCCAGTCAATCCACCAGAAGGCAACGCCCTCTTTTTCATATTTATGGTGGCAGAATTTGAAGTAGCCTTCCATAAATTTTTCATCGTTTAAGTCAAATGCAATCGGCTGTTTGTCGCTTGTGTCAATCCCCATAAAGTCGGCAAACTCCTCATACATATCTTCAAAGCACTGCACGCCGGCTGCCGGATGCAGGTTGAGCGTCACCTTTAAGCCCATATCGCCGAGCTCTTTCAAAAAGGCGCGGTAATCGGGGAACAGCTCCGTGTTCCAGGAGTAGCCGGTCCAGCCGGGGGTAAAGGCGTATTCAAAGACATAGCGCGAATTCAGGCGGCGCGGGTCAAAGCGCACGGCATCCTTGCCAAACTGCTTTTTGACATCCACCCAGTGCCAGTCCATATCCACGGTGGCAACGCTAATCGGGATTTCCTCTTTTTGGAAGCGGTGCATCAGCGCCAGGTATTCCTCTTGGGTATAGGCTTTGTAGCGGCTCCACCAGTTCGAGAGCGCGTAGCGGGGAATGAGCGGCGTGGTGCCGGCAATGCGGTAAAAGTCTTTCACGGCGCCGATATAGTCGTGACCGTAGAGGAAGTAGTAGCAGTCGCTGCCTTGTTTTTTGCGCGGCAATACCTTGCCGCTTGCCTCCAGCGTCAGTGAAGCGGAGTCATCAAGCACCGCAACGCCGCTTGCGGAAACCACGCCGTCTTCGAGCACCACGGCGCCTTTTTTATTGTCGAGTGTGCGTACCGTGCCGCCGAGGTTGCCGGCGTGCGGGTCGGTGGTGCAAAAGCCGCCTGCGACTTTGGCTTGGCGGAATGCGCCCGTATTTTCATCCACAATCAGGCGCGCGAGGGCAGTGTTGATACAAATCATGCCGTTTTTGCGCACTGCGCTAAATGTGACTTTTCCCAAATCTCTGTGCAGTATCGATTGGGTGGGTTTGTCGCAAAAGAGCGCTTCACTCTGCCACTCTACGCGGATTAAGCGCTCGGTAATCACACTGATGCGAATGCCGCCGTTTTGGTAAATGTTGGGGCAAACGCTGTCTTGAATATTTAGACCGAAAGTCTCACTGAACCAACTCATAGTCATACCTCTTTAAAGTCGTTTTATTGATAAATATATCTTAACATAAGCCTATATTTTAGTCAAATCCGGGTTTGCGCGAAGTCCATCCCCGGCAATACTGAAAACTGAACACTGAAAACTGAACACAAAAAGGAGGCAACTACGTTGCCTCCTTTTTTTAACATTTTTCGTACCAATCCAGCAGAGCGCCGAGGTTTTCTTCGTCTACATAGTCGGCACCGCCCTTTAAATCGGTTAAGTATTGGGCATCGACCGCATCAATATCTTCGCCTTGGTTTTCCAAATCGGAGATGATGAGGTTAATGAGTGTCTTTTCCAAACCGATATTCTTTTCGGGGTCAAAGCCGCCGCGCAGGTAAAAGAGCTTCGGCAGCGGTTCGCCGATACCGTTTTTCTCGATGATTTCTTCTTTGACTGCGTTCGTCGGCATTCTTAAGCCGACAGGGCAGACCGCTAAAATATTGTATTTTTTTGCGGCTTTCTTAAACCCGTCAATTTCTCCCTGCATCACTCTGCCGAAGAAAATGACATCGCTGTGCTTTTTGACTTTGATGCGCGCCATATAAAGGCTGTGGCACTCCAGTCCCGTTTTTTCGGCAAACATTTCCGCATAGCGCTTGGTAAAGCCGGAATCGGATTCATAAATAATATACATGGTTTCACCTTTTTATGTTTTATGCTTTGATTTCTTTAATCACATAGCCTTCCTTGCCTTCAAATTCGCCGAGCTCATCCACCGGCACCTTGGTACCGATTGCCTCGATGATAAAGGCAATTAAGAAGATATAGCCGACACCGAAGAGGATGGAGCCGATAATCAAAATGGCGTTGATGGAAGCGGCTAAACCGATGGCGATACCGGCAACGGCGCAAACAAGCAACACAATCATGCCGATAAGGAACTTCTTGGTAAGCGCCCGGTTGACCACCTTCTTGGAGGGCATTGCCGCGCGCTCCTCGGCAGCCTTCTTTTCGGCTTCCTTTTGCTCCTTGGTCTTCTTTTCTTCTCTTAAAATGACAAATTTATTCATCACAAACACAAACACAAAGGTAATCATCGTAATCAGGAACTTACCGATATTTTGCTTTAAGAAAATCAAAAATCCGTTATCCGTATTCTGGAAAATCGCCCAGGTGCCGACCCAACTGTTTGCCAAACCGCCGAGAACGGTGGAATAGAAAATGATGAAAACAATCATCACCATCGTGGCAATAATGCTGAACTTGACATTGGCAACGGATTTAAAGGTTGTCTTTCTGTTGACCACAAAACTTACAAAGTTACCCACAATGGTGGAAACCAGGTAAGCGACCAGCACACAGGCGCCGCCTCTGGCAATCGTGCCGTCCGCTAAAATGGTGCCTTCCGGACCTGCCGGGTAATGGAAGATAAACCAGTTAACGGAAATGCTCTCCAGCGGGGCTTTGAGAATCCACAGGAAAACATTGTAAAGTATCATTTCACTGGTACCTGCAATCATACTTACCAGTGTGAATTTAATAATTTGCCACAGGTCGGCGTGTTTTTTGGTCCAGACCTTAAAGGCGCTTTGCTTTTTTACTTCGCTCATAATTTCCTCCTCAAACATAATATACAAAACAATTATAAAAGATTTAATACAACTTTGCAAGCCATATTTTTTAACGCAGTAAATTTTGCAAAACTCTTTAATTTTTTATATAGATATGCTATACTTTTGCTATCAATGTATGAGGAGAGGTATCATGGGAAAGAAAAAAGAGAAACCTGTCAGTACCCACCCCAACCACATTGGCATCAAAGAGGCCATGGGCTATATGATGGGCGATGCGGGCAATTTGTTCGTGCTGACCTATGTTTCATCATTTTTAAAAGTTTTTTATACCGATGTGTTGTTGATTTCTCCCGGCAAGGTGGCAACCCTGTTTTTGGTTACCAGGCTGTGGGATGCTGTCAACGACCCTCTGTGGGGCGGTATTGTTGCCAAGCGCCCCCCGACTAAAGACGGAAAGTTTCGACCGTATATTAAGTGGATTGCGGTTCCCGTGGCAGTCGCACAGCTGCTCTGCTTCTATAATTTCACCACCATTCCGACTGTCGGCGACAACCCGACCTTTGTGCTGATTTTGGCATATATTACTTACATCACCTTCGGGATGATGTATACGGGTATCAATGTGCCCTTCGGTTCGCTCGCTTCCGTGATTACGGATGAGCCCGAAGGCAGAACCCTGCTCTCCACCTTCCGCTCTATCGGCGGCGGTATCGGCGGTGCGGCACCGCTGTTGCTTGCGCCCTTTATCATCTACTCCAAGCAGCCCGACCCCTTGGACCCGGAAAAGACCATTTCCGTTGCCAACTCCGGCGGTATGTTTGCCTTTGCGGGCGTGATGTGTGTGCTGGCAATCATCTTTTATTTGATTTGCTTCAAGTCCACCAAGGAGCGCGTGAAGTCGGCGGCAAAGCCCAATGTCAATATTAAAGATACCTATAAAAGTATGTTCAAGAGCCGCCCGTTTGTGGTGCTTGCCGTCACCGGTATTCTCATCAGCGGTCAGCTGCAGTTTGCTTCTTTGAACCAATACTTATTTAAAAACTATTTTGCCAACGCCAATCTCTCCGTGGTCGGCACGATTGCGCAGTATTTGCCGATGGCGATTATGATTTTATTTACCCCGGCGCTCTCCAAGCGCTTCGGCAAAAAGGAGATTTCCTCTTTCGGCGCGATGTTTGCGGCGATTGCGGCAGTTGCCTGCTTCCTGCTCAAGGGCACTTTTAAGCCGAACGGCGACACCTACACGATTGTGGTCTATATGGGCTTGCTGTTCATCATCGGCTTCGGCTACTCCTTTGTATCCATTACCAACTGGGCAGTGGTTGCCGATGTCATTGACTACCAGTATGTTAAGACCGGTGTCAAGAGCGAAAGTGCCATTTATGCGGTTTATACCTTCGCCAGAAAACTCGGGCAAACCGCGGCGGATTACGGCGGGTTAATGTTACTCGAAAAATTCGCGCAGTACAACAGCGAAACGATGTCTAACGCCGGCTATGTGCCGGGCGTCAGTGACAGGATTTTGACTATCTGCACGATTATCCCCGCCGTGACCTATACGCTCATTTGGCTGTTATATAAATTTGCTTATCCGCTCACCAAAGAAAAATTGGAACCCATTTATGAGGAAGTGCAGGCTGCTAACGAAGCGCTTGCAAAAGAAGAAGCGCAAACATAAGAAATCGGGAGCCTCAATGGCTCCCGATTTCTTATGTGAGTGTTCAGTGCTCAGTGTTCAGTGTTTAGTCGCAAAAGGGCAAAAAGACTTAAACCCTAATAGCCTCTCGCTTGCCCTTTTCGGCTAATTTCTCTGCTTTCTCTTTGTTTGGCGACAGCCAAACTGCATCAAAAGCATAGAAATTATCTCGAACATTTCAGCGCGAGAGGTGCTATGCAGTTTTGGTTAGCCTATTTTTTTAATAAGATAAGGCAAAACGGCGAAGAAATGCTAACGCATTGCAAGGCGTTTTAACGCAATATTATGGAAAAAGAGGCAACCAAAACCTATTTGGGTTTTAAATCTTCTTGCCCTCGCCTTGCATTTTATGAAACCGCCCTATCAAGGGCGGTGCGCGCATAGCGCGCGGTGGGTGAACTGAAAACTGAACCCTGAAAACTGAAAACTTACAAATAAAGAAATTGCGAGCTGTTTGCTCGCAATTTCTTTATTTGTAAGATAGCACTTGCAAAAAGTGCTATCTTGTTATATTATATACTAAGCAATTATCTGATTTTTATTGGAGGACATGATGAAAAAAGAAATTATTGTAGAAACTTCTGCGCGCCATGTGCACGTATCGCAAGCCGATTTAGAGGCACTGTTTGGCGAAGGCTATGAATTAACCAATAAAAAAGACCTTTCTCAACCCGGTCAGTTTGCCTGCTTTGAGAAGGTGACCATTGTCGGGCCGAAAAGAGAACTCGTTTGCTCGATTTTAGGTCCTGTCAGACCCGACACACAGGTCGAGCTTTCCCTGACCGATGCCAGAAGCATCGGCTGCACCGCACCGATTCGCGAGAGCGGCGACATCAAGGGCAGCGGTGCCTGCAAAATTGTGGGGCCTAAAGGCGAAGTGGAAATCAGCGAAGGTGTGATTGCCGCGCAGCGCCATATCCACGCAACCCCTGCCGATGCCGAGAAATACGGTTTACAGGATAAGCAGATTGTGAAAGTCGCTATCGAAACCGGCGAGAGAAAGACCGTTTTTGACGATGTGATTGTTCGCGTCAGCGAAAAGTATGCGTGGGCAATGCATATTGATACCGATGAATCCAACGCCGCCTGTGCCGTTCCCGGCACTATGGGTGTGATTTTAGACTGATTTTTTCTCTAAAACTATTGCTATTATATTAAAGTTATAGTATAATCAGTTTCATAATCAGTTTCAAACGAGAAAAGGGCCCGCATAGATTCGCTCATATAGCATATTGGTCCTGTGCAACAGACACTGCGAACCGTGTCAGGCCGGGAACGGAGCAGCACTAAACAGACCGTTCTGTGTGATACAGTAAAGCCTGTATGCTATATGACCGAGTTTATGCGGGCTTCGCTACCCGTTGTTATGCGCTTTTGGTCGGCTATTTTTCGCTTATGCCGCAGAAAATAAATTTTGGAGTACACAAAGTACGCCTAAAATTTATTTTCTTTGCCTAAGCAGAAACTATCTCAACCCAAAGCGCATATCAAGGGTGGCGAAACCCGCTATGCGGGCAGGTTCGCTGCGCGAACAGTTTTCAGTTTTCAGTTTACAGTGGTGCCGCTTGCGGCACATTTAAATGCAACACTTTGTGTTGCCACCTTTTATTCCGAATTCCGCATTCCGAATTCCGAATTAAAAAATCGGAGATTTTTATGTACACAGCTCTTTACAGAAAGTGGCGCCCGAAATCGTTTTCGGATGTTATCGGGCAAAGTCACATCACCGAAACCCTAAAGAATGAAATCAAAACCGGCAGGCTTTCTCACGCGTACCTGTTTATCGGCTCGCGCGGGACAGGCAAGACCACTTGTGCGCGCATTTTGGCAAAGGCGATCAACTGCCCCCATGTGCATGAGGGTGAGCCCTGCAATGAGTGCGAGATTTGCAAGGGAATCGACAACGGCACGGTTTTAGATATTACCGAGATTGATGCCGCTTCCAACAACGGTGTCGACAACATCCGCGACCTGCGCGAAGAAGCGAACTTCAACCCTGCCGAAACGAAGTACCGCGTGTATATTATCGACGAAGTGCATATGCTCTCACAGGGTGCATTCAATGCGCTGCTCAAAACCCTGGAGGAACCGCCCGAGCATGTTAAATTTATCCTGGCGACCACCGAGGCGCACAAGATGCCGGCGACCATCCTTTCGCGCTGCCAGCGCTTTGACTTTAAGCGCATTGGGGCAGACGATATGGCAGAGCGCCTGCTTGAAATTGCCGACAAAGAGGAGATTGCGCTGACCAACGAAGCGGCAAACCTGATTGCCCGCTTGTCCGACGGGGCGATGCGAGACGCTCTCTCCATTATGGACCAGTGCATTGCCGGCGGCAGCGATATTACCACGAAGCTTGTCAGCGAAGTGTGCGGCATTGCGGATAGGGAGTACCTGAGCGATACGGCAAACGCCCTGCTCACTCACGACACGGCAAAGCTGCTGCAGGTCATTGCCACGCTCTATGAAAATGCCTGTGATATGGAGCGCTATTGCTCTGAATTAATTAATTTTTACAGAAACATTATGGTAGCGAGGACTGTCAAGCAGCCCGAGAAACTCATTATCTGTTCGGATGAAGAACTGCAATCCATTTGTCGCTTTGCCGAAACAGTAACCTTACCCGCCGCCATTGTCATTATCGACACCTTGCAAAAAACCTACGCGGCAATCAAATCCGGCGCGCAGGGCAGAACCGCTATGGAGATGGCGCTCATTAAGCTTGCCAGCCCCGAGATGGATGCGCGCGATGAGAGTATTCTCAAGCGCATTGCGCAGCTCGAACAGGCGCTTAAAAGCGGCGCTGCGTTGCAGCCCGCAGCGGTAGCCGCCCCACCGAAGGAGGAATCTCCCGCACCGGCGGAAGCCGTTACCCCGCCTGCAGAGGCGGCGGTACCTGCACCGGAACCGGCAGCCACTCGCATAGAAAACTCCGCACCTGCCGATACTGCGCTTGAAGCGGAAGAAGCGGAGGAACTTACAGATGAACCGGCACCGCAGGAGAGTGCGCCTGCAGCCGAAAGCGCTCCGGCAGCACCCGCCGCGGAGTCTGCACCGCAAAGCCTGATGCAGTGGCCGGAAATTTTGCAAGAAGTCTTCGGCAAAAACCGCCTGGCGTGGACCATTCTCAACGGCACCACCGCCAAGGCTGTCGGCAACACGATTGTGGTTTTCGGCACGCATCCCTCTATCGGCGATGTGCTGGCGGTCAAAATCAATTCCGATGATGTTCTTGAAGCGGCAAATGCCGTTACCGGGCGCGCGTTTACGCGCATCATCAGCCAAAAAGATGCCGGCGATTTGCTCGGTGCGACACAACCGGAAGTAATGGAAGACCCGCTCGAAGCCTTTATTCAAAAAGCGCAAGAGGGCGGCATTGAAATAGATTATAAATAATGTGAGGTAGAACCATGAAAGTCAGAATTCCCAATCAAGGTAAATCCAATATGAATGATATGCTCGCCAAGGCACAAAAGATGCAAGAGGACCTTGCCAAGGTGCAGGAAGAGTGCGAAAACAGCGAATACAGCGCCAGTGTCGGCGGCGGTATGGTGGAAGCGACTGTCAGCGGCAAGCACCAAATCCTTTCGCTCAACATTAAGCCCGAGGTGGTAGACCCCGAGGATGTGGAAATGCTTGGCGACTTAATCATCGGTGCGGTCAACGAAGCACTGCGCAAGGCAGATGAAGATATGGATGCCAAGATGGCGGCAGTGCAAAATCCGATTGCGGGGCTCAATATTCCCGGTATGGGGCTGATGTAATGCGGTACTCGGTAGCAGCGCTCGAAAAGTTAATTAATCAGTTTGAACGCCTGCCCTCTATCGGGCACAAAACCGCGCAGCGCCTGGCTTTCCATGTGCTGGGTATGAACGATGCGCAGGTGAAGGAATTTACCGATACCATCACCGCGGCGCATGAAAATATTCACCAATGCGCGGTGTGCTGCAACCTGACCGAAGAGGAAATCTGCCCGATTTGCAAGAGCGATACGCGCGACAGAAGCACCATTTGTGTGGTCGAGGACCCGCGCGATGTCACCGTTTTTGAGAAAACCGGCGATTATGACGGGCTCTACCATGTGCTCCACGGCGCGATTAGCCCGATGAATGATGTGGGGCCGGATGCCATTCGCATTAAGGAACTGTTGGCGCGCCTGAACGGGCAGGATAAAGAGGTTAAAGAGATTATTATGGCAACCAACCCCACGGTAGAGGGGGAGGCGACCGCGATGTATATTTCCAAATTGCTTAAGCCCTTGGGCTTTAAGGTCACCCGCCTGGCTTACGGTATTCCCGTAGGCGCGGATTTGGAGTATGCGGATGAAGTGACCGTTTCCAGAGCGTTGGAAGGCAGAAATGAACTGTAAAGCGTCGCTTTACAGTTCAATGAATAATGAATAGTGAAGAATGAATAATTGAGGGCGGGGCACCCGCACCCGATTGATATTATGAAAGAGGAATATAACAAAGTTGCGACCAATAAAAAAGCGTATCACGATTACTTTGTGCTCGAAACCTATGAAGCGGGGATTGAATTAAAGGGCACAGAGGTAAAATCCTTGCGCCAGGGTAAAGCAAATTTGAAGGATTCTTGGTGCAGTGTGGTCGAGGGTGAGCTGTTTGCCAACGGCATTCACATCAGCCCCTATGACCACGGCAATCGCTTTAATACCGACCCGAAGCGCGTGCGCCGGCTGCTGATGCACAAGCGCGAAATTCGCCGCCTTTACGGCACGGTAAAGCAGCAGGGGCTCTCGCTTATTCCCTTGAGCATATACTTTAAAAAAGGCAGAGCGAAAATGGAACTCGGCATGTGCAAGGGTAAAAAGAACTATGATAAGCGCGCCGCCGAAGCGCAAAAGAGCGCTAAGCGGGCGATGGAAAAAGAAATGAAGCAAAAATATGCTTCATTTCATTAAGCCAATTCGGAATGCGGAATGCGGAGTTCGGAATGAAAGGGCGGGACACCCGCACCCGTTCCGTTTCGCTCTGAGTTTCTCAAATAATAAATGTTATATTTTACTCTTTCTAAAGACAAGTGGTTAAAATAAAGGGTACATGCAGAGTAAAAATGCAATAGAATTGAGATAGATTTTTTTGTTTTTATTGCAGGAATACTTGTTCTTAACACTGTTTACCGAAAGTGATAAAAAATAGGGCAAAAAATAATAAGAAAACGCAATAGAATTCGGGTAGTTTTGTTGTGTTTTGGCGCAGGAATACTTTGTGTATTTCAAGGCAAAAGACGGCAAAAATACCCAATAAATATTGTGTTTTATTTTAGCATTTTACCCTATTTTTTATCACCATATGGGGATGAAAGGATTTCGACGGGGATTAAGAAGTATCATAAGCATGCGGCGGCGCTCGACCGCCTCAACAACGGGCAACCTAAAATTAAAGGACAAAAACGAAACTGTTCTTTGCGCTGCTTAATCAATAGCAGTGCCATCTGACCGGGTTACCGCGCCCCGGGGTTCAGGTGTGATTAGCGGTAAAGGTGCACAGGTGAGCGGCTCGTAACCTGTCATCCATCAGAGCCTACCGATTCTTTCAGTTTGTTTGTGAACGGTAAGAAAAGGGAATGCCAAAGCACAAACTAAGCATGTAGAAAGTGGTATGGGCGAATTTTCGGACGCGGTTTCGATTACCGCCATCTCCACCAAAAGGGACAGGCAACGCAAGCGCGTTGCCTGTCCCTTTTGGTGGAGATGGGTAAACCGAATCCAAAACGCTGTCCCCGCAAAGAGAATTCTTACTGGAGCCGATTGAAGCGAGAAAACATTTGTAAAGCGCGCGCATATGTGCTATAATAATGTTAATATACTTCACTTATCGGACTGCATGTCGGGTAAGAATACTTTTTGGAGGAACGAGTATGAATTACAAAATTGAAGGCGGCAATCTCCCTGTTTTGATTTGTCAACTGGAAGCAGGCGAGCAGATGAAGTGTGAAGGCGGCTCCATGAGCTGGATGGATGATGAAATCGAGATGCAGACCAAAGGCGGCGGTGTCGGCAAAATGTTCGGCAAAATGTTCAGCGGCGAAAAGATGTTCAGCAACATCTATGTTGCAAAGAAGCCCGGTGAAATTGCATTTGCTTCTTCCTTCCCCGGCTCTATCAGAGCAGTACAGATAACACCCGACAAACCGGTTATTGCGCAAAAGAGTGCTTTTTTGGCAAGCTTCGGCGATGTCGAAATGTCCATTTTTTTCCAAAAGAAGTTAAAGGCGGGCGCATTCGGCGGTGAAGGCTTCATTATGCAAAAATTCACCGGTAACGGCATCGTCTTTCTTGAAATTGACGGCGCTGCCATTGAATATGATATTCCCGCCGGCGACTGCAAGATTATTGATACAGGCTACCTTGCCGCGATGGACGGTACCTGCACAATGGATACCAGAACCGTTAAAGGCGTTAAGAATGTACTCTTCGGCGGCGAAGGCTTATTCAACACGGTTGTCAACGGTCCCGGTCACATTATTTTACAGAGCATGCCTATTCAAAAAACTGCCGGCGCCATTGACCCGTTTATTACCAAAACCACAAGCAACTGATTATGTGACTGGCAGATGTTGAAAAAGTGAGATGAAATTTGTCAGTCTCTGCGCTGAGGCAAGGGATAAGAACAACCAAGGATAA
>SVOD01000031.1 GCA_015066575.1 Oscillospiraceae bacterium
TCTGCCCTTCTTATTCCCTCTGCCGCTTCTGCCGACAACCTGTGTAATTAACGCAAAGGTGTTTTCACTGCAGCGGTAATCGTAATTATAAAGTCCCCTGTCGGCATTGACCACCGCCGCCAAGGTCACATTGGCAAAATCCAAACCCTTGGCGACCATTTGGGTGCCGATTAATATATCATATTCTCCCTTGGCAAATGCCTCGAGCATTTGTTCGTGGGAGAGCTTTTGCATGGTTGTATCGGTATCCATACGCAAGATGCGTGCTCTACCGACCGCTCTTTGCAATTCTTCTTCAATTTTTTGTGTGCCGTAGCCGCTCAAAGATAAATTCGGTTCACCGCAATGCGGACACGGTGTGTCCCGGCGCATCGTGAAACCGCAGAAGTGACACATCAAGCGATTGTTGGCGCGGTGATATGTCATGGAAACACTGCAATTGGGGCAAGTGACCACCTCACCGCAGGCGGTGCAGGAAATATACGTGTAGAATCCGCGGCGGTTGAGCAATAGAATGGACTGCTCACCGCGTTCAAAATTCAAACGCAGTTCTTCTTCCAATCGCTTACTGAGAATGCGCTGGTTTCCGGCTTCATTCTTTTCATCGCGCATATCTGCCACAATTACTTCCGGCAAGTCGGCATTGCCGTAGCGCTCCGGTATTTGGGCAAGTAAGTAGGTGCCGCTTCGTGCTTTTGCATAGTCCTCCACCGCAGGTGTCGCACTCGCAAGCACAAGCAGACAGTTGTGATAATGACAACGGAACTTTGCTACTTCCAGCGCATTGTAGCGCGGACTCATTTCAGATTTATAGGTATGTTCCTGCTCTTCATCAATGATGATTAGCCCCAAGTTTTCTGTCGGTGCAAACACAGCAGAACGCGTGCCGACAACGATACTCGCTTCCCCTTTTTTGACACGTTTCCACTCTTCCATACGTTGGGAAACAGACAAACGCGAATGAAAAATAGCTACCGCATCCCCATAACGCCTTCTGAAGATTTGAAGCGTCTGGGCAGTTAATGATATTTCAGGCACCATAACAATGACCGATTTGTCTTCTGCAATCACTTTATCAATCAGTTTGAGGTATACCTGTGTTTTACCGGAACCTGTCACACCGAATAAGAGTGCACACTGCGCCGCATCACTGCGGCAATTGACAAGTGTATCATATGCCTGCTGTTGCAGTTCGCTGAGCTGAATCGGTTCATTTTGCAGTGGTTCGCGGCTTTCTCGAAAAGTGCGATACACTTCCTGGTCATAGTAAATGGCAATACCTTTTTTGACTAAGGCATCGGGCACGGCTTTGGTTACCGCACAAAAATAAATCACTTCTTTCAAAGAGGCGCTACCGGCATCGTGCAGTAAATCCGCAACCAGCTGCTGTTTTTTGCTTAAAGCCGGTCTTTGCACAGCATATTCTTCCTCGCTTAAAAGAAACTTAAGCATTTTTTGAGTGGCATCACTCATGTTACGGTCGGCTTTATTATCGCGCAGAATAAAACCTTTTTTGAGTAAATGCTGCAGTACTTTGCTCTCGGCACTGAGTGAAAAAGCCTGTAAAATTGCCTTTTCGCTCAGTGCGGTTTCCCGCTTAAGCAAATACGCATACACACGCTGTTCTTCTCGGGACAAAGCAGCTGCTTCGCCCTCTTTTTCTTTGAGCGCATAGTATACGGCATCCGTGCGATAATTCATTGCTTTAGGCAAAACGGTTTTAAGCGCATCAAAATAAGTGCAAAAATACCGATTCTTGATAAAAGAAATGAGTGAAAGCATTTCAGCGCTGAGATAATTCTTTTTATCCAACAGTGCGGCAATTTCTTTTTTGCGCGCACCATCCCCTTCAAACAGTTTAATAATCACGCCCTGCCGCTTTGTATTCCCTCTGCCGAAAGGTACCAACACACGGCATCCCTCAAAAACAGTGTCACACAAGTGCTGCGGCACAATATAGTCATAGAGTTTATCAAAGCTGAATGCAGTATTATCCAGCGCAACTGCAGCAAGCGTTGCCATACTTACTTTTTAACCTCAATCTCTCTGGAGCCCTGAATAAACTCTTCGAGCGCAAGTGTAACAGGCTTTTCGGTAATGATTTCGCCTTTTGCAAGCGCTTCATCGGAGATTTCCCTGGCTCTCTTGGCAGTTGCTATTACAAGAGAATAGCGAGCGTTGCCTTCTAAAATGGAATCTAAGTTCGGGTTTAACATTGTATTCATCCTTTCAATTCTATACTAAGCACAAGGTGCTATTTATTATTGATAATGAAGTAAACTTCATCTACCGTCGTTTCCAAATCATCATTGATGACAATATAATCGTACTTATCCTTTTCGAGTATTTCTTTTTTTGCGCGCTCCATGCGGCGCTCAATCACTTCGGAATCCTCCGTTCCGCGCAGCGTCAAGCGCTTTCTGAGCTCTTCAAAGGAAGGCGGAGCCAGGAAAATGGTCATCAAATTTTCCAAACCGGCTTTTCTGACATTCGCGGCGCCTTCCACCTCAATATCCAATAAGATGTCGGTTCCCTGCTCCTGGGCAAGTGCAAGCTCGGTTTTGGGCGTACCGTAGTAATTGCCGTTATATACGGTATACTCCAGCAAATCACCGGCGGCAATGCGCTTTTCAAATTCCTCGCGCGAAACAAAATAGTATTCTCTGCCATGACATTCATAAGCTCTTGGTTCTCTGGTGGTCATGGAAACGGATAGTTTGAGATTACTGTCTCTATCCAGTAACTTTGCAATCACAGTTCCCTTTCCGCAGCCGGACGGTCCGGAAATAACAACAATTTTACCTTTCATTCTAACTCCTCCTGCCCTATTTTTGTTTCAAGACTTTCTACGCTTAAATATGATAAGACAATGTGGTCACTGTCCATCAATATCACGGACTTGGTTTTTCTGCCTTGCGTGGCGTCAATCAGCATACCGTTGTCCTTCCCCGTAGCAATCATACGCTTAACGGGATTGGAGTCAGGTGAAACGACAGCGATGATGCGTTCGGCATTGACCATGTTGCCGAAACCGATACCGACTAATTTCATACAGCCTTCCTTTTACTCTATATTTTGGATTTGTTCTCTGATTTTCTCTATCTCGGATTTAATATCCAGCACTTTTTTTGTCACATTGACATCTTGGCACTTCGAGCCGATTGTATTCGCTTCGCGGTTCATCTCCTGCACAAGAAAGTCCAGCTTTCTGCCAACAGCCTCCTCGCTCTCGAGCATATCGCCAAGCTGTGCAATATGAGAACGCAGGCGCACGGTTTCTTCCGCCACTGCCACTTTATCGGCAAAAATTGCCGCTTCCGTGAGAATGCGAGCTTCATCAATGGTCGTATCCGCCAGCACTTCCTGAATGCGCTCGCTCAAGCGCGCAGTATAATCTTTGACAGTTTGCTCGCTTTGCGATTCGATAAAAGAGACGTTTTTCAAGATTGCTGCAGCGCGTGAAAGTACATCTTCCTTGAGTTTTTCGCCCTCTTTGGCGCGCATGGCAATAAAGCGGTCAATCGCCTCCTGTGCCACGGGCATCACTGCCTGCCAAACCGCATCTTCATCCGCTTCAGCTTTTTTTACTGTCAAAACTTCCGGCATTCTGCCGACCTGCATGACAGAAATATCATTGCGCAAGCCGTACTCACTCTCAAGAGAATTGAGTGCACGAATATAGCCTTCGACCAGCGGTGCGTTGATAACGACATCTGCCGCCTGTGCCTCAATTTCCAAAATGTGCACATAGCACTCTATTTTGCCTCTGGCAACCTGTTCTTTGACAAAAGCTTTAAGCTTTTCCTCCAAAAAAGCGTAGGAACGCGGGACTCTTGAAGAAAAATCGAAATAACGATGGTTGACACTTTTGATTTCAAATGTAATATCCAATCCGTCGCGAATGGCTTGGGCTCTGCCATAGCCGGTCATACTCTTTATCATACTACTCTTTATTCGACTGAAACATCGAATGCCTTTCCGTTAATTGTTACTCTGAAATTCGCAGGTGTGTCACCTTCGGCGTCAACGGCTTTTACCTGCTCTGCCGGTTTGCCCTGTTCCGTTGCTTCTTCCTGCTTTTCCCTCTGCTCAAAGAACTTCAAGGCAACTTGACCGAACTGTGCATAGGAAAGCACATCCTCTTCCTGTTTGACATACTTACTATCCAGTTCGCTACGCAGTTTATCCAATTCCGGCTCGATTAAATCAGCAGGTCTGCAGGTGATAATCTCAGCGTCGCCGCAAATCTTTTTGCGGAATGCAGGGTCAATTTCTGTCGGCGTTCTGCCATATCTTCCGGCAATCAGGTCCTTAAATTCTTTTGTGACCATCTTATAACGCTCACCGGTAATCACATTAAAGACTGACTGGGTGCCGACAATTTGGCTGGAGGGCGTTACAAGCGGCGGGTAACCGGCATCTTTACGCACACGTGGCACTTCGGCAAGCACTTCTTCAAATTTATCGGATTTCCCCGCTTGCTCCAACTGCGAAACCAGATTGGAAAGCATACCGCCGGGCACTTGATACAGCAATGTTTTTGCATCCACTGCTAACATCTTCGGGTTAAGCAAACCGCTCTCAATATATTTTTGGCGCAAAGTATCCACATGCTCGCGAATTTTGGAAAGCGCCACCAAGTTCAGACCGGTGTCATATTCCGTGCCCTGTAATGCCGCCACCATCGATTCGGTAGCCGGGTGCGAAGTACCCAAGGCAAGTGGCGACATCGCGGTATCTACAACATCAGCGCCGGCCTCAATTCCCTTTAAAAGCACCATGGATGCCAGACCGGAAGTGTAGTGAGAATGCAGTTGAATGGGGATATCCACCGTTTCTTTCAGTGCTTTCACCAAATCATAGGTTCCGTAAGGCGTTAAAAGCCCCGCCATATCCTTAATACAGATGGAATCGGCACCGGTATCCCGAATGCGCTTGGCGTAATCGACATAGTAATCAATGTCAAAAACGGGACCGGTTGTGTAGGAAATGGCAACCTGCGCGTGACCGCCTTCCTTTTTGCAGGATTTGATAGCGGTTTCCAAATTGCGAATATCGTTAAGCGCATCAAAAATACGCATGATATCAATACCGTTTGCCACAGAGCGCTGTACAAAGTATTCCAGCACATCATCCGCATAATGACGATAGCCGAGCATATTTTGCCCTCTAAAGAGCATTTGCAGTTTGGTATTCGGGCACTTTTTGCGAATGATTCTCAAACGCTCCCACGGATCCTCATTTAAAAAGCGCAGACAGCTGTCAAAAGTGGCACCGCCCCAGCACTCCAATGAGTGAAATCCGATTTGGTCTAACTGCTCTAACATCGGTTCCATGTCGCCGATAGGCATTCTGGTCGCAATCAGCGACTGGTGCGCATCGCGCAGAACCGTTTCGGTAATTCCAATTTTCTTAGCCATAGTTTTCTCCTACTTTAATGCAATAATAGCGGCATTGACTTCCACACTGTCACCTTTATTGACTAAAATCGCGTCTACCGTACCGTCGGCAGGTGCACAAATGTCATTTTCCATTTTCATTGCTTCCAAAATGCAGAGCACATCGCCTTTTTTGACCGCCGCACCGGTAGAGACTTTAATATCCAAAATGGTACCGGGCATCGGTGCCTTCACGGTAGTGGCACCGGCGCTTGCAGTTGCTTTCGGCTGCGCGGGAGCTGCTTGTGCGGGTGCTGCTGCAGGCGCTGCACCGGTTTCTTCAACTGTGACATCATAGCTTTTACCGTTGACGGTAATCTTGTAGTTTTTCATGCTTTTTATCCTCACTTTTGCATTAATTTGTATCGTTACATCGGCAAGTGCCCTTCAACAAGTTCGGCACCTTACCGCAATAGCCTGTTTCATTTTTTTCAAAGCGCATGGTTTTGAGTGTCTCTTCCATGGCTTGTCCCACACTGTCGGAAATGTAGAACAAATAGCCGCTTCGATTAGCGGCATACGCGCCTACCGCACGAATAAGCAATTCCGGTATGAGCGGGTCATACTCATCAAAAGATGCCGCCAGCAGTTCAATCCGATAACCATCCAGTAAAAACACACACTGCGCCTTCACTTTTTCATCGGAACTGCTATAAGCATGAATTTGGGGTGTATAGTCAATCCCGTAGTGCCGGCATAATTGCTCCAATTCACCCGCATCCTCCACGGGTAATAGTTTAATCATTTTCTCACCTGCTTCATCTGTGCTTTTTGCGCAATGGCGGGTCCTGCCAATTTTTTAATTTCTTTTGTCTCAAGGTGCCGCCATTGCCCGACGGGCAAACCGCCCAATTTTACGTCCCCCTCCGCTGTTCGCTTTAAGCGAATCACTTGGGTGCCGATGCTTTCGCACATTTTTCTGATTTGTCGATTTCTGCCTTCGGAAATAATAAATTCCAAAAACATTCTGTCTTCCTGCTTTTCCAAAAGCTTTACCATGCAGGGTGCGGTTTTTTTACCGTCAATCTCCACACCGTTTTCCAGCTTTTGCAGTAAGTATTCTTCCACCACAGGTTTAACAGTCACTCTGTATGTTTTGCGCACACCGTGGGACGGGTGTGTAAGCGCATTGGTAAACTCGCCGTCATTAGTCAGAAACAGCAATCCTTCCGATTCACGGTCAAGCCTGCCGACAGGATACAACCTGGCGGCAATATCTTTCACAAGCTCATTGACACACTTTCTACCCAATTCATCCTTTGTCGTTGTCACATAACCGCGGGGCTTGTTGAGCATAATATAGTACAAGTCATCATTTTTAACAATCTTTTTGCCCTGTACACTTACAATATCCTTTTTCGGATGAATCTTTTGTCCGATAAAAGCTTTATGCCCGTTGACCTTAACTTTTCCGGCAGCAATCAGTTCTTCGCTCTTGCGCCGAGAGGCAATGCCGTTATCTGCCATAAATTTTTGAAGTCTAACTTCCGAATTTGCCATACTCTTTTATTCTTTCCCAAAAATTCTTTTGCACTGCCTGTCGCGGTGCATCATCTGCGCTGTGAAGCGGAATTGACTCAATAACTGTATCGCGGTAAGTAATTACCACACTTGCAACTGCTTCCCCCTTTTTTACAGGTGCGTATAGGAAATGCGGTGCATCAATCTGCATGCGAAGAAACCGCGCATGGCGCTTGGGCACATAAATACTGACACGCTGTGTTTGAAAAGCAATCTGTTCTTTATCGGAGCCGACAACCGGCAATCTTACGCGCGCAAACCCAAAAACAACCTCTTCGGATTGCGCAAAGCCGTAATCAAGTAATGTGCGGTGGTCTTCCCAATCATTACTATCGTTTAAAGTGACTGCAATCAGCGTTTGGCGATGGCTCGTTGCGGCGCTGACCAAACACCTGCCTGCCGCCTGAGTGTAACCGGTTTTGACACCGATACAGCCTTTATATTCCCTCAAAAGCCGATTGTGATTGTGCAACTCAACACTCTTTTTCGGTGATAAAAAGGAAATCGTTTCTTCCGCAGTGGCACAAAGGTGCGCAAATGTTTTATTGTGGAGAGCAGTCGCAGTTAAGCGCGCCAAATCTGCTGCCGAGGAGAAGTGCTGTGCATCACTTAAGCCCGCAGGGTTGGTAAAGTGCGTATTTTTAAGCCTCAGTGCCGCCGCTTTTTGATTCATCAGGCGCACGAAAGCTTTTTGTGAACCGGCAACGGCGTTTGCGAGCGCATGCGCCGCGTCGTTAGCGCTGGCAAGCATCAGTGCTTTGAGTAACGCTTCCACGCGCAGTCGATTTCCCTTTTGAACACCCAGCGCGGAACCCTCCACTGCCGCATCTGCAGCAGTGATGGTATAAACCTTGTTCAAATCCGAGTGTTCAAGCACAACGAGAGCAGTCATAATTTTAGTTGTGCTCGCCATTGCACGGCGCTCATTTTCATTTTTCGCAAAAAGCGTTATACCGGTTGCCGCATCGATGACAACTGCCGCTGCAGCGCTCACTTCCACAGCGCGCGCCGCAACCAAAGCAGGCAGCGCCAACGAGAGGCACAGTATCCACAATACAATTCGTTTCACATATATCACCAAGGTATTATATGTAAAACAGGCTTGTTCTTATTCTGCGGTTTCTTCCTCATTCACTTCTGCTTTTTCTTTGGAACCGCCCTTTAAGGAACCGATAGTATCCTTGACTTTATCAATCAAATCGGGCGCCATGGTCAAAGCTCTGTCAAGACCATTGTTGTACTTCGAGGAAACCTCTAAAATGCGTACGCCGGCTTCCGAAACAATCAGAAAAGCTAAAGGCTGCAATGTCACACCGGCACCGCCGCCGCCGGCGAACAAATCCTTATTGGTTTTGGTCGGTAAATCCGAACCGCCGCTGGCAAAGCCGTAGGTTACCTTCGATACGGGAAGAATGGTTACTTCACCGACAACAATGGGCTGACCGATGACTGTATTGACATCGACAACATTTTTGATTTGATTAATGGTTGCTTCCAATTTTGCACTTGCTGCATTAGACATAGTTTTACACCGCCTATCTTAAAAATTTTCATTATTTGTATTTTCAACCGATTTTGTCACGCCGTGATATCACCGGTTTGTTGACTGTTATTCGCTGCCGCTGCTTTTTCGCGGCGCATTTTTGAGCGCGCCTTGATACGCGCATTGATTTTCTTTTCGCGTTTCATGATTTGCAGGAAATCTTTGAGGGCGCCGAGCGCCACTGCAATGAGTGCAAGTAAACGGTACGACATATGAATATATACTTCCTGCTTGTCTTCGCTCCCCGTATAATCGGGAATAATAACAACATCGTGTTTTTTCACCTGCGCGGCTTTGCTAATCACACCGATACTCGGAAAGATAGCCGCGCTGATAGCCCCGAATTTAATCGCCGTATCTGCCGCGTCCTTACCGGTCACACCGTAATGTACCACCAATTTGCGGATAATAAAGTGTTTAATCAGTCCGCCGCCGAACCGGGCAAGCAAAGAAGAAAACTCGCTGAGTAGATCCACAGCCCCATCAAACCCGCGCAGTTCCAAAACCTCTTTGAACACATTGGGCTTGGCTTGCTTTGGTTTTTCCTCTTTTTCTTCTTCCTGCTCTTGCGCTTCTTCCTGCGACTTTTCTTCTTCGGGCGTCTTTTCTTTTTTCGGCTTATTTTTGAGTTTATCCAGCAATTTTAGAATATTGAGCCGAATGAGCCCCAAACCGGCAATGAGTTTAAACTCACCGTCATACGCGATGATGATATGCACACTCTGCCAGAAAAACAGAAATATCAATGCGAAGATGATAAGTAGTATTTTCCACCACATAGCTTACTCCTCGGTCGGATTATGTTCTAATGCTTCGTTTAATGTAATTTGATTTTCACTGCCATCGTTAGGTACTTCCTTTTCAGGCAGCTCAGGCAAGTCATCTAAGCTCTCCAAACCGAAACAGCGCAAAAAGTTTTCGGTCGAACCGTAGAGCAACGGTCTGCCCGGCAAATCCAATCTGCCCTTTTCTTCAATAAGCGCTTTTTCGGTGAGCGAGCGCAATACCCCGGAACAATCCACACCTCTGACTTGTTCAATAAAGGCTTTTGTCACCGGTTGATTATAGGCAACAATCGCCAACACCTCTAATGCCGCTTGCGAGAGGGGTGTATTCTTTTTTAATTCCAGGAGAGTGCGGATTACATCAAGATATGCCTTAGCGGAGCACATCTGAAAACTATCGCCGAGTTTTAAAATGCAAATCCCGCTGTTTCTGCTCTCATACTCTTGCTGCAGAGAAGTGATAAGCTCTACAACTTTTTCGGATTTCATTTCCAGAACCGTGGCAATTTTTTCCGCCTCAACCGGTTCCCCTGCTGCAAAGAGCATCGCCTCTATCGCCGCATTATAATTCATTGCCATTTTCGTTTTCTCCTACCAATGCCGTAATTTGCGTATTAGTTCCCTCGCCGTCAATATGAATTTTTTTATCTCTGGCAAGTTGCAAGATTGCCAAAAATGTGGCAACCAATTCGGAGCGGTCCTCGGAAGCATAGTACAGCGTTGTCAATTTCATCTTGCCTTTTTTAAAGAGCTTGCGCATCACATAGGAAATGCGCGCATGCACCGGCACAATGCGCCGCTGTACAATCGGCTGAAATGACTCTTTCGGCGGCGGCAGTCTGCGCTTGCCTTTGCCGACTGCATACATATACGCCGTGGTGATTTCAAACGGCTCATGTGCCCCGTGGTAGGTTTTATCCACCTCAATGTCTTCCGGTGATTTGACAAAGTAACGAAATCCGTCCGTCATCTCGGAAAGCTTTGCAGCAATGAGCTTGCACTCCTGATACTCCATCAGTTCGCCTTCAAGCTCCCGCTTGAGTTCATCCGCCTCTTCATGTACCGGCAAAAGCGATACGGTTTTGATATAAATCAGACGCGAAGCCATATCCACAAATTCGCTTGCCGTGTCCATCTCGTCATTTTGTTGCATGATGCGCACCGCTTCGATGTACTGCTCGACAAGCTCAAAAATGGGAATGTCGTGTATATTCAATTGATGTCGGTTGATTAAATGAAGGAGTAAATCCAACGGTCCTTCAAAATCAGCCACTCGATAGGATATTTCCATACCGTCTCCTATTTCACACCAAAGATAAGAAAAGCTAAATCAATAAATCCGTTTGTAATGTAATTCTCCACCCAGTGAATCGGAAAAAATAAATCAATATTAAAGCGTCTTAAAATCATTGCCAAAAGCATAAAGCCCATTAATGCATTGCGGATTATGCGGTCGTATTGGAAAAACTTGAAATAAATTCTATCCGGCAAAACGCCCGCTGCAATCCTCGAACCGTCAAGCGGCGGAATCGGAATCAAATTAAAGACGGCGAGCATCACATTGATTTGAATCAGAACCGCGAAAGCTTGAACCACCGTTACCCATAAATCGGTATGCGGTGCAAATTTATATACCGCGCCGATGACCAGCGCGCTGAGAAATGCCACCAGCAAGTTTGAGAACGGTCCGGCTGCTGCCGTAATGACGGTGCCGACTTTTCGCGAGGTTTTCGTAAAATTACGCGGATTAATCGGCACGGGTTTTGCCCAACCGATACCTACCAGTAAAAACATCAACGTACCGAACAAATCAAAAGAGGCTATGGGATTCATGGTGAGCCTGCCGGCGTTTTTGGCTGTGTTATCGCCAAGTTTATATGCCGCTAATGCGTGCGCGTATTCATGCACGGGATTGATGCAAAACACCACAAACGCCAATACCAGCAGATTGATTAATGCGGTTTTAAAGTCGCCCGATAAAAGATAGGATAAAATCATTATTGTTCCTTTCCGAAAATCACAATTCTTGCTATGTTGTTATAATCTCTGCGTGTACGCACATGGTGCAAATCACAGAATATTTCTTTGACTGCCGCTTCCTGCCCTTCACCGATTTCCAGTGCCAAATACCCGCCCGGTTTCAGCAGATCGGTAAAGTTTTCGGCAATGGCGCGGTAAAAATCCAAACCGTCATCCCCACCTACCAGTGCTGCATATGGTTCTTGCAACACTTCCGCCTGCAATGTTTTGACTACTGCATTTTCGATATACGGCGGGTTAGAAAGAATACAATCGGCTTTTTTCCAATCTGCGCCGGGTGCTTGAGTGATATCCCATTGCAAAACCTCAACCGTTTCGGCACCGTTGAGTACAATGTTCTTTTGCAGCACTTCGAGCGCCTGCGGGTACTTCTCTACGGCATACACTTTTGCACCGGTGAGCTTGGCAACACTGATAGCCACACAACCGCTGCCGCTGCATAAGTCATACACAACAGAGCTTTGTTGAATGCTGTCAAGCAGGCTTTCAACAAGCAATTCCGTTTCCGGCCGCGGGATGAGCACATTTTCATTAACAATGAATGGGTTGCCCATAAATTCCCACTTGCCTAAGATGTATTGCAGCGGTCGGTGCGCTAAACGCTGCCTGACAGCTGCTTCAAGCGCTTCATCGGAAACATCCTCTACCTCTTTATCGAGATAAATATCGCTTAATGTCAAGCCGCAAAAGTGCTCTAATAAACACTTCGCTTCAAAATCAGCGCAATCACTCACCGATGATAAGCGCTCGGTAAGCGCTTTGGCAAGTTCGCCTGCTCTCATATGCTGTCATCCTCGGGGTTATCGGTAATGACCGCCTGCAAAGAGGCAATGCCGATTTCGATGATGGCATCCTCCGATGGTTCTTTGGTGGTCAAGCGTTGCATCCAAAGCCCGGGTGCGGAAACAATCTTAACAAAGACATTGTCGTGCTTTCCCGCATACTTAATCAGTTCATAACCGATGCCCATCATAAACGGTAGCAGTAATATTTTAATCGCAATCCACAGCATTCTGGTCTGCACGATAAAATCGGGCATCACATACGAAAGAATAGTGGAAAAGATAATACTGACAATTAGTATCATAAAAATGAAGCTTGTGCCGCAGCGCGGGTGAAATCTGATTTGCTTTTTGACATTTTCCACTGTCAGCGGTAAGCCTTTTTCATAACAGAAAATTGTCTTGTGCTCGGCACCGTGATACTGAAAGACTCTCTGAATATCTTTCATTCTTGAAATCAAAAGAATGTAGAGAATAAAAATAATCATTCTCAATACACCTTCAAACAACGCTTTAAACGGTGCCAAAGCGGAAGCGGCTAATATTGTTTTAATCACTTCGCCTTTTGAAAACAGTAAACCGAAGTTTTGGAACATCCAGCCAAAGCCTTTGGCTGCGCCAACGCTAATCGCCTGAAACAAGAAAGTCGGCATCCAGAAAAACAGCACAAAGGCAAGTAATAAACCAAGCACCATACCGACTGTTGAAACAATGCTCATCACTTTATCGCCGAAATGCTTGACTAACCATTTGTCAAACTTGGACAGTTCTTCTTCGTTAATATCATCATCAATCCCCTGCTTTTCGGCGCTGAGCATCATCGCTTTATAGCCTAAGAGCATCGAATCAATAAAATTGACAAAGCCGCGAATAATCGGCACTTTAAAAAATTTGGTTTTGGCGGAAATGGGTTTATATTCAATAAACTCGGTTTCCACCGTTCCGTCAGGCAAGCGGCAAGCCACGGCGCTGCCTTTCGGTCCGCGCATCATAATCCCTTCAATTAAGGCTTCACCGCCCACAGAGGTCTTTCTGAGAACCTCACATTCTTTTTGCTTTTTCATACACATCCTCTAATCTAAACCCAGAGGCAGAGTGATTTTAACAATCGTTCCCTCTCCGAGTGTACTCTTTATATCAAGAGTGCCGCCGTGGCGGGTGATGATTTCATCTGCCACCGCCAAACCGATTCCGTTACCGTGCACTCTGTCATTTGCTTTGAAAAATTTTTCTTTCACTCTGGGCAAATCCTCTTCGGAGATGCCGCAACCGTTGTCTCTGACAAAAATAATCAGCTGAGCGTCAACAATATTAGCATGTATATCAATCATGCCGCCTTCATCGGTGTACTTAATCGCATTGCCGATAATATTGACAAATGCCTGCTTGATACGGTCTGCATCGCCTTTGCACATAGCGGGGATTTCCGGAGCATCGTAACGGAACTCTTTCCCGTCTCTGCGCGCGGTCTGACCGAATACGAGAGCAATCTCATCTAATTCCGCGAGCAAATCAATCGGTTCTTTTTTCATAATAAACGTATCTTGCTGCACTCTGGAAAAATCAAGCAGTTCTTCCACCAAGCTCATTAAGCGCTGCGATTCACTGACAATAACCTGCAAGCCTTTTTTGTTGAGCTCCGGATCGCTGTCTTCCATACTGATGAGGGTTTCCCCCCAACCGCCTATTGCAGTCAGCGGTGTGCGCAACTCGTGAGAAACGGTAGTGATAAACTCATTTTTCATTTTATCGATTCTGCCGAGCTCCGTCGCCATATACCCCATGGAATCATACAGCTCTCCAATCTCATCTTTGCGGTTGTACCGGGATTTCACCTCAAAGTCTCCCTTTGCAATGGAAGCAGCCGTGTCTTTGAGTGCTTTAATCGGTGAAGTGACGGAGCGAATAAACGATTTATTAAATGAAAACAGCAGTGCCGCCACACAAATAATCAAAAAGATAACCGAAAGCATAATTAAAAATACTTGTGTGTTGAGTTTTGTCAGTGAAGTGATATACCTGACAGCACCGATGCATTCCCCGTTTTCATTCTTTAACAGGTTCGTCACTGCCATGACCGATTCCGCACCGTTCAATTTCCCTTTCCACTCGCCTCTGCCGTCCGCAGAATTGAGTGCCGCCTCATAATCGGGCATTTTTACGGTATTGTCGATTAAAAGACCGCTGGAAGAAATTAAAGGTTTTCCCGACGCGGAAATAATCCAAACCTCCATTTTATCGGAGTAGCGAAAGTTATTGGTAAACTGTATGGCACCGTTTGTAAAAGAACTCTCGGAATCTGTATAGGAGGAAAAGTAAGCATCCACCGTATCGGTATGTAAGGAATTAATACGCTCCCTGACAGCATTGGTGTAAAACATATTGATGATAACAGTCAATGCCACGGAAAAAATCACAATAAAGACAAGTACTGCAATCAGTGCGGTTTTTTCCCAGCGAGTTTCCAATGAAACCGGATGCAGCGTTTGTTCGATTTTTTTGCTTAGATTCAGTTTTTTTGTAAACTTTAACTTTTGCAAATCTTAATACTCACTTAATCCATTTATAACCTAATCCCCAAACCGTCATTAAATGCTGCGGGTTGGAAGGATCATCTTCCACCTTCATACGCAAGCGGCGAATATTGACATCTACAATTTTGTCGCCGTAAAAACCGTGACCCCAAATTTTTTCCAAAATGTCATCGCGGTCTAATGCCGCATCGGGGTTTTTAAAGAAGTATTCCATCATTTGGAATTCTACCTGCGTTAAAACAATGGGGTTGCCGTCTTTTGTAAAAGTGCGGTTCTTTGTGTTGAGCGTGAATCTGCCTAAGGTGATTTCATCCTCATCGGAAGCGGGAGAGGCATTCATACTCACTCTTCTGTGAAGCACATCCACTCTTGCCATTAATTCCGCAGGTGAAAAAGGCTTGGTAACATAATCATCGGCTCCAACCATTAAGCCTGTTACCTTATCAATTTCCTGCGTTTTGGCAGTCAGGAAAATGATGCCGATTCCGGGAGAACGCTTTCTGAGTTCTTTGCACAGAGCCAAGCCATCCATCTCCGGCATCATAATATCTAAAATGGCTACATCGAAATCACCATCTGCATTCTCATATATTTCCAATGCTTCTTTGCCGTTGGAAGCCTCCGCGGTTTGGTAACCGCCTCTTTTTAAGTTGATAACGATAAAATCTCGAATGGTCGCTTCATCTTCGGCAACTAAAACTCTTTTCATACGAACCTCCTAACGAATATTGATAATACATTGTTCTATTTCACTTTTGGATAACGACAAATCGGAATCGGAAGAAGCAAGCTTAACACCGTAAATCGTTCCGTAGTAAATTGTCAACTTGTCGTATTGATTACTCAGTGTCTTCCAATCTGATATATCGGAGACAACCAAATCAAACAGTTTTACCGGTTCATAGCCGGTCGTTTCAAAGAATGACCACACCTTGCCTTTTTGCTTGACTGCAACATTGTTTTGCCACTTTTGCGGATAAATGAACACTAACTCATCCGAACAAATGCCGCCGGCAATGCTGACATATTTTTCAAATTCAAACTGTTTCCAATCGGTAAGGCGCGCAAAATCCGGTGCAACTTCTTCGGCGGCAAAGGGAATTTCAATAATGCCGTCGTCATTCATATCGGTGGAAGGAACAGTCCCTTCTCGATAAGAGATTACCGCTTGCGGCTCTTGTGCATAGGTCGGCGTTTTCAAAGCACCGGCAGCTTTATCCCAATAGATGACTTCCGTTATCATATTTTGCGTTTCAACAACGCCATCCAGGAAAAATACATTGGTACCGCCAACATTTTGCAATTGTATTTTTTTATAATCACTGACTGCCGAAACCAATTGCGCAGTGTCCATTGCTTTTAAACGGTTATCCACTAATTCATATACCGTTGCACTCGCCGGACCGGTTTCATCATTAAACATGTTTTTTACCAAAAGTATCTCATTTCTGCCTTCCGCACACACATCTGCCACAAGCATTCTTGTATAAATAACGGAGTCGCAGGTCTTGACAACTGTTTGCGCATTCTTTTCGCCGACAGAATACACACTCAATGTGTTATTGTCTTTACTGTCAAACATATTCCAGCCGACCACGATTTCGGGAACGGAATCATAATTTAAATCACCGTAAGAAAACTCCGACACATCGTTCCCCTTACCTTTGACCGGCTCGCTTGCCTGCCACTTGGAACCGCTTTTTAGTAAAACGCTCATATAAATGGAGGAAGTGTCATCATTTTTGATGCGGTAAAATGCAACGGCATCATTTTCTCCGTCAGCATTCAAGTCCATAAAGGTAATTGATGTGGTGTAGTCACCCTCATTCGGCGCTTTCAGGATAATGCCGTTGTCCAGAGATTTTTCAATCACATTTTGAATGCCTTTATAGTCGCCAGCCGCTTCCGGCGGATTCATCAAACTCTCCGGTGACTGAGAATTGGTAATAACAAGAATCAGCAGTGCAAATGCAGCCACTGCTAAAATCACATAGATTGCTTGTCGAATTCTCAGTTTCAAACGCCTGTTCTCCCTAAAATATATTATTAAAATATATTATAGCATAATAGTAACAAAAATCAAGGTATATGTAAATATTTAGTAATAATTATTTGATTTTAATTGAAGAATAATAAAAACACCGAGAAGGAACTCCCCCTCTCGGTGTAAAAAAATTCTATTTTCAGGTAATATCAACTGCCACTTTATAGGAGCCAATCACCCACATATTATCTTGATTGTTGACCTTTACGGAAACTTCCATTTGCCGGTTTTCTCCGGTTTTTGCTCCCTCGTCTACTTTGAGCACGACAGTAATATCGTTGGCAGTAATATCCTCAACCGCATCGGTCAAACCGGCAATGGTGACCTTTAATTGACTTGTCGTAATCTTGGCATTCAAAGCAGTCGAATTGACGATTTCAATCTTGCTCGCAGGTATAGAAATATCTTTCGATTTGAAGGAAGAAAGGTCTACATTCACATCAATCGAACTGATTTTGCTTTTGACTTTGATGCCCGCAAGAGAAGACACATCAAAACTAAAGGAATTCTCTGTATTGTTCAGCTCCGAAAAATCAATTGTACCAATCACAATGCTTTCCATTTTATCAATGGTTGCCGGTTCACCCGCAATGTTGATATTTGAAACGGAATAGCGAATATTCAGGTCCTCCTCGGAGATTCCCCTGGGCATATTGGTAAATTCAACACTTACCGGCAATTTTGCCAATTTAAAGACCGGAATGGTAATAGTGAAATCATCCGAATTATCAATTTCGATATTTTGAATTTCATTACCGTATTGATCAACAGCAACTATGGCTGCTTTATATGTTTTGGTATTGGTTAATTGCTTATCAATTTCCGCCTTCGCAAGAATCTTATCAATTTTAGATACTTCTGTAGACGGACCGTGCGCTTTCAGCTTATCTTCCGATAAAATGACGGTTCCCAGCTCATAACCGTCCGGAACGGTGGGTTCTGCCGACAAGTCGGTAGTCACGGCAACTTTCACTTCTTTATACGTGTCAAAATACACTTCCACCGTCAGTGTATTAGTGCTTAAAATCTGAAAGTCTTTTGTGCTGTCAATTGAAACGGACAGCGGCAAAGTATGCTTGCCGGCGGTATTGACATCCAGCGTTGATGCAACAACCTTTATATCGTCGGCATTCACGGTTCCGATAACGGCTTTTTTTCCCACAATTGTAACGGTTACGGTAGAATTGGAGTAGTCCCCGAACTGCTGCAAATTGAATTGTTTGGGTACTGTCATGGAATCCATCTGCACCTGCACATCGATACTTCTCTCCTGTTGTTCTCCGCCGTACATTGAATAACCCAGCCAAATTGCGAACGCCAGAACAAGAGAAACCGCCAGCACAAATTTATTATTTTCAAACAGCTTTCCCAAGCTGAATCTTTTAATCTTATTCATCTTTCTTCCCGCCTTTCTTGGATTTTAAAGACGAGAATAATGTTTTCTTTTCATCGCTGTTTTGAATATCCAGCGCTTTCAGTAAACACTCTCTTAATTCCCCGGAGGTCACATCATGTTTAATCCTGCCGCGGTTGACAAACGAAATGGCACCCGTTTCCTCACTGACAACGACAACAGCCGCATCGGACTGCTCGGTCATACCGACCGCAGCTCTATGGCGCGTACCGAATTTTGCATCTAAGTTTCTGGTGTCGGTCAAGGGTAAAATACAGCCCGCACAGGCAACTCTGCCGGAGCTGATAATCATCGCACCGTCATGTAGCGGCGACTTCGGGTAAAAAACATTTCTAATAAGGGTTGATGTGACATCGGCATTAATTTTCGTACCGGTCTTCATCACTTCACCGAGCATAGATTTTCTTTCAAAAACAATTAAAGCCCCAATCTTATCATTGCTCATTTCCGTACAGGCACTGCACACCGCATTAATAGCACTGACGGAAGAAGCGCCGGCATACTGTTTTTGCGCAAAAAGTTTGAAGATTGAAGTTCTACCCATTCTCTCCAATACATTTCTGATTTCCGGCGTAAAAAGAATAATAATAATGACCAAAGCACTGGAAAAAATGGTTTCAAAAATAGATTTCATCACAGGCATATCGCAAATAATGACCGCAATATACACAACAAAGAGAATCGCAAGTCCCTTAACGATTTGCACCGAGCGGGTTTTGCGAATGAGCTTTATCAATTCATATAAAATTAATGTAACAAGCAGAATATCTAAAGTATCCTGCACGGGGCGGTAACTGGAGAGCACCGCAACCACCTGTTCAAAGAATGTTGAAAGTACAGCCATAACTGCTCCTAAGAAAATAGTTATATATATTATAACACTTTTCTTAATCATTTAAAAGTTTTAAATGAATTTTTTTATTGTATTAATTGTACAATTTATCTCTTTTGATGTTGTGAAAAACGACGGAGAAATGCGTATGGTACCGCGGTCAACTGTTCCGATTTTTTGATGCGCGAGCGGTGCGCAATGCAACCCTGCTCGCACGCAAATTCCGTTTTCGGAGAGCTTTTGTGCCGCCGTTTCGCACGGCATTCCGGCAATATTAAATGCATAAACCGGCGCAAAAGCTTCTAATTTATCGTAATGCACATAGCTTCGAACCGACTGCAACTCTTTGAAACTATCGTGCAGCTGCAAAATATGCTCTTTTTCTTTTAAATAAATATTCTCTCTACCGATATTTTGTATATAATCAATCCCTGCTCCCAAAGCAATAATCGCACCCACATTCATCGTGCCGCTTTCCAACCTGTCCGGCATAAAATCAGGTTGAACGGCACTTGAGGAAAGCGAACCGGTACCGCCTTCCGTAAGGGTATCCAAAGCGGAACCGTCACCAATCAACACGCCTAAACCCATTGGAGCAAACAACCCCTTATGCGGCGCCAAGCATAAATAATCAATATGGTATTCGGCTTTATCCAGCGGCAAAATTCCGCCGCTTTGCGCAGCATCTACCGCAAATATAATTTGTTGTTCCCGGCAAAGCTTTCCTATTGCCGCAATCGGCAAGGTAACGCCTGTGACATTAGAAGCATGGGTGCATATAACCAATTTTGTCCGCTCATTGATGCAGCGTCGCAACCCGGCTAATGTATTTGCAGGGCGATAAAAATCAGTTTTAAATATATCGTATTTTATCTTACCTTGTAGCCTTAATTTTTCTAAGGGCCGCAGGATTGCATTATGCTCCAAATCAGAGATAACTGCATGGTCGCCATCTTTCAAAACTCCTTTGATAACGACATTTATCGCAGTTGTACAATTTGCGGTAAAGGCGATATTTTCGCAGTTTTCTTCACCAAAGAAGGCGGCTGTTTTTTCTCTGACCTCATAAATCTTTTCGGCTGTCAGTAACGAATTTTTATAACCGCCTCTGCCGGGATTCGAGTGGTAGTATTTTATCGCATTATTATACGCTTCATAAACCGCCCTCGGCTTTGGGAAAGATGTTGCGCTGTTATCCAGATATATCATGACTTGTTACTGAAATAATGATTATGCCCGCTTGCTTGAGAAGATGCAAAGCGGGTTCTTTTTGACCGACAAATACAATGCTGTAACCGCAGCCATCCCCTTTTTTGATTTGCACAGCGCGCTGTATTTTGGCATAGATGCCATTATTTAACAGTACTCTTTTTGCTTTTTGGGCATTGGTCACAGAACCGACTTTCACTTTTATTTCAGCCAAACAATCACCTCTTTTTTCATAGATTAAGTTATCGCTAACTCCCTTTATTCTATGCAAAAACAGGACAAACTGACAAATAAGGATTTGGCATCGCCAAATCCTTATTTGTCAGCGGTTAGCAAATTAGCAAATTAGCCGTTAGCGAAAGGAAGGGCTCCGCCCATACCCTCGTCCAA
>SVOD01000149.1 GCA_015066575.1 Oscillospiraceae bacterium
GTGGTAACTTCTATCCTACACGAGAACTGTATGAGTTTCAACTTTTTAGGTGTTGCACTTGATAGTATAATTCACCCGCTGACAAAAAAGGATTTGGCATCGCCAAATCCTTATTTGGCGATGCACGCATCCAACGCTTTTATTATCGCCTTTTTATCCATATTTTTGCCGATAAAGACAAGCTTATTCATCCTGTCGCCGTAAACCGGGTGCCAGGCGGCTTTTAAATCCGGGTTCATTTCCAAAATCATTTCCCTTTCTTTTTCGGGAAACGCGGCAATCCAGTCACCGTCATCCGTGGCGGTTTTTTGTTTACCGCTTTGCTCGAAGATAAAGGCAATATTCGGCTGCTCCTTTACCCAAAACAGCCCTTTGGCGCGAATGACCTCTTTGGGCCAGTGAGCAAACACAAAGTTTTCAAATTTCAGTTGGTCAAAGGGTTTTACATTTTGGTAAACAAAGGTGCTAATGCCGTATTCCTCGGCTTCGCCCTCCTCATGGTGATGGTGATGGTGGTGATGATGATGCCCTTCGTGGTGATGTTCCTCGTGGTGATGCTCTTCGTGGTGATGCCCGTCCTCGCTGTGGTGGTCGTCGTGATGCGCTTCTTCGAGTTGTTCGGAGTTTTCGCCCTCCATTTCCATCGCCTTCATCCAGCCGGCGCTTGCCATGGTTTTTTCCATATCAAAGTTGCCGGTGGAGAGGATTTCTTTGACATCCACTTTGCCGAAATTGGTTTCGATAATTTTTGCTTCCGGCTGCAGGGCTTTGATAACTTCGAGCACGGCTTTGTGCTCGGCAGGGGTAACATCATCAATTTTATTAAGCACAATCGTGGTGCAGTATTCAATCTGCTGAATGAGCAGGTTTTCAATGTCTTCTTCATCCAGCGCATCGTTCAAAAGTGCTTTACCTGCGCCGAATTCGTCTGCCATGCGCTTGGCGTCAACTACCGTGGTGATGCTGTCAAGATACGCCACGACAGGCACGTCGAACTGCGGATTGGTGCCTTCAAGCATACAGATGGTGCCGGCAATCGGACCCGGCTCGCAAATGCCGGAAGCTTCAATGAGAATGTAGTCAAACCTGCCGGAAGAGGCAAGCTCGATAATTTGGTTCATCAAATCCACCTTAAGCGTGCAGCAAATGCAGCCGTTGGAAAGCGGCACCAAATTTTCATCTTTTTGGGTGACCGAACCGCCCTTGGCAATGAGCGAAGCGTCGATATTGACTTCGCCGATGTCGTTAACAATAACGGCAACTTTGTAGCCTTCCTGGTTGGCTAATACATGGTTTAATACAGTTGTTTTGCCGGCACCGAGATAGCCGGTAATTAAAGATACGGGAACTAAATTTTTCTTTTTCATATGGCTTAACCTTTCTTTGATAAATAAGGATTTGTCGAGGTCTACGACCTCGCAAATCCTTATTTGAAATTTTGAATTTTGAATTATGAATTTTGAATTGTGGGCGGGACACCCGCACCCGATAATATTATAACTACGCCGCTTGCGGCTTCTAATGGGTAAGGGCGGAGCCCTTCCTTAATTCAACATTCAACATTCTTAATTCATAATTGCTGTTCATAGAACAGCTCGACAAATCCTTTAGCCGAGCAATCGAAGATTGCGAACGCCAAGGTTCTGAGCCTTTGGCTCAGGTTCTTATTTGTCTAAATATCTATTTCCAACTCCACCGGACAGTGGTCGGAACCGAAAATGTCGGCGCGGATGCGCGCGGCTGTGATTTTATCTTTTATGCGCTCGGAAACGCAAAAATAGTCAATGCGCCAGCCGGCGTTTCTGTCGCGGGCGCGCATGCGATAGCTCCACCAGGAATAGGCGCCCTCTTTGTCGGGGTAGAGCAGGCGAAACGAGTCGCAAAAACCGGCTTCGAGCAGCCGCGAAAACTTGCCTCTTTCCTCATCCGTAAAGCCTGCGTTTCGGTGATTGGTATCGGGATTTTTTAAGTCAATTTCCCGGTGTGCGACATTCAAATCGCCGCAGAAAATAACCGGTTTTTCGGCATCCAAATCGAGCAAAAATGCACGAAAAGCATCTTCCCACTCCATGCGATAATCTAAGCGCAGCAGCTCGTTTTTGGAGTTGGGCGTGTAGCAGGTAACAAAGTAGAAGCTATCATATTCCGCCGTAATTACTCTGCCCTCTTTATCGTGCTGCTCAATGCCCATGCCGAAGCGCACATCCAGCGGCTCTTTTTTGGCAAAGACCGCTACGCCGGAATAGCCTTTTCGCTCGGCACTGTTCCAATATTGCACATAGTCCGGCGCCTCCAATACATATTGCCCCGGCTGGCATTTGGTTTCCTGTATGGCAAAAATATCGGCGCCGCTTTCCCTGAAGAATTCTTCAAACCCTTTTTGAGCACAGGCGCGAATACCGTTTACATTCCAAGAAATTAGTTTCATTGGTTTTATCACCTCGCAATTCATCCAAAAAAGTATAACATATTTTGTGCGAAATTACAAATCTTTGCAAAAAACACAATTTTTAGCGGTAAAATGCCGTTTTCATTATTGACTTTTATTATAAAATAAGATAAATTATTATTGCATATAAATTTAGCTATGGGCATTTTGCGCCCAAAAACAGATGTGTATAGCTAAGCAGCAAATTTATGAAAGGGGATTTCCCAAAATGAAAAAAGTTATTTCTCTATTGTTAGTAACACTTCTTGTTGTCGGTTGTTTTGCCGGCTGCGCGAAGAATGTTACCATCGAATGTACCTGCGACTGTAATGCACAGGCAGGCGGCGACACTGAGTATTCTACTCTGAAGGCCAACGGCAACTCCGGTGTAGATTGCTCCAATATGCCTTCCGATGCGGCAGGTATCTTGAAGCTTTACAATGAAGTTGCAAATGCAACCAAAGCAGCACCTAACCAGAAGTTAGCGAAGAATGACCCCGGCGCAAAGACCGACATCACCGCTTTGAGCACCGGCGGCAAGCCCGCAGGCGACGGTACAATGGAAACCGTTAAAGGTCTTGTTAAGAGCTTTGCTCCCGCAGGCGTAACTTCCGATTACAACTTTGTCAACGGTGTAGACTCCGCTGTTAAGGATGAAGACGGTAACGATTCTACCACGAAAGATGTACTTCCCGTCAGCGGTCAGGACTATATGTCCGCATTGACCGATGCCGATATTACCGATGCTACCATCGAAAAATTGGATGACGGGTATTGGAAGCTTGCCATTACCGTGAAGCCCACCGAAGTGGAATTCACCACTCCCGACAATAACCCCGATACACCGCAAGCGAAGTTTACCGGCGTTATGAAGTCTTCCGACCTCTTGAAATCTTTCGGTCCGGCAAAGATTACCTATGCGAAAATCAACTATAAAGAGTCTACTTTAACTGCAGTCATTGACCCGGCATGCGGTTACCTGGTTCAGTTGGTTCACCACATGGATTATGTGATTGATGCTACCGGTAAACTCGGCTTTGAATTGCAGGGCTCCATCAATGTTAAATCCGACATTATTTACAACTGGTCAGAAATTGGCTGATTCGTTTAAATGTGATATTGAGGTAATGCATTTTACCAAAAAGCAAGAAAGGAGTTAGTCAGTTGAAAAAAATAATTGCAATTGTTCTGGCGGCTGTGATGCTGTTTTCCTTAACAGGCTGCAGTTTGCTGGTTAAAAAAGTTTCGGTTGAGTGTACTTGCCCCGGTTGCCTTGCGGCTAAAAACGGGCAGGACCAATCTTCCGATGTGGACTATAAGAAGTTAGAAGCTTCTTCCAAATCCGGTGTGGATTGCTCTAAGCTTCCCACCGACAAAGCTTCTGTTTTGAAACTGTACACCGATGTTGCCAACGCTACAAAGGCGGCAAAAGAGCAAACCGTCGATGTCATCGCGGAAGGTGCGAAAATCCAAGTCGGCGCCATCATTGTAGATGAAACCGGTAAAGAATTGGCACCGAGCTTGATGCCTACGGCAAACAAGCTTATCGATTCCTTCTCTCCGAAGCCCGAGGAGTATACCTGTGATTTCTCTAACGGCACCGATAAAAACGGTAACAAAACAACTACCACCGAAGATATCAGAACACCGCAAAATACTCTGCCTGCTTGGGAGCAGGATTATATGTGCCAACTTGAAGAAGGTCAGGTCAAAGAAGCGACTGCAGAAGAATTGTCCGACGGTTATTGGAAAGTCACCATCGTGCTTGAAGATGCACCTTGTGAAATGACCGACCCGAAGGTGACACCCGACACGCCGCATGCGCACTGCATGGGTGTGGTACAGGCAGGCGACCTGTTGACCGACTTCGGCGGCAACGGTACTATCTACTACGCAAACCTGAACTACAAGGATTCCGCGATTGTGGCGGTGATTGACCCTGTCAGCGGTTATTTGGTACAGCTTCACACCTCCTTGTTTATTTACGGCGATGCGAAGATGGATGTAAAATTAATGAGTATCGGTAAGGTTACCGCAAGTTTGGAAAAGACTACCTTTATCAATACCTACAACTGGTCGAAAATCGGCTAAACCAATAGAGAATAATGATATAATACAACAGAGTTTCCTGCGGGAAACTCTGTTTTTATATTGGTCTTAAGCATAGCCATAAACCCCCGGTTCTACCGGGGGAATGAAAACGGCTTCAGCAACAAAAAACCGGCGA
>SVOD01000032.1 GCA_015066575.1 Oscillospiraceae bacterium
GGTTTCAAAAAAAAGCAAGGCGTAGCCTTGCTACTGAACACTAAACACTGAACACTGAACACTCAAATAAGGATTTGCGCGCTCGGAGAGCGCGACAAATCCTTATTTGTCGCATAGCGGCAAATCGGGCATCCAATACTCATCAATGGGGCAAACATGAAAAAATTCAGGAAAGAAAACCTTATAGAACTCATAAAATATATTATATTCGGTGTGCTGACCACGCTTGTCGGCTTGGGTACCTTTATGCTCTTTGAGTGGCTGCTCGGCAAAAACCTTTATCTGTTAAACAATGCGCTCAGTTGGGTGATTGCGGTTGCCTTTGCTTTTGTGACCAATAAACTGTGGGTGTTCAACTCCAAGTCGTGGCAGTCCAAAATCGTGCTCAAAGAAGCAGCTTCCTTCGCCGGTGCCAGGCTCTTCAGCCTCGGCGTGGAAGAATTGGGGCTGTGGCTGCTCATTTCGGTACTCGGCATGGGCAATATGGAAGATTGGGTGCTCTTGGGTGTGCACATTTCCGGCGACCTGATTGCCAAGGGCATTATGATGGTCATTATCGTTATTCTCAATTATGTATTGAGCAAGTTTATTATTTTTAAGAAGAAAGAGGAGAAGCAGTGAGGCGAAGTGTGCGCATTGTCGCGCTCGTGATACTAATAATCAGCTTGTTAGCGGGAGCAGGTTGCCAAAAGGCAAAGAACAAGACCGCTGCCACGACCGCACAAACTACCGCAAAAAAGGTGACGACCACTGCCGCGACAACAAAAGCAACGACCGAAGAAGCGAAGGCAAACGAAACCTTCGGGCTTTCCAACTATGCGCACCTGCCGGCAGCGCAGCAGGGCGTGTATGACAGGCTCTATGATGCGCTTGATTGCATGGATTCCTCCGTTTCAGAGAGCGTGGCGGAGTTTGAATTGCAGGTGGTCGACCGCGTTTTCTTTTACAGCCTTTTAGCCGACCACCCCTTGTTTTTTGATGCGCGCGGCGTCAGCAACCTGTATGAAGACACCGGCAACGGACAGCGCTTTGCGCGCTTTGACATCAAGTATATCTATCATGACGGGGAATATCAGGCGCGAAAAGAAAAAATGCAGGCGGCGTTTGAAGAAATCAGGCAATCACTGCCCAAGGGCGCCAACGAGGTGCAAATCGCCAAGGCGGTGTATGACTACTTAATAAAAAACTGCAATTATGACCACGACTACTCCGGCAATTCGCTGCAGGAGGCAGGCACCACCGCCTCGTATGCGGACGGGGCGCTGGTTGACCACAAGGCGGTGTGCTCCGGCTATTCGCGCGCGTTTAAGCTGATGATGGATTGGTTTGAACTGCCCTGCATGTGCGTTTCCAACAGCGACCACGAGTGGAACATCGTCTTTTTAGAGGGCAACTATTACCACATCGATGTCACCTGGGCGGATACCGACGCAAACCCCGGCACGCGCTACTTCTGCGTGACAGATGCGGAGATTTATAAAGACCACGACAAACCGAAAATCGAGGTCCCCGAATGTTGCGTGACACTAAAAGAAGATTTACTGTAAAAAAACAGCCGTATCGCGGCTGTTTTTTTAAAATGTAAAAGTGTAAAAGGGGACGGTTAGCGTGAAAATTCTTTCACGCAGTGAATAGAGAATAGTGAAGAGTGAATAGTGGCGGGCGGGACACCCGCACCTGTTCCGCTTCGCTCTATTTTAACTTTCATTCATTGTGTGTGAACATTAATTCATGCGGTGTTCTTGTTTACATTTTTTGGGTTTTGCGGGAGGATTTTTGGGTGGGAAAGGTGTGGAGAACGCACGTTTTTGGGCAAATTTGTCTGCAAAATGTGTGCGTAAAGTAAAAAAACTTTAGTAAAAAATAGACAAAAACAGGGAGCGGAATGCGCTGAAATTGTAGAAAACAACAGAAGTGTATGGGCAATGCTCCAAAATTTTATTGGTAATTTTGTAAAAAAAACAGATTTTTTATTTAATTTATATAACTTTAGGGTTTTTTATTGCAAAAAACGCTTTTTTTTATTATAATTGATGTGCAAAAAGCTATTCATTCTTTTATATATATTAATAAACGAAAGGAGAAGCGCGAGAATGGCAGAAAACAGAGGTCATGATATCAACGAGCAATTGCAGACAGTCGAAGAGCTTAATGCCGAGCTTGCGACTCTCCGCGCCAGAGTGAAATACAAAACCTCACTTTCGATTTTTGTAATTGCTTTGATGGTGATGATTACCACCACGCTCGCGTGGTTCACCGTTTCCGGTTTGGCGGGTACCGACGGGTTAGATATGAACTGTACGACCGGCAGCGATTTGAGAATTGCCACTTCCAATTTGGGCAACGACATCAACGCTTACGAAAAAACCGTGACTGCCGATATGATTAACGCGCAGTTGACCGCCAACAACTACAAGACCTTACCCGATATTAAGTTAGAGCCGCTCTCCACACAAAATGCCAATGACAATGTCGGCACCAGGCTCTTCTTACAAAACGGCACCGAGCGCACCGAGCCCGGCCCCGCCAACGGCGAATACCTGCTGATGGACCTGTGGCTCATCTCCGGCAACAATGTGGATGTTTACCTCACCGACAAAGAGAGTGAGGACGGCGCGAACGACGGCACCAAGATTACCTCCGCCGCCGGCAACACCTCCGCCCAGGCAGAGGTTGTGCGCACCGCGCGCATCAGCTTTGCGCCCGAAGGCGAGAGCCCCAGAATTTACGAAGTCGAGCAGCGCGGCTATGCGGCAAACCAGACCAATGCGTTTTGGGCAATCAGCGAAAATACCGATGCCAACAAAATTTGCTCGCTCGAGGCAAACACGCCCAAGAAAATCACCGTGCGCGTTTGGATTGAAGGTGAAGACCCGCTGTGCGACAACGGCGTGGCATTAGCAGGCTTCTCGGTACAGCTCAACTTCCAGGGCGACAAGATTGCCGCGAACTAATGCGGAATGCGGAGTTCGGAATTCGGAATTAAGAGGCGGGACACCCGCACCCGATTATAATGCGGAATTCGGAATTAGAAATGCGGAATTAGAGGCGGCAGGGCAGAGCCTTGCATTTAAGGAGAGGTAAAGACAGTTGATTTTAGCGGAGCGGAATAAGCGCGAATGTGTCGCCCTCGACTCCACTCTCCACTCTCCACACTTCACACTTTACTAAACACTATTTTTGGAGAAACGTAATGGCAAGAAAGAAAAAAACAAAACCTGCAGAAGAGTTCACCCCGCATGACCTGAATTCTTTAGAGGCACAGACCCGGCGCATTGTCGGCAGGACCTATGCCGTAGAGGAAGCGGAGGAACGCACGCGCAGTTCTAAGTTAATCAGAAAAATTTTAATTACCATTCTTACCATTTTATTAATACTGTTGATACTGTGGCTCGTTTCCATTTTCATCACGCTCTACGGTGACCTGGTTATCAGCACCGACCGCAGCTTGCGTGAAAACGGTATTCAACTTTGCGCCGAAGAAAGTTTTAAGGACCCTGCCATTCAACTCAGCGCCCCCAAGGTGCAGGATGCGACCAACATCACCTATGACTGGCTCCCCAAAAACTTAGATAAAAAAGACGGCGCGCACAACGGCGAAAATTACCTTGCTTACACCTTCTACCTGCGAAACGGCGGTAAAAACACCCTCGATTACACCGGCACAATGGAATTGACCGGTACCGCCAACGGGATGGATGAGGCAATCAGGGTGATGATATATAAAAACGGCGAAGAATTAATCTATGCGAAGGGTACCAAGGCAAATCGTGAAAAAGCCGAAAAAGGCACCATTGCCTGGCTGGACGATACGACCATCATGCAAACCCAAACCAAAGACTTCGCCCCCGGTTCGGTTGACAAATACACCGTTGTCATCTGGATTGAAGGAAACGATTTAGAATGTACAAACGATGTTTTAGGCGGCTATATCCGGTCAAGAATTCTCTTCTCAGTTGCCGACCCTGAAGAGAGTCAAGCACCGGCATTCTCCTAAACATCGCGCGCACATTTTAAATAAATAAATTTTTAAATCTTTTCGGTTTGTACGGAAAGAAATCCTAAAGGAGGATTAAACAATGAAAACAAAAAACATGCGCAAAAAAGCGTTAATCGCTTCTGTTGCAATGCTTTTAGTTGCTGTCGTTGCTCTCTCCGGCGCTACTTACGCTTGGTTTGCATCCAACACTGCAGCTAAAGCTTCCGGCTTGAACTTCAAGTCCTCTCAACCGAGCTCTTTGCTCTTCGCTGACGAAGGCTCCGACCCGACAGTATCTTCGTTGTGGACCGGTGATTATGACCTTCCCGTTTCACCTCAGACTGTGTTGACTCCTTGTTCCTCTCTTGTTGGTGCTACCGGCTCCTTCATCGAGGTTAAGAACGTTACCGCAGCAGGTACCGAGTCCGAGACTCTCGTTAATTCTATCGGCTCCGGCGGTCAGGTTTACAGCACTACCTTTGATGTAAAATCTACTGCTCCGGATACTCCTCTCTATTTGACCGGTTTGAGTGCTTCCAACAACACGGCAATCTCCCCGGCAATCAGAGTTTCCATCAAGGTCGGCTCCAACGCTGCTAAAGTATTCTGCTTGGGTACTCCTCAGACTACTTATGCGGTTACCGCTGTAGACAGTTATGTGCAGGATAGCGCCAGCTTCGCTACCTTCTATGCTGCTACAGAAATTACCGGTATCACCAAGACTCAGCAGCAAATTCAAACTCCCGGCACTTCCGGCGCTTTGCTTGCAACTCTCGGTGCTAACGTTCCCCAGACCATCACTGTTACCGTATGGCTTGAGGGTAATGACAGCCGCTGCAACAACGCTGCAATGGGTCAGGTTATTGATTCCTTCGTATTCAACTTCGGTACCAGCATCAGCTAAGGTATTTTAGAGGAATACAAAACAATTTTTTAAAAGCTTATCTTTGTTATTTAGAAGTTAGATAACATCCGATAAAAAATGTGGAAAGGCTATTTCGGGTTATGGAAGTATTAAAAAAAGTTTTAAACATTATTATAGACATCTTTATTGTGTTGGTAGTAATTGTTTCGGCGGCTATCGCCGTAATATCAATCACTGCCCGGGATAGCGGTGTAGCGAATGTATTTGGCTACGTTCCTTTCTCCGTACAATCGAATTCCATGTCACCTGTCTTCGAGGCAGGTGACCTGATTGTCGGAAAAATGGTCCCGAAGGAGCAACGCGTGATGGAAACTTTCCATAAGGGCGATATTGTCACCTTCTGGACACAGATTTTAGATGAAGAAAATTTGCTCGTGGATGTTTTGAATACCCACAGAATTGTGGATTTCAGAACCGATGCCGGCGGCAACCAAATCATTGTCACCAAGGGTGATAACAATAAGGAAGAGGATGGCAGCATTGTCATTCCCGAGAACATTGTCGCCGTTTGGTCAACCGAAAGTAAGGATGACGGTATTATGGTCAAGAAGGTCGGCGCTGCGCTTGACTTCTTGAGAAAGCCTTCCGGCTTCTTTATCGCGGTTGTCATTCCGATGATTATCTTCTTTATCTATGAATTAGTCAGATTTATCACCAACTTCTTGAACTACAACAAAGAGAAGCAAAAGGAGGCAGCACTTCAAGCTGCAAAAGAACTGATGGGCAATGACTCTTCAGATAGCTCCGGATTATCTGAAGATCAGAAAGCTCAAGCCATTCTCGAGTATCTGGAGAAGCAGAAAGCGGAAGGCGGAGGCGAACCTCCCGCCGCCGAAGCACCTCCGGAAAGCGAGGAAGCCCCGGCACCTGAGGCGGAAGAAACTGCAGAGGAGGCGCCCGCAGAGGCGGCACCTGCAGCGGAGCAACCCGCCGAGGAAGCGGAGCAACCCGCCGAGAATAGCGAGGAAGTAGAAGAAACCGAACAGCCTGCGGCGGAAGTCAGCACAGAGGCTGTGACTGAACCGGAGCAGGAAGAAACGGTTTCCGAGTCTTCAGAGGACTAATTAGATAGTATTAATTATTAATAATATTTATATTGGTTAACCATTAGGCAACCGGCTGCTATGGTCGGCAGTAGCGGCCGGAGTCGAGTGGGGCAAGGCGGAGCCTTGCAATGCGGAATTCGGAATGCGGAATTCGGAATTAGTGGTGGCAACACAAAGTGTTGCGATTTAAATTGTGTTGCAAAGCAACACCACCATATTGTACATCTTGCTTTAGCAAGATTTCATTCCCGCAGGGAATTTCATCACGAAGTGATTTCATTCACCGCAGGTGAATTTCATTGTGAGCGTAAGCGAACTTTGGGCGGGACACTCGCTCGTCCAAACAAACTTCATAACAAAAAGAATTTGCGAGCAAATCCTTTAAGTGTTATTTCGTTTGTTTGTCCTCTCCCCAAAAAGTTTTCTGCGAAATACTTTTCGGGGACCCCATGATTGGCAAGTTCGGAAAGCCGAACCGCCTTATAATGCAAGGCTTTGCCTTGCCACCATTCGCCAATATGCCAATATGCCAATCGGCTAACGGCTAAACAAATGTGCCGCAAGGCACAACCATTCGCTAACAGCTATTATGCTAATTGGCTAACGGCTAAAAATATTCGTTTTTAAAGTATTTTTTAAAATTTTTAACGAGGGGAGAAATCTCGTGGATACAGTATTTAGTTTTTTATTTGAATTCCTCGGTCAATTCTTCGGCAGTATTTGGAAGGGCTTAAAAGCGCTTGTTGTCGGGATTGGCAGTGCGTTCGATTTTACAAAGTATATCGACATTATCAAAAACAGCGGCTCCGCCGGTATGGGTTGGGGTGTTGGTATTTTCTTCTTCCTGTTAATCCTTGCGCTGTTGGTGTTAATCATCATCCTTGTAGTTAAAGCGATTAAAAAATCCCTTAAAAACAAGACCAAGAAGGCAGACCAGGCAACGCTTGTGCAAGAAGTCAATGCCCTGAATAAAGAAGTGATGAAGTTAAACCTGGAGAAGGATAAAATCCTCTCGATGAAGGTTTCGCAGATTGGTCTGAACCCCAATGAAATTGCCGAGCTGACCGGCGAAGAGATGGAAGCGCTTAACAAGAACGGTGAAGACGAGCTCGATGGCGGCAGCCGTTTCTACAAGCTCACCAAGGTGGACGAAAGAATGGCGGACCATGTCGACCCCGAATTCGACAAGACCATTACACTGCCCGAAATTTGCGACAGGTTCCGCAACTTTGCCTGCTCGCGTATGGGGCTGTTTTATGAAATCAAAATCATTCGCCTGTTCCTTTCTTCCTTTGCTTCCACAAGGCTCTTAATCCTGCAAGGTATTTCCGGTACAGGTAAAACCTCACTGCCGTATGCTTTCGGTAAGTTTATTTATAACGATGCGGTTATCGCATCCGTACAGCCTTCCTGGCGTGACCGTTCCGAGCTGTTCGGTTACTTCAATGAATTTACCAAGCGCTACAACGAAACCGACCTTTTGGAGAAAATGTACGAAGCGACCTACACCGAGGTTCCCTATGTCGTTATCCTCGACGAAATGAACATCGCGCGTGTCGAGTACTACTTCGCCGAAATGCTTTCCATTTTGGAAATGCCCTCCAGAGACGAGTGGATTGTTGACCTCGTGCCTTCCGTTTGGGATTCCGACCCGAAGCATTTGGAAGACGGTAAGCTGACCCTGCCGACCAACATGTGGTATGTCGGCACGGCAAATAACGACGACTCGACCTTCGCTATCACCGATAAGGTGTATGACCGTGCGATGCCGATTGATATTAACACCAAGGGTACACCTTTTGATGCACCCGACACCGAACCGCTGCATCTCTCTGCCGTTTACCTTGAAGAACTGCTCGATGCCACGAAGGAAGCCCACAAGGTTTCCAAAGAGAACCTGCACAAGATTGAAATGCTGGATGACTATGTGATCGAGCACTTCCGCTTGGCTTTCGGTAACCGTATTGTTAAACAGCTGCGTGATTTCGTACCGGCATATGTCGGTTGCGGCGGCACGGAGGTTGACGGTATCGACTATGTCCTCGCCAAGAAGGTTTTGAGAAAGTTCGAGCAGTTGAACCTCTCCTTCATCCGTGACGAAATCGACGGTCTGTGCGACTACCTCGATGAACTCTGGGGCGAAGAAAACATGGGCGAATGTAAAGAGTACTTAAGAAGATTACAGAAACTTGTATAATTCTTGCGCGCAAGAATTATACAAATGAATAGTGAATAATGAATAGTGAATAATTAAGGGCGACACATTCGCACTTGATTATAAGAGAAAGCAATTCATATTCCCATTTATTTTGTAATCCAAAAATGCAAATACTTTACATTTGATACGGAATTGATGAAAGAAAATTATTTAATCGAAAAGTCCCTGAATTTTGCCAAAGAGATTGTCAGTGTTTATCGCTACTTAACTCAAGAGCAAAACGAGCAAATTATTTCAAAGCAGTTGTTAAAAAGCGGAACAAGTATCGGTGCTAATGTCAATGAAGCCAACTATGCGCAGAGCAAAGCGGATTTTGTTTCAAAACTGCATATTGCTTTGAAAGAAACTGCCGAAACAGAGTATTGGATTAAACTATTAGCTCTTTCCGACTATATTGAAAAGAGTCAAAGCACACAGTTATTAAATATGTGTTTAGAATTAAAAAGAATGTTAATTTCTTCAATTAACACAGCTAAAACAACTGTAAATAAAGAGTGAAAATTCATTATTCACTATATTTATAAAAAAGCATAAGCAAGATATTTGCACAGCAAAAGCAATTACCAACAAGTGAATAGAATCGGGTGCGGGTGCCTCGCCCTCAATTATTCACTAATCATTAAAAGACAAAAGTAAGAACAAGATATTTGCACAGCAAAAGCAATTACCGATAAGTGAATATAATCGGGTGCGGGTGCCCCGCCCTCAATTATTCATTATTCACTATTCATTATTCATTAATTAAGGAGGTGGGATGCCGGAATGGAACAAATGGAAAGATACTACCGCGCGTATGCGGAACTTAGAAAGTCTTTAGAGGCAATTGATTCCCACCGCTATATGACCGCAGCCCAAACACTTGCCGATGCCGGCGAGGATTCTCACATCGGTAAGGTTTACTACAGAGTGGTAGACCTTGACTGGGTTGAGGCGATTGAAAGCACCCTGATGTATATCGATAAAGCCATCCGCGAGCAGCGCCGCTTTATCGAAGTGACCGAAGAGGTCGTGCCGATTGAAAAGGCGAGGGGCATTACCACCGAATCTGTCCGCCACCTGGCGCAGCACACCAACCTGATTGCGCGCGTGGAGGGCAGCGATGTTACCCCCGAAAGAATTCTTAACATCCAGCGTGAAGAGAGTTTTGCGATTTATGAAAACCGCTTCCTCTACACACTGCTGCAAAAGCTCGCTTACTTTGTAGGCTTGCGATACAAGGCGCTCAGTGATGCGCCCAATGACTCCTTCTCCAAGGTGCAGCTGCACAGAGATTTTCAGGTGTTTGATGAAAAGGTGGAGTACGATTTAAGCTTTGCCATCGAATCCCATACCAACACAAAGGTCGATTTGAATGCGGATGTTACCACCCTGTCCGGCTACGAGCGTGTGTTGCGTATTCGTACCATTTTGGGTGACTTCCTTTCCACCCCGCTGATGCGTGAGCTGACCGGTTGCGAGCCGGTGCGCCCGCCGATTCTGCACACCAACCTGATGACCAAAAACCCGAACTTTAAAAAGAGTTTGGATTTGTGGAACTACATCGAAACCTATACCAAGCCCGGTTACCAGGCTGCCGGCAATGAGTTTGACGGTAAGCTTGCCGACAATTTCAAAAACGCGCTGTATGATACGGTCGTGATGCAGCAGTTCGCGATTGAGCTTTGCTCCAACCCCGATTTGGAAGAGCAGCTGCGCGAAGAGTATGAAGAAGAAAAACTGCGCGAGGAGCAGGAGCGCAAAGCCGCCGAGGAAGAAAAATTCCGCTTGTATGAGCAAAAGGCGGAACTGGCAGTGCTCGAAGAGCGTAATGCTCTGCGCGAACAGATTGAACAGTTTGACAAGGTCTTAGCCGGCCACAAAAAAGAGATTGCCGACCTGACCGTTGATAACGAAAATAAAGAAAGAAAAATTCAGCGCTTAACTTCCGAAGTCAAGCATTTGGAAAAGGAAGTCAGCGATAGAGATACCAAAATTCTCAATATGCAGTTAGAGCTCGACCGCAAGGCGAGCGAACTCGAAGCTGCCAAAGCGGAAGCAGCAAAATTCAAAGAGAAGTTCCAAGAGAGCGAAGCAAAAGTCGCCGAATTGGAGGCGAAACTCCCCGCTCTCGAAGAGAAGATTACAGCGCTCGAAACCGAGCTTGCCGCTGCAACCGCTACGATTGCGGCTCTGACTGCCGATGTGGCAGCCAAGAAAGCCGACATCGAAGCCAAAACCGCCGAGATTGCTTCGCTCGGCGAGCAGGTAGCGCAACTGCAGGCGGATATTACCGCCAAAGCAGACCAAATTGCCGCGCTCGAGCAAACGATTATTACGCATGAAGCGACAATCGAGCAGTTACATGCCGATATTGCCGCCAAAGTGCAACTGCTTGCCGATAAAGACAGTGAATTGGCGCAGCAGGCAGAGCGCATCGGCACTTTGCAAGCCGATGTGGCTGACAAGGCAAACACCATTACAGCCCTGCAAAGTGACATCAGCAGCAAGCAAGCGCAAATCGCCGGGCAGGAGACAGAGCTTGCCGACAGAGCGCAGCAGTTAAGCCAAAAGGCAGAGCAAATTACCGCACTTGAAAGCGATATTGCCGCGAAGGCTGCCGATATCGCCGCCAAAGAGCAGGCGATTGCAGAAAGAAACAATACGATTGCCGCGCGCGAGAGCGATATTGCGGCTTTGAACCAAAATATGGAAGCGGCAGCTGCCGCCCACACCGCAGCGCTTGCCGACCAAAAGGCGGCGCTTGCCAAAGAACAGGAAAAAGCGGTTGCCGATGCCAGAAAAGAAGAGCTGGCAGTTTACAAGAAGAAGTTGGCTCAAATGCGCGCTTCTTCCAAGAGCACCGTTGCCGCCGCGGCAGCGGCAGCCGAAAGTGCCGCCAAAGCCAAGGCATTATCCTACAAACATATCAAAGAGTTAGACAACGGCTTAACGGTCGATAGCTTTAGAGATTTGGTCAAAACCGCCTGCGCTATTCAAAAGGGCGCACCGAGCGGCAATGTGACTGTAATGGTAGATGACTTTACAGCTGATACCGCCGCTTTGGCAGACAAATACGGCTTGGCACTCTTAACACTCGGTGCCGGTAGCGGCAAATTTGACAAGAGCGCCGCCCCCATAGACGCTTTGCAGGCGATGCAGCCGGCATTGGAGCGCGGCGACACCGTTTACTACTGCGCTTCGAGCGAAAAGCGCACCGGCGCGATGGCGACTGCCACACTCGCGGCAAGAGAAGCCGATGCGGCGATTACCGCAGTCGATACCGAGGCGCTCACCGGCAGTGCGATTGCCCGCGCGGTCGGCATCCAAATGCTTGCGCAAGCCGGCGAAAGCGCCGAAGCACTTTGCAGCAAGAACCTCTCTGCCGTGACCTACTTAGGGCAGGATGCGCTGGGGATGATTATCAAAGGCAGATTTAAAAAGAGCGCGAAAACCGATGCGGTCAATTTGCCGCTGGCACTCGATTACGTTTTCGGCGACTGCGATAAGCGCTTTGCCTTTGTGCTTTACACCGGCTACGGTGAAGAGGAAATCAGGGAATTGACCGATTCACTCTTAGCGGAAAATGAGTTCGACCAGGTGATTGCCGAGCCGACCGCCGATGTCAAAATCAAGGCACTCGGCGCCAGGAGCGCAACGATATTCTATTTCGATTAATGCGCAATGCGGAGTTCGGAATGCGGAATGAAAGGTGGCAACACAAAGTGTTGCGATTTAAAATGCGTTGCTTTGCAACGCCACCACAACTCCACACTCCACTCTCCACACTCCAAACTACTACAAAACCAACCATCTCAAGGAGAGAGTAATGCAAGCAACCGAGCAGGCAAAAGTAAATATCGATGCTCAAAATCCCGACAACAAAAAGAAAGCACTCATCGGAAACGGTATTCTGGTGTTAGTGCTTGCTGTCGGCATTATTCTCGCGATTTTTTCGTGGTTTGCCGTCATGAATGATAAGGCGGTGGCGCACGGTATTTCCTTAATTTCCAACGATGACCTGGATATTCGCTTTAATACCTACCCCGGCACCTTGCAGGCGGATGGCACGGTTGTGTATGATGAGCATCCGTACATGAATATGAATAACCCCGATTTCAATGAGGATGCGCGTGTTTTTAATCTTTATCCGGGCGAAAGAAAATATTTTAAAACAGTCATTTCCAATTACGAAACGAGTAACCATGTCGGCAACTTTACATTGCAGTCTATCATTGTGAATAAAAAATTGATTACGACCGGCGATAAGGTCTGCATTACCTTTGCTTCCAACCTGGAAGGCGGCACGTTCCAGCAATCTTTCGATTTGGCGCAGGCGCAGCCGTATGCCGATGGCGGCAGCATCAGTTCGACAAAGATGCTCGTTCCCACGCAAGAAATTTATACGAACCTGACTTTGTCCAGAGCCACCTCCTCCGGCGGCAATGTAACGCCGGTTCCCGTCACGGTTTACTGGTATGTTGTGCTCAACGGTGACGCGGTCGACAACGATGCCATGGGCGAAGAAATGATGCAGTTCCAAAAGATTAAGTTTGTCACCTTGCAATAATGAAACAAGAAACCAAAGCAAAGAAAAAAAACTCGAAACTCAGAAAATTTCTCAACATTCTTTCGACCGTTATCTTATTGGCGGCAACAGCGGTGGTTGTGTTTGTGTTTGTGCTCAGACTCACCGGCGCCAAACCGAAACTGTTCGGCTACTATGTGTTTAATGTCGCTTCCGACTCCATGACACCCATGCTCGAAATCAACGATGTGATTTTAGTCAAGGAGTGCGACCCGCAAACCATTCACAAGGGCGATGTTATCTCTTACCACGCGCTTTCCGGCGAAATGGCGGGCAAGGATATCACCCATAAGGTCATTAAAGAGCCGGAAAAAGACACCGGCGGCACACTGCGCATCACCACCAAGGGCATCAAGCCCGGTGCCATTACCGACCCGGTGATTAGCGGCGGGCAGGTGATTGGCAAATATGTGCGCACACTCAAGGTGCTCAGCTTCCTTTTCACTCTCTTTAAAACCTGGTACGGGCTGCTGATTTTCTTAGCGATTATCTTCATCTTTATGGGAACGGAAATCTACAACCTCGCCAAGCTTTCCAAGAAGGCGGACGCGGTGGAGGTTCCCAGCGAGGAAGAAGTCAAACAGTGGCTCAAGGAGCAGGAAGCAGAGCAACAGAAGACAGAAGACAGTATACAGAAGACAGAAGACAGAGAACAGAAATAGCGGCGAAGCCGCTGAGTGAAGTTGCTATGCAGTGAAGTTTGACCGGGTCAAGTGAAGTTGCAGGCAGTGAAGTTTTGGCTACGCCAAAGAAAAGGTGGCGCGCCGGGCGCGCAATTATAATGTGTCGCGAGCGGCACCACCACAATTCAACATTCAAAACGCAGCATTTTTAACAGTGAATCAGTCCGTAAGGATTTGATATATAAGTAAACATACAACCAAGCGTTGTTTTTAGAAAGGTAATTTTTGGAGAGAATTATGAACAAGCAAAAATCCAAAAAGCTCAATACTCACCAAAAAACGATTGCCGCGATTGCGTTAATCGTGACGGTGTTATTGGCGATTTGTGTTACTTTTGCCTGGTATACGAACCGCATCAATGTGATGCGCGGGAAGTTCTCGCTCGGTTCGTTTAACTACACGGTCACACTATTTGATGTTGACAAGAACAGCAAAACCGTAACACAATTACAGACCGCTACCTACGATAAGCAGGATAGCGATAAATGGTCATTATCATCCGACACCATCGGCATGGCTTCCGATTCCGTGAAGTACCAGCTGGTCAAGGTGTCGAACAACTCGGGTTTCGGCATTAAAGCCTATGAATACTTAACCTATAATGATATGACCTCGCAAGAAGCGGCGCTCGCCAACTACTTCTACTTTAAACCGTATAAGTTAAATATTTCCGGCAACGCTTCTGCTGCTCAAATTAATTCTTTCCTCTCCTCCTACACCTTACCCTCTGCTGCCGATATCTCCTCTCCGAGCAGCGATATTACCTTCGGTACGATTAAAAACAATGCTGTCGCTTTGGAAAGCGCCGCGATAGAAGATGATGACTACGGCTACTATTTGCTCGCCTACTGTGTAACCGGACTTCCGGATGAAATGACATTCCCCGGCAACCTCACAGTTGATGTCAACCCGATTTTGACCATCGGCCAGGCAAACGGCCCGATTCCGCAGACCACCGCGTCTTCCCGCATTATTTATGCCGACTCTTGGCAGGCACTCAGAAGTGCCATTGCTTCCGCCAACAGCGGCGACTCTATCTACTTAACCAAAAACATTGAAGGTCCGGCGGCAACGAACCTGTCGCTCACCAACGGTGTGAACCTCAACTTAAATACTTATACCTTGCGCATTCACGGCGACTTGGTATTCAACTATAAGACCACCGATTCCCGCAAGCTGACCGTGCCGGCTTCTTCGAAGCTGTATGTGGACGGTGACATCTATGTCAACACCGTCGGTTCCTTCAGCATCAACAGTACCGGTTCGAGCCAAAATGTATTTATCGGTCAAATTGAAAACTCCGTGGTCACCGGCGGTAACCTCTATGTCAACGCTGCCTTAAGTGTGGAAGAAAATGTTGCCGACCCTGCATCGACCAAGATTGATGATTCGACCGGCTTCACCCTGAGCAACATTCAACCGGTTTCCATGTCCGCCGGCGGTATCTACAGACCGACCAACCTGACCGTGACCGGTTCGGACACGATGGTGAAAGTCTCCGCGGGTGCCGCGCTCAACTCTATTGTGGTACAAAGCGGTAAAGGCATCAACGATGTCTACATTGTCAACAACGGTGAGATCAGCAGCATTGACTTGGGCAACATAGACTACTCCGGCAGTTCGCTGCAAGTCGGCGCCTATGTCAAGAATAACAACAGCGTTACGAGCTTGTCGCTTAAGAGCGGCTCAAGCGGTGCGATCGGTTACCAAACCAACAGCAGCGATTACAACACCCGTATCGTTAACGGTGACGGTGCGATGACCTCCTTTAGCGGCGACTACAACAGCCCGTACTTTATGGAGGCGGATATCGAACCCTTCGGCCAGCAAACCGATGTTTCGGTTGTCATTCAAGATGCGACTGTCAGCGAAAAGTTCACGGTTTACTTAAAGAATGTGGATGCCAATTCCGGCGCGAACTACGAGTCAATCAGCGCGCTGTTTACGCAATACGGCTTTGATTACACGGCGTGCTCCGACCTGACGGTCATTACCAACAACGGTATTCAACTCAAGCCCGCACAGTTCTATAATATCAGAGATAACTTCTCGGGTCTGGAAAAGATTGATCTCTCGAGCGCGGCAATCAAAGACCAGTTGATTCCGAACAACGCTTTGGATGCGCAGACCAATGTCAATATGGAAGGTCTCAAAGAAGTGATTCTGCCGATTACGAGTGTGAGCATCGGTACTTACGCCTTCCGCGGCACACAGATTGAAGAAATCACCATCGGCTCCAATGTCAACTCTATTAACACCGGTGCCTTTAATGTGGCAAGCGGCACGAACTTAGAGGTCATTTGGGACCGCTCCGATTCGGTTCCGCTTAGTTTCCTGGGCGGCTTCGATGTCAATAAGACCACCATCTTTATGGATGAATCGCTCGCGCAGACAGCCATGAGCGGCACCTATACCGATGCCTGGAAGTTAAGTATGTACGAATTCTATGATTTCAAGGCGGAAAACGGTGCTTACTACTGCAAGTACTCGCGTGACGGTTCCACTGCCACCGGCTGTGAAATCATTTACTACGCCGGCACCATCGCCAATAAAGCGGAAAGTGACCTGATACCCGCCGCCTTAAACGACGGGCAGTCCAACTACACCGTTGTCGCTGTCAAGCGCCAGGCGTTTAGAAAGGCCATTCTTGCCGACGGCGGCGCGACTACCGAGGGCGTAATTGTTGATTTGAGCAACTGCGTAGCGGTAGGCGACAGAGCCTTTGAAGGCACCTCGGCTGCCAAGTTGACCATCAAGCCTTTGAAATTGGGTATGGTCAAAGACATCGGCGCCTATGCCTTTAAGAATACAATTATTATCGGCTCCACTGCCAGACCCAACGGTTTCGGCGGTATGGTCAGCCTCGGCTCCAATGCGTTTGACGGCTGCGTCTTTACCGGCGGTATTTTGGACCTGCACGGACCGAATGAAAAATATTCACCCGATGATTATGCGCTCGCAGGCTTCAACTTTACCGGCGCATACAACACCGGCAACGCGATATTGGATTTGCACAATGTCAATGTGTTCCGCGCCAATATTACTGCGGGCTCCACGATTGAAGCCGACCTCTTACTCAATAACTCTAACACCATCGCTTCCGGCGCGTTTAGCGGTGTGATTGTCGGCAACGATACCACTCCGACCAATATTGTGGATGCGAGAGACATCAAGTCCATCGGTGAAAATGCATTCTATAACATCGAGTGTGCGACTTTGTACCTCGGTACGAATGACAGCAATATATTGGGCAACGGCACCGCATATGAATCGATTATCGGCGCGACTACCGGCACGAACATCGGCACCTTGGTGCTCGACGGCAGCTTTGTGACGACCACGGCACCGGCACTTGCCTCTGTGGACAGTGCGAGCGAAGTGGTCAGCATCGGCACCTTAAAGATTGCCCGCGTGACCGATGGTAATGATGTGGTGACCACCGAAATTCCCGCCTACGCCTTCGCGACCAATGCAACGGTCAGCGGCGGCAACTTCAGCGGGCGCAACCTCAACATTGGCGCGGTGGATACAACTGCCACCGAAGGCGGCAACACAGTCTATGCTTCCTTCAACATCGGTGCGGATGCCTTCCGCGGCACGAACTTCAGCGCCACGATGAAAGACTTTGAGGGTGTAAAGGAAATCGGCGCCGAAGCCTTTGCCTATTCCTCCATTGTCAACTTAAATCTCGGTGAGAGCATTAAGAGTATTGCCAATGAGAACTTTATTCAATACTGCGACAGCATTCAGCTTTTGACCATTGAAACCGTGCTTCCGCAGTCCGGTCCCTATGATGAATATGTTGTCGGTTTAGGCGGTTCCGCCTATGCCGATGAGAAATTCTCTTCCACCGGCACGAGAGTGGAAGGCTTCAAGATTTCGGTTGCCCCCGACATTTTGACCACCTACATTCAGCAAACGCTGGATATTGAAGGCTCAACCGTTACCAATGTTTGGTACGGCTGGCGTAACTACTTTGAGCCGCTCATCCACCAGTATTCCGCGGGCGGTAATGTTTGGTCTTACTATATCATCGACTCCTCCGGCACCTCCGCAGCTATTGCCAAGGGTGTGCAGATTGTCGCGTTTGACAGACCGAATGACTCCGGTCAATTTATGGCTTCCGTGCCCAAAAACATTTCCTACGACGGCAATACTTACAATGTTACCGAATTCGGCTCGGAAGAAGACATTTTGAAGGACCTCAATCCGAATATAACCGGCATCTGCTTCAACTTCGATGCGAACCAGGCGAGTGCAGTGGTGGAATACATTTCTCCGGAATCGTTGGTTTCCCCGAAGCTGTTGGCAATTAAACTTAACAACTCCGCGACGACACGCTACTATGTGGATATGGTTTATGACTCTCGTAGAAGAACAGAAACCGGTGATTATGTCTTGTACCGCAAGAACAGATTAAACCCGAACGCGCAAGCTGCCTACCTGCAGGAAGATACGGAAATCGTGAAGATTCTCCCGTGCACCTACTTTATTGACCGTGCCGGCATTGCCTCGTTTACAGCTGTTACGGATACGTCATTTATCATCAAAAACGATGTTTCGAGAATTCTGACCAATGCCTTCTCCGGGAACCAAACCATTACTTCAGTGAAGGTGGAATCGCCCACCAAGAAACTGGTCGACGGTAACTTCGCGCCGCGACTCAATTACATTGAATCCGGTGCATTTGATAATAGTGCGGTGGTTACTTTCGACTTCCGCAACTGTTACGACACCAAAAAGGACGGTACCGATATTGTGAGCACCGGCTCGCAAGTGATTAAAATCGGTAAAGATGCGCTCGGTCCCGCGCGTAAGCGCGTGCTGGATGCGAACGGTTACTATGTTTACGAAAAGGCAGATAACATCAACATCTATGTGCCTGATGTCAATGTAGCGCCGGTCGGTTCCGCGACAGAAAAATTCATCACGAAGTATCAAAACGACGGTTCTTACTACCTGTATCAGAAATACGGCTGCTTGCAGGAGCAAACGCCGGACAGCAGACCGACACCGAGTGAGGCGGCAGGCAATGCCAAGAAGCAGCAGAGCGCTTCGCTCAAGAGTGCCGACTTTGATGTGACGGTCGGCGGCATCAGCTACCATGTGATGGCAAGCGGCACGACTTGGAATGGTGTGACCTATGAGAGCGCCAATGCACCGTATGTGGCAGTGGTCACCGGCTTGAGCGCCGAAACGGCAGAGTCGGCAAAGGTTGTGATTCCTTCAAGCGTCTATGTCAAAGGCACCGCATATGCGGTTGTCGGCATCAGTGATGATGCCTTCGGCAACAACGATGTGATGGAGACACTTGTCTTGCCCAATAAAGAGATGATGTTCACCTCCGCAACCCTTGCGGCGTGTACGAAGCTCGAGTCCGTGCAGTATAACGACATTCTTGCCAATGTCGAGGAAGCCCAAAGCAATGTCGCTTCGCTTCCGGTAGAAACCTCCAAAGCGCTCATTGAAGACCATAGCGAGGATGCAACAGAATAAAAACCTTAAGCGTCGCCAATAAAGGCGGCGCTTAGTTTTTATTCGAGTGTTCAGTGTTCAGTGTTCAGTGTTCAGTGTTCAGTCGCAAGGCTACGCCTTGCATTTTATGAAACCGCCCTATCAAGGGCGGTGCGCGCATAGCGCGCGGTGGGTGAAACTGAAAACTGAAAGCTGAAAACTGAAAACTGACAAATAAGGATTTGGCATCGCCAAATCCTTATTTTCTTATTGATTTACTCTGCTAAATATGGTAAAATTGAATAAATATGGAGTAATATATCTTATACTCAACTTTAGGAGGGTATGATTACGAAAAGAAAAGTAGTTGCAATATTGCTTTGCATCGTGTGTTTGTTTTCTTTTGCCACGCCCGCATTTGCCGCCAGCGGTGTGAACCCCGCGGAGATGCAGGTGTTAAAACTGATGCAAAAGGGCACCAAATACAACAAGGATTTCTATCAATATCATAACGCATTAAAAGTGTATTTTAACCGAGATACTGTCAAAATTTCTCAGATTTATGCCGATGATGCATGTGAATACCTGTTGGAAATTTATGAGCTCTATCAAAACGAAGCGATGAATGAAGTGAAATTCTTCGAGAAATTCCAATATGTTTTAATGTATTTGAATGTCAGAATTATTTACAACAGGGCTGATTCCACCGCCGACTTAATCGGGGTAGACGGTTCGCTGGTAATGTCCAACCTCAAGTTAAAGAATGTAGACGGTAAAAGCACCATCTCCCTCAACCCCATTAAGCAAACCGGTGCAGTGGTCAACCTGCCGCTCACCATCGGCTTGAGCGTTACCGGCGCAGGGATATTGGTCGCTGCCGCTGTTTTGGCGGTGCGCAAAAAGAAAGGAAACGCGGAGCAGTAATGGCAGTCAATAAATCAAAAGCAAGAAAAATAAAGCGCAGGCTTGCGTATATCTATTTTCCGCTTCTGTTTGCGATTGCGGGAATTATTGTGGCGCGCCTGATTTTTGTGGCAGTGATGCCCAATTACAAGGATTACCACCTCGTTGCCTTCGGTTCGCCGCCGAAATTTGCCGAGCAACTCGACCAAAAGAGTTTTGTGGCATTCGAGGGCAAGCAGGGCGATACCGTCAACAATGTCAAAACCACCTTGCCGACTTTTAATCAGCAGTATGCCGAAATACAGAGCACGGATTTGGGTATGGATGCACCGGTCTTTTGGGGCGACAGCGATTTGATTTTGCGCTCCGGTGCCGGCA
>SVOD01000033.1 GCA_015066575.1 Oscillospiraceae bacterium
TAATACCAATTATGCAAACCTTGCAAGAGCTCTGTATCTCTACAGCGTGCAGGCAAGCAGCTATTTCGGCTGCTAATAAGGGTAAAAAGGAGTCGAGCATTAACAGCCACTCCCTCGCCCTTTTTGGCTAATTATCCGATTTTTCGTTGATTGGCGTCAGCCAACCTGCCTCAATATCGAAGAAATTATCACAAAAATTGCTTCGCGAGAGGTGCTTCGCAGTTTTGGTTGCCTCTTGGGGCTCCAAGATAAATCAAAACAGTGAAAATGCCGACACATCACGAAACGGGTAACGCAACAGCAGGGAAAAAGAGGCACCAAAACCTATTACGGCTCGGCTTCTTTTACCCTCGAATGCATTAGAAGTTCATAAGCAATAAACAATTTTAAATACTGGAATTCACTTTGGCTCCGCGCGCAAGCGCGGAGCCTTTTTTTGCGCGCAAGCGCGCAAAAAAACCAGGGAAAAGAACCGTCTCCTTCCCTGGTTTTTTATGAAAAAAGGGTGAAAGAAAAAAGATTTGGCATCGCCAAATCTTTTTTCTTACGCTTTGCTTTCGCAATATAAACAGCGGTAAATGCGCTTTTGCGGGTCTGTGAGTTTAAAGATATGCGGCAGTTCCTGCTCCACACCCGTAATACAGCGCGGGTTTTTGCAAAAGAGCACATTCTCCAGCGTTTGCGGCATAGGGGGTGTGATTTTTTCAACAATCTTGCCGTCTTGAATGATATTGACCGTAACGCCGGAATCCGCAAAACCCAAAACATCCAGGTTCAGTTCCCATTCACCGTCAATTTTAATAATGTCTTTTTTGCCGCTTTTATTACTCGCGGCGTTTTGAATGAGCGCAACCGGGCAGTCGAGTGTATCTAAATGCAGCAGGCGGTACAGTTCCATGCTTTTGCCTGCCGTGATGTGGTCGATCACAATGCCGTTTTTAATGGAATCAATTTTCATCACGCTACCTCCAACAGCTTTAAAATAAGCGCCATGCGAATGTATTTTCCGTAAAGCGCCTGCTTGAAATAGCATGCGCGCGGGTCACTGTCTACCGCGGTGCTGATTTCATTCACGCGCGGCAACGGGTGCAGAATACATAAATCCGCTTTTGCATTGTTAAGTTTTGCCGGGGTTAAGATATAGCTGTTTTTTAAGCGCAGGTAGTCCTCTTCATTGAAAAACCTTTCGCGCTGCACCCTTGTCATATACAAAATATCGAGCTTCGGCATACTCTCTTCAAGCGAGGCGGTCTGCTCAAAGGGGATATTTTTGCTCTTAAGACTGTCTTTTACATAGCTTGGCAGTTTTAACTCATCGGGGGAGATGAGCACAAATTTGATGCCGGGGTATGCCGACATCGCGGCAATCAAGGAGTGAACGGTTCTGCCGAATTTTAAATCGCCGCACAGCCCGATAGTCAAATGATCAAGCCTGCCTTTTTCGACACTGATGCTCAATAAATCCGTCAGTGTTTGGGTGGGGTGATTGTGGCCGCCGTCACCGGCATTGATGACCGGTATCGGGCAATTACGCGCGGCAACGAGCGGCGCGCCCTCTTTCGGGTGGCGCATGGCGATAATATCCGCATAGCAGGAAACCACCCTTGCCGTATCCGCAACGCTTTCGCCCTTGGCAGCAGAGGAGGAGTCTGCCTCCGAAAAGCCCAACACATGGCCGCCCAGTTCATACATCGCCGCTTCAAAGGAAAGGCGGGTTCTGGTAGAGGGCTCAAAAAAGAGGGTGGCGAGTTTTTTGCCGGCGCATTTGTGCGCGTAAGCTTCCGGGCGCTGCATAATATCCTTTGCCACCCGAATTAATGCATCCAACTCATCGGTGCTGAAATCTTTAATATCAATTAAATGCTTCATGATACTATCCAACTTTCATCTGCAGGGTTGTTGCGAAAAGCGATAAGCCTTTGCACATCTTCCGTTTTAATATAGTTTTCGCGCGCCGCGGTTTGCACGACACATTCAAAATCGGTCAGCGAGACATTTTTGACCTGTGCCGCTTGGAGCCTGTCCAGGCCTTTTTGCATACCGTAGGTAAAAATGGAAACAATGCCCAAAACCTCTGCACCGGCTTCGCGCAGCGCTTCCACAACCTCAATGACACTGCCGCCGGTCGAGATTAAATCTTCCACAACGACCACTTTTTCGCCCGGCTGCAAACTGCCTTCAATGCGGTTTTGCCTGCCGTGGTCCTTATTGCCCGAGCGGACATAGCCCATCGGCATATCTAAAATGTGTGCGGTAATTGCCGCGTGCGCAATACCGGCAGTGGAGGTGCCGAAGAGCGCTTCGGCTTGCGGGTAGTTTTCTTTGACTAAGCGCGCCAGGCCGTTCTCAATATCGTTTCTCACTTCCGGTGCTGTCAGTGTTAAGCGGTTGTCGCAATAAATGGGGCTTTTAATGCCGCTTGCCCAGGTAAAGGGCTCTTCCGGTCTTAAAAAAACCGCATGAATTTTTAGTAAATCTTTTGCAATAATTTCTTTCATTATCTGCCTCCTAATCCACGAATTCTTCCACACAGCGCCGGTATGCCGCATAGGGGTCTGCCGCCGCGGTGATTGGTCTGCCGACAACGATATAATCGCTGCCGATTTCTTTGGCTTTTGCGGGGGTCATCACGCGGGTTTGGTCATCCTTTGCCGCATCGGCAAAGCGAATGCCCGGTGTGATGCATAAAAAGTCTTTGCCGCAGTTTTCGTGCACCACCTGCGTTTCGAGCGGGGAGCAAACAACACCGTCAAGTCCGCTTGCCGCCGCATTTTTGGCATAGCTGATAACGGTTTGCGCCATATCGGTTTGAATAAGCAGTTCGTTTTTTAACTGCTCCTCGCTCGTAGAGGTCAGTTGTGTCACGGCGATAAGCAGCGGTCTTGTACCGTCCGCGCGCGTTAAGCCCTCTAAAGCGGCTTTCATCATATCCGAGGCGCCGGCGGCATGCAGGTTGCAAATATCCACATCCAGGCGCGAAAGGACCGCCATACTCCTTTTGACCGTGTTGGGAATATCGTGCAGTTTTAAATCTAAAAATATTTTGTGTCCTCTTGCCTTGATGGCTTTCACAATAGCGGGTCCCTCCGCATAAAACAGTTCCATACCGATTTTCACAAACGGTTTTTCGTGTTCAAAGCCATCCAAAAAACGCATGGTTTCTTCCGCAGTCGGAAAATCGCAAGCAATGATTACATCTTTTCCCATATCAGTGTCCCTTTCCGATAATTTCTTTTAAAGAGGCGATGCCGTAGTGCTCCATCACTTCGGGCAGCGCGTCGATAATGTGTTTACAAGCGTAAGGCGAGATAAGGTTTGCCGCACCGACTTCCACTGCCGTGGCGCCGGCGAGCATAAACTCAATCACATCCTCCGCGTTCATAATGCCGCCCATACCGACTATCGGGATGTTTACCGCTTCATAGACCTGATAGACCATGCGCACGGCAAGCGGTTTGATAGCGGGGCCGGAGAGCCCGCCGGTTTTGTTGGCGAGCAGCGGCTTTTTTGTTTTTAAGTCGATTTTCATGCCCAAAAAAGTATTGACCAGGCTGATACCGTCCGCGCCGGCATCTTCGCAGGCTTTGGCAATGGAAACAATATCGGTTACATTCGGGGAGAGTTTCATTATCACCGGTTTAGTGCTAACGGCTTTTACCGCGCGCGTGACCTCGGCTGCCACTGCGGCAGAGGTGCCGAAGCTCATACCGCCGCCGTGTACATTCGGGCAGGAAATGTTGATTTCCAGCCAGCCGATTTCGTTGCAGGCATCCAGCGCCCGCGAGGTGGCAACATATTCTTCCACCGAGAAGCCGCTCACATTTGCCATCACCGGCTTATGAAAGCATTGTTTGAGTTTGGGTAACTCTTCGCTGATAACTTTTTCCACCCCCGGGTTTTGCAAGCCGACTGCATTGAGCATACCGCTTTCACTCTCGGCAATGCGCGGTGTGGCGTTGCCGTAGCGCGGCGAGAGGGTGGTGCCTTTAAAGGAAAAAGTGCCCAGGCAGTTAATATCATAAATATCCGCAAATTCGTAGCCGAAGCCGAAAGTGCCGCTGGCGGGAATGACCGGGTTATCCAGGGGCAATGCGCACAGTTCCACGCGGGTGTCTACCATAATACTTCCTCTCTTTCCAGCACGGGGCCTTCTTTACAAATGCGCTTGTTGCCTTGCTTGGTCTTACAGGTGCAGCCCATGCAGGCACCGAACCCGCAGCCCATTCTCTCTTCAAAGGAGTACTGCCCGCCGGTGCGCGCTTTCTTTTCAATCGCTTCAAACATCGGCTTCGGACCGCAAGCGTAGAAGTAGTCATAATCGATGGTGTCCATCACATCGCTGACAAAGCCTTTGGTGCCGGCGGAACCATCCGCCGTGGTGAGAATGACATGGCAGCCGAGCGCTTCAAAATCTTCTTTATAAAAGATTTCAGCCTTTGTATTAAAGCCTAATATCACGCTCACGCTTTTGCCGGCGGCTATCAAATCCTTTGCCGCCTTATAGAGCGGGGGAACTCCGACGCCGCCGCCGATTAACAGCGGTTTATCACCGCTTTTGGCAAGGTCAAAGCCGTTGCCCAGCCCGATAAGTGCATCCACCGCTTCGCCGGGTTGCATGCGGCTCAAAATCTCTGTGCCCTCACCGACTGTTTTGTAGATAATGCACACGCTTTCGGCGGTATAATCGCACACCGAAAGGGGGCGGCGCAGGAATTTGCCGGGAATGAGAATGTTAATAAATTGCCCGGCATGACTCAGCGCGGAACAATCGCCCGCCAGCAGCATCCGGTAGGTGTTGGCGGCTATTTTTTTGTTTTCGGTAATTGTCAGTTGTGTCTGTTTCATCATGCATCAATGGTGGAAATCGTCAGCGTGGTTTCTTCGAGTACATCCAGCAATACTTTTACCGTATCGAGTGAAGTGAAAATGGTGACACCGTTTTCCACCGCACATTGGCGAATGAGTTTTCCGTCGGAAATCACACCGGAGGTTAAATCTCTTGTGTTGATAATATAATTGACATAGCCTTGCCGAATGGCACCCAGTATTTCATCACTGCCGTCACTGAGTTTTTTGAGGCTGTGAGTGCGAATGCCGTGCTCTTTGAGGTAATTGGCAGTGCCTTGCGTTGCCTGTATATTAAAGCCCATATTATAGAAGCGGCGAATGAGAGGGAGAGCCTCCGCTTTATCCGCATCCGCGATAGTGGCAAGCACGGTTCCGTAGTTGACCACATTCATACCCGATGCCTGAAGCGCCTTAAATAATGCGCGGTTAAGCTGATTGTCATAACCGATGGCTTCGCCGGTGGATTTCATCTCCGGCGAGAGGTAAGCATCCATACCGCTGAGCTTCGAGAAAGAGAAGGCGGGCACCTTGACATAGTGGCGCTTTTTCTCCGGCGCATAGGTGCACTCGATGCCCTGCGCGCGCAGGCTTTGCCCTAAAATCACCTTTGTGGCAATATCCGCCAGGGAGTAGCCGGTAGATTTGGAGAGGAAAGGCACGGTGCGGGAGGAGCGGGGGTTGACCTCGATGATATATACATTCTCTTCTTTATCCACAATAAATTGAATGTTATATAGACCGACTATGCCGATACCCTTGCCGAGTTTTTCGGTGTAGTCGATAATGGTCTTTTTAACATTTTCGCTCACCGAGAAGGTCGGGTAGACGCTGATGGAGTCGCCCGAGTGAATACCGGTTCTTTCCACAAGCTCCATAATGCCGGGAATAAAGACATTTGTGCCGTCACAAATGGCGTCAACCTCCAGCTCTTTGCCCTGTATGTATTTGTCGACCAATACCGGTTTGTCTTTATCAATTTCCACGGCGGTTTTGAGATATTGGCGCAGTTGCGCTTCATCCGCTACAATCTGCATGGCTCTGCCGCCGAGCACAAAGGAGGGTCTGACCAAAACAGGGTAGCCGATAGCGGCTGCCGCCGCGGCGCCGGCTTCAATGTCGGTCACGGCTTCACCCTGCGGTTGCGGGATTTGCAGGGATTTGAGCAGGTTTTCAAAACTCTCTCTGTTTTCGGCTTTGTCAATCGCTTCGCAATCCGTACCGATGATTTTTACCCCGTGTGCCGCAAGGCTTTCGGAAAGGTTAATGGCAGTTTGACCGCCCAAAGAGGCAATCACGCCAATCGGCTTTTCGAGGTGAATGATGTTCATCACATCTTCGGTGCACAGCGGTTCAAAATAGAGTTTGTCCGAACAGGTATAATCGGTAGATACCGTTTCGGGGTTGTTATTAATAATAATCGCTTCATAGCCCGATTGCTTAATGGTTTGCACGGCGTGTACGGTGGAATAGTCGAATTCCACACCCTGCCCGATACGGATGGGGCCGGAACCGAGCACAATGATTTTGGGCGCATCCGAAACAACCGATTCGTTTTCCTCTTCATAAGTGGAGTAAAAATAGGGAATATAACTGTCAAATTCCGAAGCGCAGGTATCTATCATTTTATAGACCGGGAAAATGTTTTGTTTTTCGCGCAACTTAAAAATATCCTGCTCCGACATTCCCCATACTTCGGCGATATAGGCATCGGAGAAGCCCATGCGCTTTGCGGCATACAGTGTCTTGACATCCATGCGCTTGTCGGCAAGCTCCAGTTGCATCAAAACAATGTTTTTGATTTTTTCCAAAAACAGCATATCTATCTTGGAATTGTTGCACAGTTTAAAGATATCCGCACCGCGCACAAACAGCTCCGCCAAGGCAAAAATGCGGTCATCCGTGCCGGTTTTGATGTATTCCAACAGGTCTGCGGTGGTGTAAGTATCAAACTTTTTTAAATGAATATGATTAACGCCGATTTCCAACGAGCGCACAGCCTTTAACAGGCTCTCTTCAATCGTTCTGCCCACACTCATCACTTCGCCCGTCGCTTTCATTTGGGTGGATAGGGCATTGTCGGCACTGGCAAACTTATCGAAGGGGAAGCGCGGCATTTTGGTAACAACATAGTCTAATGTCGGCTCGAAAGAAGCAAGCGTATTTGCCAACATGATTTCATCCAAATGCATCCCCACGGCGATTTTGGCGGATACGCGCGCTATCGGATAGCCGCTGGCTTTGGAGGCAAGCGCCGAAGAACGGGAAACGCGCGGGTTGACTTCAATCACATAGTAGTCGAAGGAGAGCGGGTCGAGCGCAAACTGCACATTACAGCCGCCTTCAATTTTAAGCGCGCGGATAATGCGCAGCGCACTGTCGCGCAGCATATGGTATTCTTTATTGGTGAGCGTTTGTGAGGGCGCCACCACAATGGAGTCGCCCGTGTGAATACCCACCGGGTCCATATTTTCCATATTACAAACCGTGATGGCGGTATCGTTGGCATCGCGCATCACTTCATATTCAATTTCCTTATAGCCTTTAATGCTTTTTTCCACCAAGACCTGGTGTACGGGGGAGAGCTTTAAGGCATTTTTTAAGAGTTCTTCACATTCCTTTTCATTGTCGGCAAAGCCGCCGCCCGTACCGCCGAGGGTAAATGCCGGTCTTAACACGACAGGGTAGCCGATTTTCTCTGCGGCTTGCAAGCCGCTTTGCAAATCATCCGCAATGAGCGAGGGCAACACCGGTTCGCCGAGTTGCTCGCACAGTTCTTTAAAAAGTTCTCTGTCCTCCGCTCTTTCAATGCTCGCGCCGCTTGTGCCCAAGAGTTCGGTTTCGCATTCTTTTAAAACGCCTTTCTTCTCTAACTGCATCGCCAGATTTAGACCGGTTTGCCCGCCGATGCCGGGTAAAATCGCATCGGGGCGTTCGTAGCGGATAACTTTTGCAATGTATTCGAGAGTCAGCGGCTCCATATAGACCTTGTCGGCAATGCTGGTGTCGGTCATAATTGTAGCGGGGTTGGAGTTGCATAAAATTACTTCGTAACCCTCTTCTTTGAGTGCCAGGCAGGCTTGGGTGCCTGCGTAATCAAACTCGGCAGCCTGACCAATCACGATGGGGCCGGAACCGATGACTAAAATTCTTTGTATATCTGTTCTTTTCGGCATTGTATGTACCATACCTTTCATCCCGCTGTCTGGTGCCATATGCCTTCGCGGGTTAAAGGCATATGCGGCAATGTGCTTGCATAGGTGCGCATACAGCGCGCTGCGCGGTTTCGCAGCGTTATTTGCCGCTGTTTTCTTCCATTAACGCAATAAAGCGGTCGAATAAGTAGGCGCTGTCCTGCGGACCGGGCGCGCTTTCCGGGTGATATTGCACACTGAATACTTTATCTTTTTCGCATGCCACACCTTCAATCGTATTGTCCAGCAGGTTGATATGCGTGGGGGTTAAGGGCGTTTTTTCGAGGCTGTCGGCTGCCACGGCATAGGAGTGGTTTTGCGAGGTGATTTCCACCTTGCCGGTAAGCAGGTTTTTGACCGGATGATTGCCCCCGCGGTGACCGAATTTAAGTTTATAGGTTTTGGCACCGTAAGCGAGCGATATCATTTGGTGCCCTAAACAGATGCCGAAAATCGGGTACTTGCCTTTGATGCTTTTCACCAGTTCAATCACTTCTGTTACATCCTCCGGGTCGCCGGGACCGTTGGAGAGAAAGACGCCGTCGGGATTAATCTCTTCAATTTCCGCGGCGGTGGTGCAGTGGGGAACCACCGTGATATTACAACCGCGCTTTTTTAGAGAGCGGATAATGTTGAGTTTAATGCCGCAGTCAACTGCCACCACATTGAAGCGGGCATTGGCGGTGCGGGAATACCATTTCTTTTTGCAGCTGACGCTTGCCACGGCGTCGTGCGGCACCGGTGTTTGGCGAATGATTTGTAGTGCCTCGCTGTCGGAAACCTCGGCATCGGTAATGATACAGCGGCGCGAACCTAAATCGCGAATGGAGCGAATGAGTTTGCGCGTATCAATGCCGGAGATGCCGGGGATTTTGTATTCTTCCATCACTTCAGAGAGTGTTTTGGTTGAGCGGAAGTTGGAAGGGCTGTCGTTATATTCTCTGACAACGAGGGCACCAATGGTCGGCACTCTTGTTTCAAAGTCCTCATCGGCAATGCCGTAGTTGCCGATAAGCGGGTAACTCATTACAACTGCCTGGTAGGTGTAGGAAGGGTCGGAAATAATTTCCTGATAGCCGACCATGGAGGTGTTAAATACAATCTCGCACACGCGGCTTTCCTCACTGCCGAAGCCGTAACCCAAATATGAAGAACCGTCCTCAAGCACGATTTTTTTGTTCATCATTCTTTCCATACTGTTTTACCCCCGTAAACGGTGAATTTGTTTTTGCCGTAAACACGCATTCCGTCAAACGGCGTGCTTTTTCCTTTTGAAATAAAATCTGCGGCACGGATTGTGTAGCACTGTTCTAAATCGAATGCACAAAAAGCGTCGGTTTTTGCAATCCCAAAGCGCTCTCTGGGTTTATCGGTCAGCAGAGCGACCAATGTTTCAAGCGGGAGGATGCCGCGGCGCACAAGCGCCGTGTATAAAACCGGAAAAGCGATTTCAATGCCGCTGATGCCCATGGCGCTGCCGCGCAGTCCTTTTGCTTTCTCCGGCGCCGCATGCGGCGCGTGGTCGGTGGCTATCATATCCACGGTTCCGTCCGCCACGCCCTCGAGCAACGCTTCTCTGTCTGCCGGTGAGCGCAGGGGCGGGTTCATTTTAAACCTGCCGTCCTCCTGCAAATCGGTTTCATCCAGGCACAAATAATGCGGCGCGGTTTCGCAGGTGATATTCACACCGCTTTTTTTTGCCTGCCGTATCAATTCCACGCTTTCTTTGGCGGAAACGTGGCAAACATGGTAGGCGCAGCCGGTTTGCTCGGCTAAAGCAATATCGCGCTCAATCGGTTTCCATTCACTGGCGCTGCAAATGCCTTTGTGCCCGTGAGCGGCGGCGTAACTGCCTTCGTGAATATACCCGCCGTGCAGCAAGGTATTATCTTCACAGTGCGCACTGATAATCTTGTTTAATTGCTTTGCCCGCTGCATGGCTTCACGCATCATGCCGGCATCCTGCACACCCTTACCGTCATCCGAAAAGCCGATACAGTAGGGGGCAAGTTCTTCAAGCGGCGCAATTTGCCTGCCTTCTTCACCGATAGTGATTGCCGCAAAGGGGTGCACGGCTATCGCGCTGTCGCGGGCGATGATATCCAACTGCTCTTGCATATGCTCCATACTGTCGGGCACGGGTTGCAGGTTAGGCATGGTGCACACATCGCCGTAACCGCCGCGCGCCGCCGCGCGCGAGCCGCTGTAAATTGTTTCTTTATAAGAAAAACCCGGCTCTCTGAAGTGCACATGCACATCACAAAAAGCCGGAAAAATATGCAGATTGGAAAGTGAACGAACAGCACCGCCATCACACGCAATATCGGCAGTTACGGTTCCTTTTTGAATTACACCGTTTTGGTATATCATGCAATTATGAAATACGGTTTTCATCGTCACCTCAAAAAACGGACCTTGCAATTTGCAAGGTCTGAAAGATGGTATAAACATATTAAAATTTCTATACAACATAAACCTTGCAGATGTCACGGCATCCGTTTAAAAATTTATTTTATTTATTTTAACATAGCCTAGAGCCGTTGTCAATTAAGTTTTGTAATTTTTTGTAACCCATTTTTTATATTCACTGTGCTAAAATGATGTAGCAAGTATAAATACTTGCCATTCGGAATGCGGAATGCGAAATTCGGAATTATCGGTGGCGAAGCATTGCTTCGTATTTTAATACTTTTATAATGATTAGAAGGGAAGTGAGAACATGAAAAAAGTTATTGCCGTTATGCTCGTTTTGGCGAGTGTGTTCTCGCTGACTTCATGTTCCAAAATCAATCAACTGTTTTCCGGCAATCAGGAGCAGTCGTTTTCCTACCCGATTGCCGAAATGCCCGTTTCCATTGACCCGCAGATTGCGCAGGGCGAAGCGGAACTGATAATTATTGAAAACTGCATGGAAGGCTTGGTGCGCCTGAATGCAAAAGGCGAAGTCATTCCCGCCGTCGCCAAAAGTTGGGATATTTCGGCGGACGGGCTCCAATACACCTTCCATTTAAACCCGCAGGCGGCGTGGGCAGTCGATACGGAAGATGAAGATTTTGAAATCAAAAACTTTAATAAGCGCATTACAGCAAATGATTTTGTGTTTGCCGTTTCCCGCGCGGTGCTTAAAGAAACGCAGGCGCCGGATTTTGAGAGTGTTTCGCTGATTAAAAACGCCCACGAAATTAATGAGTCGGGTACAGCCGACACATCTTCTTTAGGTATAAAAGCGCTCGATGAAAGTACCTTGGTCATTCGCCTTGAAAGTGCCAACAGCGATTTCCTTAAATCGCTTTCTTCCGCTGTATTTATGCCCTGCAGCGAGCAATTTTTTGATTATTGCGCCGGCAGATACGGCAGGCAGGCGGATTATTTCCTTTCCAATGCGGGCTTTACATTGCGTGCATGGAATGAAACCAACCTGGTGATGCGAAAAAATGAGGATTATGCTTTACCCAATCCCGCCAAAGCCGACGCCGTTACGCTCTATCGCGATGAAAACGCTTTTGAGAGTTTTAAAAACGATAATTACGATGCGTTGGCGGTTGATGATGATAAAATCGATGAGGCCCTCGCCGATAAGTCGCTGAATGTGCAATCTTATGACGATACGGTGTGGTGCTTCGCACTTAACTGTGACGGAAAACTGTGTTCCTACCAATCGCTGCGGCAGGCGCTGATGCTTTCCGTTAACCGCGAAGCATTGCAGGCACCGGACTGGGGCAAGGCCGCTGTCGGGGTGGTACCCAATATCTGCACGGCGGGCGGCGAAAACTACCGCAGTGCCGCCGGAGAAGCGGCAATTCCGGCAAATGATAACGCTGCCGCAACCGAAAAGTACCAAACTTTTTACGAGAAATATAAAGAGGACACCGATGAGGAAGACTTGCCGGTATTTCGCCTGCTGTGCACCGCCGGCTTTGATGCCAATGCCAAGCAGATTGTACAGAATTGGCAGATGAATTTCGGCACCGGTTTTGAGGTAAAAATCCAAGTGCTTTCACTCGATGAAATCGAAAAAGAGGTACAAGCGGGCAATTACGATGGGGTGATGATGCCCGTTTCCGCCGATAACGGTGACGCGCTGGTATTTTTAAAAAAATTTGCCGGTGAAAACGAGTTCGGTTATGAGAGCAACGCTTTTTTGGAAGCACTCAATGAAGATGGCAGCGAGGTTGCCAAGTGCTTAAAGAGTGAAAATATTCTTTTAAATGACGGCGCGATTTATCCGCTGTTTACGGCGAATTCCTACTATGTGCAGCGCAATCAGGTAGAGGGAATTTACTTCTACGCCTTTGGCGGTAAGGTCAATTTCCTCGGTGCAGAGAGGGCGAAGTGATGAAGCGCAAGGTAATTGTGTCGCTTTCTTGGGTGATGGTTGCGGCAGTGTGCGCCACTATCTTTTCGTTTTCTTCCAACGCGGCAGATGATTCCGCGGCGCAAAGCGGGTGGCTCAGAGCGCTGTTTGAGCAGCTGTTCGGTGTCGGGTTTACGGAATTTTTTGTGCGCAAGCTCGCGCACATCAGTGAGTTTGCGGCGCTCGGCTTTTTGAGTACCTTTGCGTTTTGCTATACCTTGCGGAATGCAAAGCGCTTTTACCTGGGCATTGCGTTTAGCCTTTTGTATGCTGTCAGCGATGAGATTCATCAACTGTATGTGCCCGGCAGGTCAGGGCAGGTCAGAGATGTGTTTATTGATTTGGGCGGCATCCTTGTCGGCGCAGCGCTGTTGGGACTATTTTATCTATTGTATATAAAATTAAGTAAAAGGGGTGAAAAGAATGTATAAAGGCTTTGAAGTCATTGATGCGCATTGTCACATCTATCCCGAAAAAATAGCCGCGAAAGCGGTAGAAGGCATCGGTGCGTTTTACGACCTGACAATGCACGAAAAGGGTATGGCGGACGATATGCTTGCGCGCGGCAAAAGCGCGGGAATTGACCGCTATTTGATTTTTTCGGTTGCTACCAAGCCTGCCCAGGTAAAGTCCATTAATGAATTCATTGCGCGCCAGGCGCAGGCGAGCGGCGGCACCATGATTGGTCTTGGCACCATTCACCCCGAAAGCGAGGATATGAAAGGGGATATCGAGCATATTCTCGAGCTTGGCTTAAAGGGTATTAAAATTCACCCGGATTTTCAAAAGTTTAAATTGGATGATTATCGCTTCCTGAAAGCCTATGAAATGTGTGCCGGCAAATTGCCCGTACTTATGCACACCGGCGATTACCGCTATGATTACTCCAACCCGAATCGGATGAAACCGCTCTTGGAAATTTTTACCGATGTCACCTTCATCGGGGCGCATTTCGGCGGTTGGTCGATGTGGGAGGAGGCAACGCGGAAGCTTGCCGGTTACGACAATTTTTATGTGGACTGTTCTTCGTCCTTCTATGCGCTGGAGAAAGAAGTCAGCCTGCGCTTAATTAGAACTTACGGCGCCGACAAAGTGCTTTTCGGCAGCGACTACCCGATGTGGAGCGCGGCACAGGAATTGGAGTATTTAGACTCTTTGCCGCTCAGTGATGAAGAGCGCACAATGATTCTTGCAAAGAATACCGAAAAATTATTTAATTTATAGTTGACAAATGATTTTTGCGGTAATATAATAGAACACGATAACTTTTGTTATTGTAAAGGCGATGACGAAGACGGACGAATTCATTTCTTCCAAGCGAGTCGGGGGCGGTGTGAGCCCGGCAAGAGAGGTTTTCAAGTTCCAATCCCTTCCGAGCCGGAAATCCGAAAGCACCTCGTGCCAGTAGGCGTTTCCCGTGACGGCTGCGTTAAGGTCTACGGCTTGATAGAGCCTGAGTGGCGCGCAAGCGCAATTTGAGTGGTACCGCGGGTAATTTCTCGTCTCAAAGATACTTGTATCTTTGAGGCTTTTTTTCGGTCTCAATACTCAATTCTATCAAAGAATACAGTTTAAAGGAGAAAGAAAAAATGAACGAAAATGCAGCACTTACCCAATTAAGTGAAGTCGCGGCAAGAATTAAAGGCACGCGTGAAATCATGGGTTGGTCAGTCGCCAAAATGGCAAAGAAAACCGAAGTGAGCGAAGAGCAGTACCGCGCGTATGAAAGCGGTGTGGCAGATTTACCGTTTACCTTTATTCACAAGTGCGCTTTGGCTTTCGGCATTGAAATTACCGAACTGCTCGAAGGGCAGGGTGCGCACCTGTCTTCCTATACGGTCACCAGAGCCGGCGCGGGTAAGGAAACCGCGAAGGAAGACGGAATTACCATTAAAAATTTAGCCCACGAATTTAAGCACAAAATCGCGGAGCCCTATTGGGTGACTTATGAATATTCACCCGAATTGCAAAATAAACCCATTCACCTGACCAAGCACTCCGGACAGGAGTTTGATTTGGTTATCAAAGGCTCGCTCAAAGTGCAGGTAGGTTCCAACTGTGAAGTATTGCACGAAGGCGATTCTATTTATTATAATTCTTCTACCCCTCACGGTATGATTGCCGTTGACGGGAAGGATTGTACGTTCCTGGCAGTGGTATTGCCCGGCAAGGAGACAAAGGAAGAAAAAATCAGAGAAAGTATCGTCTCCACCCGCCCGAGTGAAAAACTGCTGTGCGAAGAGTTTGTGGAAACCGAAGAAAACGAAAAAGGCAAACTGCTGGGCATTCGTTTTAAAAATACCCACCGCTTTAATTTTGCTTATGATTTGGTGGATGCACTCGCCGATAAAGAGCCGGAAAAGCTCGCCATGATTTATGTGGATAACGATAAGAATGAGCGCCGCTTCACCTTTAAGCAGATGAAGCAGGAATCAAACCGCTGCGCCAATTACTTAACGCAGATGGGTATCAAAAAAGGCGATAAGGTTATGCTCATTCTCAAGCGCCACTACCAGTTTTGGTTCACCTTCCTGGCGCTGCATAAAATCGGCGCCGTGGCAATTCCCGCCACCAACCAGTTGAAGGCGCACGATTTGGTTTACCGCTTTAACGCGGCAAGTGTGAAAGCGATTATTGCCACGCAGGATGACGGTATTCCCGAAGCGGTCGAAACCGCGGCGCTGGAATCACCTTCGCTCGAAACCAAAATCATTGTCGGCGAAGATAGAGAAGGTTGGCACAACTACAATAAAGAGTATGCGCTCTTCTCCACCCATTTCCCGCGCAAGAGCGATACCCCCGCGGGCGACGACACTATGTTTTTACTCTTTACTTCCGGCACCACCGGCAACCCGAAGATGGCGGAGCATTCTTACAAATATGCATTAGGGCATTTTGTGACTGCCAAGTACTGGCACTGCTGTGAGAGAGACGGCTTGCACTTTACCATTTCCGATACCGGTTGGGGTAAATCCCTGTGGGGTAAAATGTACGGGCAGTGGCTGTGCGAAGGCGCGGTGTTTGTGTATGATTTCAACCGCTTCCATGCGGATGATATTATGCCGATGTTTAAAAAGTACAACATCACAACCTTCTGCGCACCGCCTACAATGTTAAGACTCTTTATTAAAGAGGATTTATCGAAGTACGATTTAAGTTCCATTCACCATATGACAACCGCGGGCGAGGCGCTCAACCCCGAAGTGTTCCGCCAGTTTGAAAAAGCGACCGGTTTGCAGATTATGGAGGGCTTCGGTCAGACCGAAACCACCTTAACCATCGGCAATTTAATCGGTTCGCGCACCAAGGTCGGCTCCATGGGTAAGCCTAACCCGCAGTACGATGTGGATATTGTTAATGAAGAAGGCGAGAGCGTTGAGACAGGTGAAGTGGGCGAAATTGTTATTCGCGTGAATGATGAAGTGCCCTGCGGTCTGTTTAAAGGCTACTATCGCGACGAGGAAAACACCGCCAAGATTTGGCACGACGGCATGTACCACACCCGCGATACCGCTTGGAAGGATGAAGACGGCTATTTCTGGTATGTCGGCAGAACGGACGATGTCATTAAGTCCTCCGGCTACCGCATCGGTCCGTTTGAGATTGAGAGCGTTATCATGGAACTGCCCTATGTGCTTGAATGCGGCGTTTCCGCCGAGCCCGATGAAGTCAGAGGGCAGGTAGTCAAAGCAAGCATTGTGCTTGTTAAAGGAAAAGAAGGTACGGAAGAACTCAAAAAAGAAATTCAAAACTATGTCAAGAAGAACACGGCGCCCTATAAATATCCGCGCATCGTGGTCTTTAGAGATGAACTTCCCAAATCTATCAGCGGTAAGATTCAGCGCAACAAACTGTAAGCTGCAGGCTTACAGTTTGTCAGGCAGCATTGGGTGCCGTGAATAGTGAATAATGAAGGGCGGGTTCCCACACCCGATAATAAGGGTGCCGCAAAGCGGCACGACTGAACACTGAAAACTGAACACTGAAAACTTTGCACAATATGTTAGACAACCTGAAAAGAATATACTTATTTGCCGGTCACTACGGCAGCGGAAAAACGAATATTGCAGTCAACTTTGCACTGCGGCTCCACGCTGAGGGCAAGGCGGTCAAGATCGCGGATTTAGATGTGGTCAACCCCTACTTTCGCACCAAGGATTCCGCCGCCGAATTAGCGGCAGCGGGTATCGAATTAATCTCTCCCGCTTATGCGAATTCCAATGTTGATTTGCCGGCTTTACCGCAGGAAATTTACGGACTCGTGCAAAATCATTCATTTTGTGCTATAATGGATATCGGCGGGGATGAGCGCGGTGCTTTGGCGCTGGGCAGATATCGTCCGTATATTTTGGAGGAGAACAATTACGAAATGGTCTTTGTTGCCAATTTCTTTCGCCCGCTTACGCGCACTGCCGAAGAAGCGATGGAAGTGATGCGCGAGATTGAGCAGGCTGGCGGTATTGCCTTTAGCGCGATTGTTCACAATTCCAACCTCGGCGCGGAAACGACTGCCGAGGATGTGAAGTCCGCCGCGGCGCAGGTCGAAAGGCTGTGCGCATTGACCGGATTGCCGCTGTTGTTTACAAGTGTCAAAGAAGATTTGGCACCGGCATTTGCAGGGCAGGAAATATTACCTCTGCACCTGCAAAAGAAAATCATTGATTAAAAATATATAAAGAACGGAGCGTGGAGTTTTGCGGTGCCGCACCGCGGTACATTATAATGCAACACGGCGTGTTACCACCTTTAATTCCGAATTCCGAATGAATCAATATTTGAAAGGGGATATTTATGCCAAAAGTAACCTTTAATGAGGATTTGTGCAAGGGTTGCGGGCTTTGTGTCAACGCCTGCCCGAAGCAAATCATCGAATTGAAAAAAGATGTCATTAACAAAAAGGGTCATTCTCCCGCGGGAATGACCGACCAATCCAAGTGCATCGGTTGTGCGTTTTGCGCGACTATGTGCCCGGATTGTGTGATTACGGTAGAGAAATAGGGGAGGTGTCACAATGAGCGAAAAAGTATTAATGAAGGGTAACGAAGCGATTGCGGAAGCTGCAATTCGAGCGGGATGCCGCCACTACTTCGGCTACCCGATTACCCCGCAAACAGAACTTGCCGCCTATATGGCGAAGCGTATGCCGAAAATCGGCGGCTGCTTCCTGCAGGCGGAAAGTGAAATCGCCGCCATTAATATGGTTTACGGCGTAGCGAGCACCGGCTTGCGCGTGATGACTTCTTCTTCCAGCCCCGGTGTATCCCTCAAGCAGGAGGGTATCTCTTATATCGCGGGTGCCGATTTGCCGGCACTGATTGTCAATGTGCAGCGCGGCGGCCCCGGTTTGGGCGGCATTCAGCCCTCACAGTCCGACTATTTCCAGGCAACCAAGGGCGGCGGTCACGGTGACTATCACTTGATTGTGCTTGCACCTGCTTCCGTGCAGGAAATGGCGGATTTGACCGCGAAGTGCTTCGAGCTTGCCGACAAGTACCGTATGCCTTCCATGCTGTTGGCAGACGGCACAATGGGGCAGATGATGGAACCTGTGCTCCTGCCGGAAGAAAGCGATGTCACAGTTGAGAAACCCTGGGCATTGACCGGCACCAAGATGCAAAGAGAACACAACATTGTCAATTCTCTTTACTTGAAGCCCGAAGAACTCGAAAAGACCAACTTTGATCGCTTCGAGAGATACAAGCAGGTCGAAGAAAACGAAGTGATGTACGAAGAGTTTATGATGGACGATGCCGAGGTTTGCGTTGTCGCTTTCGGTATTGCCGCCAGAGTTTCCAAAAACGCGGTGGTAGAGGCGAGAAAGCAGGGTATTAAAGCCGGTTTGTTAAGACCGATTACCCTTTGGCCGTTCCCGACAAAGGCTGTCAAGCAGGCGGCAGAGCATTGTAAAGGCTTTGTAAGCGTTGAACTCTCAATGGGGCAGATGATTGAAGATATTCGCCTTGCGAGCGAATGCAAGTGCCCGGTAGAGCTTTGTAACCGCGCCGGCGGTATGATTCCTTCGCCCGAACAGGTGTTGGCATCCATCAAAAATGTAGCAGGAGGTAAAGCGTAATGGTAGTATTTGAAAAACCGCACGCATTGTGCGATGTGCCGCTTCACTATTGCCCCGGCTGTACCCATGGTATTGTGCATCGCCTGGTTGCGGAAGCGATTGACGAACTCGGTATTGAAGGTAGCGCCATCGGTGTAGCACCGGTCGGCTGTGCTGTAATGGCATATGATTATTTTAATTGCGATATGGTAGAGGCAGCGCACGGCAGAGCCCCCGCTGTTGCTACCGGTATTAAGAGGGCAAAACCCGAAAACATCGTTTTCACCTATCAGGGTGACGGCGACCTGGCAAGTATCGGTATGGCAGAGACTGTTCATGCCGCAACCAGAAACGAGAATATCACCATTATTTTCATTAATAATGCGATTTACGGCATGACCGGCGGTCAAATGGCGCCGACATCCTTGCCCGGTCAGGTAACACAGACTTCGCCCTACGGCAGAGATGTGAAGACGGCGGGCTTCCCGATTAAGGTGAGCGAATTGCTGGCTTCTCTCGATGGCCCCTCTTATATTCAAAGAGTGGCAGTCAACAATGTCAAAAATGTTAAGCAAGCCAAAAAGGCAATTAAAAAGGCGTTTGAAAACCAGATTGAAGGCAAAGGTTTCTCCCTCATTGAAGTGGTATCCTCCTGCCCGACCAACTGGGGTATGACACCGCAGCAGGCGCTCGATTGGGTAGAGGAAAAGATGATTCCGTATTACCCCTTGGGTGTATATAAAGACAAAACAAGCGAGGAGGGCGAATAATATGACCAGTAGAATTTTAATCGCCGGCTTTGGCGGACAGGGTATTTTGTTTGCAGGTAAAGTGCTCGCTTATAAAGGTCTTGTGGAAGGCAAGCAGTTGAGCTGGTTACCTTCCTACGGTCCCGAAATGCGCGGCGGTACGGCAAATTGCAATGTGATTATCAGTGATGAACCGGTCGGCTCGCCGATTGTGGACACACCCGATGTGCTCATCGTGATGAACCTGCCTTCACTCGACAAGTACGAAAACGCCGCTGAAAAGGGCTCCAAGATTTTTGTGGATTCCACTCTTATCAGCCGCAAGGTGGAGAGGGATGATGTGGATGTGTACTACATCCCCGCCACCAAAATGGCGCAGGATGCCGGCATCCCCACTTTGGCAAATATGATTATACTCGGTAAAGTGATTAAAGAAACCGGTGTAGTCAGCTACGAGGGTATGGAGGATGCTTTGAAAAAGGTAGTTTCCGCCCGCAAAGCCAACCTGATTGATGTGAACTTAAAAGCCATCAAAGCGGGGTACGATTACGAATAAAGAATATTGCCTCAAGGGTGTTCCCTTGAGGCAGTTTTTTTGGTCTTAAGCATAGCCATAAACCCCCGGTTCTACCGGGGGAATGAAAACGGCTTCAGCAACAAAAAACCG